>JBAZUN010000131.1:0-13129 GCA_041661365.1 Candidatus Latescibacterota bacterium
TTCCAGCACCACATCAAGCCCAGGCATCGGCCGTTCTTCGAGCTGGCCCGGGCCTACGACCTGCCGGTGGTGCTGCACACCTGCGGCTCGAGCAGTTGGACCTACGACGACTACATCGAGCTGGGACTGACCGCCGCGGATACCCTGCAGCCCGAGGCGTATCAGATGAACCCCGAGTACCTCAAGGCCACCTTCGGCGACCGGCTGGCCTTCCACGGCTGCATCAGCACGGCCGGGCCGGTGGCGTACGGGACGGTGGACGAGGTGGTGGTCGACTGCCGGCAGACCCTGGAGATCATGATGCCCGGCGGCGGGTACTGCTTTGCCCCGACCCACTCCCTGCAGGACAACTCGCCGACCGAGAACGTGGTGGCCATGTACGACGCGGCCCACCGGTGGGGCACCTACTGAACCCACCATGGCGCACTGGACCACCCGCACCGGGTACGTTGCCCTGGTCGACCGGCTCAACCGCTTTCCCCAGGGCGCGCCCCCCTCGGACCTGCTCTTCCGCATCCTGCGGCTCCTCTTCAGCGAGCGCGAGGCCGCCCTGGTCGCGCGACTGCCGCTGCGGCCGTTCACCGCGACGCGGGCCAGCCGGGCCTGGGGCCTGAGCCTGCCCGAAACGCGCCAGGTGCTCGAGGAGCTGGCCGGTCGCGCCCTGCTGCTGGACGTGGAGCAGGACGGCGAGATGCACTACGCCCTACCACCCCCGATGGCGGGGTTCTTCGAGTTCTCCATGATGCGGGTGCGGCCGGACCTGGACCAGAAGCTGCTGGCCGAGCTGTTCTACCAGTACCTCAACGTCGAGGAGGATTTCCTGCGGGCCCTGTTCGCCGGGGGCGAGACCCAGTTGGGCCGGGTCCTGGTCCACGAGCCGGCCCTGCCGGCCGACAACTCCCTGGAGGTGCTGGACTGGGAGCGGGCCAGCGAGGTCATCCGCGGCGCCCGCCACCGGGGGATCAGCTTGTGCTACTGCCGGCACAAGATGGCCCACCTGGAACGGGCCTGCGAGGCGCCCCAGGAGATCTGCATGTCCTTCGGGAACGTGGCCGCCTCCCTCGTCCGCCACGGCCACGCCCGCGAGGTCACGGCCGACGAGGGGCTGGAGCTGCTGGCCCAGGCCCACCAGGGCGGCCTGGTCCAGTTCGCCGAGAACGTGCGGGAAAAGGTCAGCTTCATCTGCAACTGCTGCGGCTGCTGCTGCGAGGCGATGATCGCGGCCCGGCGGTTCGCCGCGGCCCGGCCGATCCACACCACGGGGTACCTGCCGGCGGTCCAGCCCGAGGCTTGCACCGGTTGCGGCAGGTGCGTGGACGCCTGCCCGGTGGCCGCGACCGGTCTGGTCTCGGCCGAGGACCCCCATCATCGCTCCCGGCGCCTGGCCCGGATTGATGAAGCGCTCTGCCTGGGGTGCGGCCTCTGCGTGCGGGCCTGCCCCAAGCAGGGGCTGCGGCTGGAGCCGCGACCCCGGCGGACCATCCCGCCGGTGAACACGGCGCACCGGGCCGTGCTCATGGCCGTGGAGCGGGGAACCCTGCAGCACCTGGTCTTCGACAACCAGGTCCTGTGGAGCCACCGCGCCGCCGCGGCCCTGCTGGGCGCGGTGCTCCGACTCCCGCCGGTCAAGCAACGACTCGCGGCGCAACAGCTCCGCTCGCGGTTCGTCGAAACCCTCCTCACCCGACAGCGCGCCTGGTGAGTCCGGCCGGTGTTCCCGCGGCGCCATCCCCATCGCTGGCCCAGGCCGCAGCGCCGTCGTTCACCGTGCTCTACGAGGACGCCGGGGTGGTGGCCGTGGACAAGCCGGCAGGATTGTCGGCCATCCCCGAGCGCGACCCGGACCGGCCCTGTCTGGTCTCCTTGGTGGCCGCCTGGCTGGGGGAGCGGCTCTGGGTGGTCCACCGTCTGGACAAGGAGGTCAGCGGGGTGATCCTCTTCGCCCGGAGCGCCGAGGCCCATCGCCACCTCAACGACGAGTTCGCGGCGCGCCGGGTGTGCAAGACCTACCTGGCCCTGGCCCACGGCCGGATCAGCGTCGACCAGGGGGTCATCGAGCGGCCGGTGCGGACCTTCGGCTCGGGACGCGCCGGCGTGGACGACGAGCACGGCAAGCCGTCGCGGACCGAGTTCGCGGTGCTCGCCCGGGCCAGCGAGCACACCCTGGTCTCGGCCCATCCGGTCACCGGCCGGCGACACCAGTTGCGGGTTCACTTCTACAGCCTTGGCCATTCCCTGGCCGGGGACCCGCGGTACGGCGATCCGGCGATCCAGGGCCGCATCCCCCGGCTGATGCTCCACGCCCTGCGACTGGAATGCCGACTGCCGGACGGTGCCCCGCTGGTCGTGGAGGCGCCGGTACCGGACACCTTCACCGCGTCGCTGGCGGCCTTGACCGGCCTGACCGTCGATCCCGAGGGGATCGTCCGATGACCGGGTCGCGGCCGGCCCTCGAGCTGCGCGATCTGGCCAAGAGCTACGCCGGCAAGTCCGTGCTCCACGGGATCGACCTGACCGTGGAGGACGGCGAGTTCGTCACCCTCCTGGGGCCGTCGGGGTGCGGCAAGACCACCATCCTCAGGCTGGTCGCCGGGCTGGAAACGCCGGACCGCGGCGAGGTGCGGATCGACGGCCAACCGGTCAACGGGCTGCCGGCCAACCAGCGGCCGGTCAACACCGTCTTCCAGAGCTACGCCCTCTTCCCCCACCTGACCGTGCAGGGGAACGTGGCCTTTGGCCTGCGCATGCGAGGGGTGTTGCGCGAGGAAACGAGGCGCCGGGTCGAGGAAGCCCTGGCCATGGTCCAGCTCGAGGGGTTCGCCGACCGCCGGCCGCACCAGCTCTCCGGCGGCCAGCAGCAGCGGGTGGCCCTGGCCCGGGCCGTGGTCAACCGACCCCGGGTCCTCCTCCTCGACGAATGCCTGAACGCCCTGGACCACCAGCTCCGCCTGGAGATGGAGGTGGAGCTGAAGCAGCTCCAGCGGCGTTTGGGGATCACCTTCCTCTTCGTCACCCACGACCAGGAGGAGGCCCTGGCGATGTCCGACCGGGTGGCGGTGATGGAGCACGGCCGGATCGAGCAGGTCGGCACCCCGCGCGAGGTCTACGAGAGCCCGCGGAACCGGTTCGTCGCCGGCTTCGTCGGCGAGGCCAACCTGCTGCCGGCCCGGGTCTCGGCGCGCCTCGACCCGGCCCGGGTCGAGGCCGAGCTGGCCGGCGTCGCCTGCGTGCTGCACACCGACCTCGACCTGGCTCCCGGGGCCGCGGTGCAGGTGGTCCTGCGGCCCGAGGACCTGCGCCTGGCCGAGGTCGGTCCGGACGAGCCTCCGGCCGGCCGTCTCCTCGGCCGGGTGGTCGAGCGGACCTACAAGGGCCGCACCCTGGACACGGTGGTGGCGCTCGACGGGGGGATGCGGCTCAAGGTCAGCGAGTTCTTCGACGAGGACGACCCGACCCTCGACCATCTGGCCGGGGTCAGGGTGGCCGCCACCTGGGTGAGCGGCTGGGAGGTGGTCCTCCCCGATGGCTGAGCAGAGCCCCTTCCGCACCGTGGCCATCGGCACGCTGGCCCTCTGGCTCGCGCTCTTCGTGCTGGCGCCGACGCTATTGGTGATCGGCACCAGCCTGCTGGCGCGGGACGAGGTCGACCTGGTGGCGCCGCGATTTTCCCTGGAGGCCTGGGCGCGGCTCCTCGATCCGGTCTACCTGGCGGTCTTCCTGCGCTCGGCCGGCCTGGCCCTGGCCGCCACCGCCCTCTGCCTGGGGCTGGGGTACCCCTTCGCCTACCTGCTGGCCCGGGCCCGCCCCGACCGCCGGCCCCTCCTCCTCCTGCTGGTCATCATTCCGTTCTGGACCAACTCCCTGGTGCGCACCTACGCCGTCCGGACGGTGCTGGCGGCCCGGGGTCCGCTCAACGCCCTGCTGCAGGCCCTGGGACTGACCGACGCTCCCGTGGCCCTGCTCTACAACGGCCTGGCCGTGGTCGTCGGCCTGCTCTACGTCATGCTCCCCTTCATGGTCCTGCCGCTCTACGCCGTGCTGGAGAAGCTCGACCGCTCCCTGCTCGAGGCCGCGGCCGACCTGGGCGCCGGCCGTCTCCAGGTCCTGCTGCGGGTGGTCTTCCCGCTCAGCCTGCCCGGCGTAGTGGCCGGCTGCGTCCTGGTCTTCCTCCCCTCCCTCGGGATGTTCTTCGTGTCCGACCTGCTGGGTGGAGCGCGCGACTTGCTAATGGGGAACTTCATCAAGGAGCAGTTCCTCGATGCCCGCGACTGGCCCTTCGGCGCCGCGGCGAGCGTGGCCATGACCGCGCTGATGGCCCTGCTGCTGCTGGTCTGGCGGGCCAGCCAGCGACGGACCGGACTCCCGGAGACGACGACGTGAGGGCCTTTGGCAGGATGTATCTGGCAATGGCCTACCTCTTCCTCTACCTCCCTCTGATTGTTCTCGGGATCCAGTCGGTCAACTCCTCGCGCTTCGGCACCCGCTGGGAGGGGTTCACCCTCCAGTGGTACGGTCGCATCCTGGACAGCCCGCAGCTCGTCGACGCGGCGCTGAACTCCCTGGGGATCGCCGTAGCCTCGGCGACCCTGGCCACGGCCCTGGGCACCCTGGGCGCCATCGCCCTGTACCGATATCGCTTCCGCGGTCGCCGCGCCCTCCGCGGTCTGCTCCTCACCGTGGTCATCGCCCCGGACATCGTCATGGGGATCTCCCTCCTGGTGCTGTTCATCGTCCTCCACCTGACTTTAGGCTTCTTGACCCTGCTGCTGGCGCACGTCACCTTCTGCCTGCCGTTCGTGGCCGTGACCGTCTACTCCCGGCTGGCCGGGTTCGATCCGCGGCTGCTCGAGGCGGCCCGCGACCTGGGCGCCGGCGAGTGGCGCACCGTGCTCGAGGTGGTGCTCCCCCTGGCCGCGCCCGCGGTGGCGGCCGGGTGGCTGCTCAGCCTGACCCTGTCGCTGGACGACGTCATCGTCAGCTTCTTCGTCACCGGGCCGACCTTCGACATCCTCCCCCTGCGGATCTATTCCATGGTGCGGCTGGGAGTCAAGCCGGAGGTCAACGCGCTGGCCATGGTCCTCTTCGCCGTGCCGCTGGTCCTGGTCATCCTGTCGCAACTGCTGCTGAAGGAGAGACCGCGATGAGCCGACTCGGACTCGCCCTGCTGGTCCTGCTGCTGGCCGCTCCCTCCCGGGCCGGCGAGCGCGTCCTCTACTTCTTCAACTGGTCGGAGTACCTCCCCGAGTCGGTGCTGGAGGGGTTCACCGCCGAGATCGGGATCCGGGTCGTGTACACCACCTACGACGGCAACGAGGCGATGTACGCCAAGGTGAAGCTCCTCGACGGCGCCGGGTACGACCTGGTCGTGCCCTCGACCTACTACGTCAGCCGGATGCGCCGCGAGGGGCTGCTGCACGAGCTGGACCACGCCCGGCTCGCCAACCTGGGGAACCTCGACCCGCGTCACCTCGACCAGCCGTTCGACCCGGGGAATCGGTACAGCGTCCCGTATCTGTGGGGGACCACCGGGATCGCGGTCAACGCCGGCGCGGTGGACACCTCCAAGGTCCATGCCTGGAGCGACCTGTGGAACCCGGCCTGGGCCGGCCGGCTCCTTCTGCTCAACGATCTGCGCGACGTCTTCACGGTCTCGCTCCACGTGCTCGGGTTCTCGGGGAACAGCACCGATCCCGAGCAGGTCCGGCTGGCGTACGAGCACCTGCTCAAGCTGGTCCCCGGGGTCCGCATCTTCAACTCCGACTCGCCCAAGGTTCCCTACCTGTCCGGCGAGGCCGATATCGGGATGATCTGGAACGGCGAGGCGTACGTGGCGGCCCAGGAAGACTCGGCGATCCTCTACGTCTATCCGCGCGACGGCGCCATTTTGTGGATGGACAGCCTGGTGATCCCCAGGCGGGCCGAACACCTGGCCGAGGCCCACGCGATGATCGACTACCTGCTGCGGCCCGAGGTGGCCCGGGCCATCAGCGAGGAGGTGGGGTACGCCTCGCCCAACCGGGCCGCGGTGGCGCAGATGCCGCCCGAGGTGCGGCACAACCGCACGGTCTACCCAGACCCCGAACAGCTCGCCGGCGCCGAGTACCAGGTCGACATCGGCGAGTCGATCGCCCTGTACAACCGCTATTGGGAGCTGCTCAAGGCAGGACGATGACCGCGGCGGGTGGGGAACGGGTGGAAACAGCGGCAAGGCGACAGGGTGACCGGCGCCGGACCCTGGCGGCGGTCGCCTCCATGGTCTCGGTCTACTTCTTCTCCTATTTCCAGCGCACCGCCATCCCCGGAACGATCTTCGACGAGCTGCAGGCCGAGTTCCACCTGACCGCCATTGCGGTGGCCGGGCTCGGGGCGGTCTTCCTGCAGATCTACGCCTGGATGCAGTTGGTGGCCGGGGTGGCCGCCGATCAGGTGGGCGGCCGCCGGGCCCTGCTGGCCGGCGGGGTGGTGATGTGCCTGGGGGCCGTGGCTTTTCCGCTCTGCCGCTCGGGGAGCGGACTCTACCTGAGCCGGGCGTTGACCGCCCTGGGCGCCAGCTTCATGTACCTGAGCATCGTCAAGGAGATCGACCGGCTCTTCTCGCCGCAGAGTTTCCCGATCATCATGGGCGCGGTCCTGTTCGGCGGGTACTCCGGCGGGATCGCGGCCACCCTGCCCTTGGAGCGGGCCGTGGCCGCCTGGGGCTGGCGGGCCTCCCTGCTGGGCGTGGCCGCGCTGATGACCCTCACCCTGGGGCTGGCCTTCGCCGCCCTTCGTGGGTTGCCGGCGGTTCCGCGGCAACGCGCGCGGCTTACCCTGGGGCCGCTCTGGGAGATCGTGCGCAACCGGCGCAGCCGACCCCTGCTGGTCTACTCGGCCATCTGCTTTCCGGTCTACTTCGGCATCCAGGCCGTGCTGGGGAAGAAGTTCCTCCAGGACTTTGCCGGGCTCAGCTCGGCCTGGGCCGCGGCCTTCATGCTGGTGATGATGGTGACCGGCGCGGCGATGACCTTCGTCGGCGGCCTGCTGCTGCGCTGGACTGGGCACCGCCGCAAACCCCTGCTGATCGGCGCGATCACACTCGATCTCACCGCGCTGGTGCTCCTGTTGGCGGGCATTTACTGGCGGGCCGGCGGCTGGCTCTACCTGGTCGCCTGCGTGCTCCTGGCCGCCTCGACCTGCTCCAGCCCGGCCTCGCTCAGCTCGATGAAGGAGCTGAACCGACCCGACGCCGTGGCCCAGGCCATCGCCGTGTCCAACTGCGCCGCGTACCTGGGGGTCGGGGCCGTGGCTTACCTGGGTGGCTGGGTGCTCGATCGGTACCGGGCCGAGGCGATTGCCACCGCCAACGGGATCGTGTACCCTCCCGAGGCCTACGCGACCTACTTCGTCCTGCTCCTCGGCCTGGCCCTGGTGGCCCTGGTGGCCTGCTTCCGCGTGCGCGAGACCCGGGGCGAATCGCTCTACGCCGAGGCCGCGCCACCCGGACCGGGCGCGCCGATCTGATCGCGGCGGGGATCTCCCTCGGCTTTCCACCTCCTCACCCTCAGCGGAGCAACGGCATGGCCAGCGAACGGGAGCGGTTCCTGCAGGAGATGGCCCTGCAGGGGGACCCGTGGGTCCGGTCCCACGTGCACGTCACCTACCCGGTCTATCAGCAGTACGGCGACCAGTTGGACAAGCTGCAGTCGATCTCCCCCCACGTCAGCGTCGGGATCGGCCGCACCTCGAGCCGGGCTGCCGGGAGCGAGCAGACCGATCCCTGGGGGTGCCGGTGGCTCTACCCGCTGGAATCGCTCGACGGCCTGTGCGTCGAGCATCCGCTGGCTTCATGGGGCGACCTGAAGGGGTACCGCCCGCCGGACCCGGCGGCCTTCACCGACTGGAAGGAAGCGGCCCGCAACGCGGCCCAGGCCCGGGCCGAGGGTCGGGTCAGCGGCGGCGGCACGGATCACGGGTTCGTCTTCCTGCGGCTGACCTACCTGCGCGGCTTCGAGAACCTGATGCTCGACCTGGCCGAGGAGCGGCCCGAGCTGGACGAGCTGATCGCCGTGGTCGAGAACTACTGGATGGGGGTGGCGTCGCGCTGGGTCGAGGCCGGGGTCGACACCATCGGCTTCGGCGACGACCTGGGACTGCAACACGCCCTGCCGATCAGTCCGGCGGCCTGGCGGCGGTACATCGGGCCGACCTACCGCCGCATCTTCACCTACTGCCGCGAGCGGGGGGTGCACGTCTCCCTTCACTCGGACGGGTACATCCTCGACATCATCCCTGACCTGATCGCCTGCGGGGTGTCGGTGCTCAACCCGCAGGACCTGGTCAACGGGCTGGACCACCTGCGGCGCCTGGCCCACGGCCGGGTCTGCCTCAACCTGGATGTCGACCGCCAGACCGTGACCGTCTTCGGCACGCCGGCCGAGGTGGAGTCGCATGTCCACCAGTGCATCGCCACCCTCGGCTCCAAGCGCGGCGGACTCACCCTGATCTGGGGGGTGTACCCGGGCACGCCCCTTGAGAATATCGAGGCGGCGGTCCACGCCATGGCCGAGGCCGCCGGTCACTGGGCTTGAGCCATGATGGATACCCAAGCCCTGATCGAGTCCCTGAACACCCCCCACAAGCTCGGACGACTGGTGCTGTCCCCTTCGCTGCGCCTGGGCCAGTTCGACAGCCACGCCGTTGACTGCCCCTTCCCGTTCCAACACGACCACGAGTGGATGATGACCTACATCGGCTGGGACGGCGTCGGGTACCGCACCGGTCTGGCCGCCTCGACCGACCTGGAGCACTGGCGCAAGGTCGGGCTCATCCTCGACCGGGGCCCCGCGGGATCGGTGACCGAATACAACGCGGCCCTCACCTGCATCCTGCGCGACAACGCGCTGTTCGGCAGCGGCACCCTTAGGCCGGTCAACGGCAGCTTTGTCGGCACCTACCACGCCTATCCCGGGCCGGGGTACGAGACCGGACCCGCGGTCATCGGGCTGTGCTTTTCCTCGGACCTGCGGTGTTGGGAGGTGGCCGAGCCGGTGCTGCGGCCCGACCCGCGCTGCGCCTGGGAGGCGGGGGGGTTATACAAGTCCTGGCTGATGGAGCACGACGGTACCTACTACCTCTTCTACAACGCCAAGAACCGGACCGAGGGACGGTGGCGCGAGCAGACCGGGGTGGCCCTCTCCAGCGACCTGGTCCACTGGGAGCGGCATCCGGGCAATCCAGTGCTGCGGGTGGGGCCGGACGGGGCCTTTGACGATCTCTTCGTCTCCGATCCCTGCGTCTTCCGCCACGGGGAGGGCTGGGTGATGTTCTACTTCGGCAACTCCAGCGACGGCCACGCACGGGACAGCGCTGCCCTGTCGACCGACCTGTTCCACTGGGAGAAGATCGGCCGGGTGCTGGTCGACGTTGGCCCGGAGGGGAGCGTCGACTCTCGGTACGCCCACAAGGCCGGGATGATCGCCCGCGACGGTCGCCTCCACCACTTTTATTGCGCCGTGGCCCCGGCCGCTGATCCCCGGCAGGGCGAGATCGAGCACGGCGAGGTGCGGGGGATCTCCCTGGCCCAAGCAGTCCGTTGAAAAAGCCCATTTGGGCTGCGGCCGGTGCTGACGAGCCCTGGCGTCGTTGCGCTCGCTTGCCGCATCTCCCCTCGATGCGGCGCCGCTCGCGCGCCTAGCCAGGTCCCGCCATCCCTCGGCCTCGCCAACCAAAGCGGCTTTTTCAACGGGCTGATAGCCCGGGGCTGAGCCGTCTTCAGCCTTTTCGGAGGATCTCGTGAGCGAGCGCCTGCTCGGGATGTACGTGCACCAGCACTGGTCGTTCAACCACCCATACGCGGCCCGCACCTGGACCCTGGCCGACTGGCAGGGGTACGCCTCCGGCCTGCAGCGGCTGGGGTACAACGCCCTCTTGATCTGGCCGGTACTCGAGGTCATGCCCGATCCCCTCACCCCCAGCGACCAGGCCCACCTGGCCAAGCTGGCGCGGGTGATCGACCACGCCCGCGACGAGCTGGGACTGCGCGTGTACCTGGCCCTCTGCCCGAACGTGGCGCCTCGGGAGGAGGAAGCCCGGCGGTATACGTTCGAGGAGCGGCCGTTCTTCTACTGCGATTGCCGCGTGGATCCCGCTGATCGCACCGCGATGGAGGCCATGGTGCGGCGGCGCGAGGAGCTCCTCCGACCGTTGGCCCGGGCCGACGGGGTGACGATCATCGACAGCGATCCCGGCGGGTACCCGGGCTCGACCAACCGCGAATTCGTCGAGCTGCTGATGGCGCACCGGCGCCTGCTCGACCGGCTGCGGCCGGGGATCGAGCTGGTCTACTGGAACCACGTGGGGTGGCAGGCGTACTGCGATTTCTACCGCACCGGTCAGTTCCGCTGGGGCACCCGTGAGGAGCTGCGCGAGACCCTCGAGCTGCTGGCCGCCCGCGCCCCTGAGCCCTGGGGCCTGGCCAACGGCCTGGAGGTGGCGAGCGAGCTGGGGCTGACCGAGCGGGTGATGAGCTTCCGCTACGGCGCGGTCGAGGGGGAGCCGAGCTTTCCCCTGACCAACTTCACCCCGGACCGGGTGGTCGAGGCAACGCGGGGTAAGGCACCTCGGGGGGTGATGGCCAATGCCCAGGCCCACTGCCTGCAGCTCCCCAACACCTTGGCCTTTGCCCGCGCGGCTCGAGGGCTGCCGGTGGAGGACGCGGCCATTGCCGGGTTCACCGAGGAGTTGGTCCCTGGTCAGGGCGCTCGAGTTCTGGCAGCCTGGCAGGCCCTGGCCAGCACGGACGCGAAGGCCATGGATCAAGCCGCGGCAAGCGTGGCCGGCGGTGGGCCATGGGTCTCTGCCGGGCCGTTGTCCGGCTTGCTCTTCGGCGAGCCAGAACGCTTCCGCCTGGACCTGATCCTGCAGCTCCGTTTCCGGGCCGCCTTCGCCCGCCTGGACCAGGCGACGATTCAGGGGGTGGAACTACGGCCGGCGCTGATCGCCGCGGTCGAGGCCCTGACCGCCTGGCAGGACCGACACGGGTACCGGAACGCCTGGAACCGTCCTGAGCTGGAGGCGCCGCTCCGCCGCCTCGCCGACCCGCGGATCGACGCGGCCCTGGATCAGGTGAGCTATCTGGGCGAGGGGGAGACCCCCTTTGCCCGGATCCAGGACGGGTACCGCCAGGTGGAGACCTTCGGGCCTCGCCTGCTGGCCGCGCTGCAGGCCCGCCTTGTCGCCGGCGAGGGACGCTGAGACTCGGAATCGATTGAGCGAAGAGGAGGAGCGAGATGGAGAGTGTGCGCGTGCAGGTCGTCGAGGGTGGGGAGTCGGCCACGCCGCCCGAGGAATGCCGCGGCATCATCGTCGGCCCAGAGGTGAACCCGCCTGACCCGTTCCCGGGGTACGGCGGCTTTGTCGGCTGGGAGTCCCCGGTCCGCCTGCGGGACGGGACCTGGCTGGTCGGCTTCTCGGCCGGGTACTGGCACGCCTCGCCGCCCACGCCGCTGCGCTTTCCGGCAGCCACCCTCGAGGAGTATCGGCGGATCGGGATGCCGGCGGAGATCGTGGCGCCCACCGGCGGCCGGGCCATGATCGTCCGCTCGGATGACCAGGGCCGCACCTGGAGCCGACCGCAGACCCTGATCGACACCCCGGCGGACGACCGCCACCCCAGCCTGCTGGAGCTGCCCGACGGCACGATCCTCTGCTCGTTGTTCACCTACACCAGCGGCGACCCCCTGGCGGCCAGCCGGGTCTACGTGGTCCGTTCCTTCGACGGCGGCCGCACCTGGGAGCAGGAGCCCCGCTTCCTGCCGACCCCGTTCCACGCCGAGGAGACCGACGGGCCGATGCAGCTCATGCCCGACGGATCGGTGCTGATGATCGTCGACGGGCAGCGCCGGCCCGGCGGTCCGTGGGAGGTGGCGATCTTCCGCGGCGAGGACCAGGGTACCCGCTGGTCGGTGGTGGGGACCTTCCGGGCCGACCACGATCTCTACGAGCCGGGCCTGGCCCGCCTGCCGGACGGTCGCCTGGTGGCCATCTCCCGGCCCGAGGGCGACCTCTGCTGGTCGGCCGACGAGGGTCGGACCTGGACCGAGCCGGTGACCTTCGGCCTGCGGCTCTACGCGCCCAGCCTCTACCTCCTGGCTGACGGCACCCTGGTCTGCCTGCACGGGTCGTACGCCCCGGGTGCCCCCGGGCTGCGGGTGATCTTCAGCCGGGACCACGGGCAGACCTGGGTGGCGCCCGCTGCTGACCACGGCTTCCTCGTGGATCAGGCCTACGGGTACGGCAAGGCCATGGAGCTGGCCGACGGCACCCTGTTCGTCGTGTACCTGAGCACCGGCGGCCACCGCCCCGAAGACGCCCGCACCAACGCGGTACGCTGCATCCGCTTCAAGGTGCGGTCCGACTATCGAGGGATCGAGCTGCTCCCGGCGCCCTGTCGACCCTGACTTTGACGGTCCGGTCGCCTCCGGCTATCTTCGGCCGCCATGGACATCTCGATCATCGGCGCCAGCGGCGCCTGCGGCCGGCAGATCGTCATCCAGATCATCCGCGACCGCCTGCTCGAGCGCCGCGAGATCCTGCAGCTCGTGGCGAGCAATCCGGATTCGCCCCATCCCTATCTGCTGCACGGGTTACGGGCCGACCTGCAGGACGCCTACGCCGAGACCATCCCCGAGCTGGACGTCACCGACGACCTGACCCAGGTCATCGGCGAGGTGGTCATCGTGGCCGGCGGCACCACCTTCGCCAACGATCCGCGCCAGATCGGCGAGGCCTCGCGCGACGCCCTGGCCCAGGCGAACCGGCCCTTCTTCGAGCGCTTGGCCTTGACCTTGGCCGAGGCGCGGCCGGACCATCCGCCGATGGTCATCGTGGTGACCAACCCGGTGGAGCTGGGGGTGCACCTGCTGACCGAGCACCTGCCGCGCGAGAACGTCATCGGCATGGGCGCCTACTCCGACAGCCTGCGCTTCCGCTGGGAGATCGCCCACGACCTGGGGATCGGCCGCCAACGCGTTCACGGGTACGTCCTCGGCGAGCACGGCGACGGCATGGTGCCGCTGTGGAGCTCGGTGCGGGTTCAAGGCCTGAGTCCCGTCGAGTGGTGGGCCGCCGAGAAGCACCTGCGGCGGGGGCT
>JBAZUN010000132.1:0-1120 GCA_041661365.1 Candidatus Latescibacterota bacterium
CTGGATGGGGGACGAGGCCGACCTGATGTTCGACGGCTCGGCCGGCTGGGACTACGCCACCTCGCTCTGGTTCGGTCGGGTGCTCGAGGACGAGGGGTTCCTGTGGTACGAGGAGCCGATGCGGGATTTCGACCTGGTCTCCTACGCCGAGCTGTGCCGCTCCCTCGACATCCCGGTGCTGGCGGCCGAGACCAGCGACGGCTGCCACTGGAACGCGGCCACCTGGATCCAGTACCGGGCCCTGGACATGATGCGGGTGAGCGTGGGGTTCAAGGGCGGGGTCACCGGCGCGGTCAAGGTGGCCCACCTGGCCGAGTCGTTCGGCATGCGGGCTCAGGTCCACGGCATGGGGTACGCCAACCTGCACCTCTGTGCCGCCATCCCCAACAACGACTACTACGAGCAGCTCATCGTCGACGCGGAGCAGATCCGCGGGCTGAAGAGCCTCGGACCGCTGAGCGTGATCGACGGGTACGTCACCGCCTCTGCCGAGCCGGGGATCGAGCCCCACCCGGACTGGGCCGAGGTCGAGCGCCGGGCCGTGCTCACGATCTGACCGGCAGTTCCCCTGCACCCGGGATCGGCCGTGTTCGGCTACGGGGGGAAGTCAGACCTCCCGGCGCAGCTCGGCCTCGAGTCGTTGCCGCAGCGCCTCTTCGCCGGCAACGGCCGGCACGGAGGGCGGGAGGACCGGCGTTGCCTCCCGTCGCCGCCGGAGCCGCCAGACCAGGATCCCCAGGGAGGCGACCAGGGCCAGGACCGGCGCCAGCCAGGCCAGCCGGGCCACCCCCCGATTCGGCGGCAGGGCGAGGATCTCGTCGCCGAAGGTCGCGGCCAGCTCCTCGAGGATCTCCTCGGCGGAGCGACCGCGGCCGAGCTCGGCCTTGATGCTGTCGCGGAGCGCCGCCGCGGCCGAGGAGGTGCAGTCGGCCAGGAGCAGCCCCGGGCAGTACGGGCTCATCACCACGGTGAAGATCCGGCGGGCCTGACGCTCGACCTCGGGGCTGGCCGTGGCCTGGCCACCGGCCACGCCGCTCAGACCGAGGAGCACACCCAGCGCGACGGAGACCAGGCCGATCCGGGAAACGGCGCGATCGCGGCCCAACCGCGGGCCTCCCGG
>JBAZUN010000132.1:1130-13074 GCA_041661365.1 Candidatus Latescibacterota bacterium
CTCATACCTAGCTCGACGGCCCCGAGCCCGTCAAGCCCTCCCCCCTGTCGCCTCAACCTATCCGCTTCCGGAAGCGGGCCGCGGCCAGGACCAGGAAGGCCGTCCCGAAACCGGCCAGGGCCGCCACCTGGGGCCAGAGCAGTTCCAGCCCGACCCCCTTGAGGAAGATCCCCCGCAGGATGACCAGGAAGTACCGCAGCGGCAGCAGGTAGGTCAGGTACTGGATCGGCCGCGGCATGTTCTCGATCGGGAAGGCGAATCCCGAAAGGAGCATCATCGGCAGGATGACGAAGAAGACCGAGGTCATCATCGCCTGCTGCTGGGTCCGCGACACGGTCGAAACGAACAGGCCGATCCCCTGCGCGTTCAGCACGAACAGCACCGAAAGGGCCAGCAGCAGCGGCAGACTCCCCCGCAGGGGGACCTTGAACCAGAACAGGGCCACGGTCAGGACCAGGAGGACCTCGACCAGGCCGATCAGCGCAAAGGGGATCAGCTTCCCCGCGATCAGCTCCCACGGCCGGATCGGCGTAACCACGAGCTGTTCGATGGTTCCGGTCTCCTTCTCCTTCACCACCGCCATCGAGGTGACCACGGTGGTGAGCACCACCAGCAGCAAGGCCAGCACCCCGGGAACCATGAAGTTGCGGCTGGACAGCTCCGGGTTGTACCAGGCCCGGGGCTCCACCCTCACCCGCGGCAGGGAGAGCGCCACCGCGCCCGGCGATACTAAATCGGCCGCGTGACCGAGGAGGGCCGCGGACAGGCGGTTGAGGGCCATCGCGGCGTTGACCTTGGACCCGTCGACGAGGAGCTGCAGCGACACGGTCCGGCCAGTCTGAAGGTCGCGCGCCAACCCGCCGGGGATGACCAGGGCGATCTCGGCCTCCCCCCGGTCGAGGAACCGGTTGAGGTCGGCCGGGGCCTCGGCTCGACAGCAGAGGTCGAAGTCCCCCCCGGCGGAGAAGGACTGAACAAGGGCCCGGCTGGCCGAGGAGCGGTCGAGGTCGCAGATCGCCACCGGCACGTCCTTGAGATCGGTGGTGGCGGCGTACCCCAGCAGGGCGAGCTGCACCACCGGGGCCACGAACAGGATCGGCAGCAGGCGGCGGTCGCGCCGGAGCTGCAGCAGCTCCTTGCGGACCAGCTCGCGGAGGCGGCCCATCAGCGGGTCCTCATCTCGCGGGCCAGACGGAGGCTGGCCACGGCGAGGATGACCACGGCGAAGAGCACGAGCAGGGCCAGCTCCCGCCCCCATGCGGCCGGTCCGGTCCCCTTGAGGATGAGACCGCGCAGGATGGCGATGAAGTGGCGGGCCGGCACCAGGTTGGTCACGGCCTGGAGAAAGGGAGGCATGCTGGCGATCGGGAAGATCAGGTTCGAGAGGGCCACGCTGGAGACCCACAGGCCGAACCCCAGGCCGCCGGCCAGGTAGACCGCGCTCGCCAGGGCCAGCCACCCCAGGCTGCCGCGCAGCGGCATGTCGAAGAGGAGCATGGCCGCGCCGATCACCAGGGTCTCGGTCACCAGCAGCAGGAGGAGGTAGGGCAGGGTCTTGCCGAGGATGAACTCGGCCGGTCGGACCGCGCTGACGACCACCTGCTCCAGGGTGCCCTGCTCCTTCTCGCGCACCACCGAGAGGGAGGTGCTGATGGCGCCGATGACCATGAGCAGGAAACCGATCAGGCCGGGCACCAGGAAGCGCGAGCTTTCCAGGGTCGGGTTGTAGTAAACCCGGGGCTCGAGGGTCAGCAGCGGGGAGCCGGCCCCGGGAAGGGTCGCGGCCGGCGAGTCCCGCAGCAGGCGCAGGGTGTGCTCGCGGGCCCCGGCCTCCAGGTAGCCAATGGCTGCCGTGGCGGTGGCGGCGTTGGCCCCGTCGACCAGGGCCTGCACCGGGAGCGGGTCGCCGCGGTCCAGCCCCTTGGCAAAGCCGGGAGGGACGGCCAGCACGACCTGGGCCCGGCCGGCGTCCAGCCAGTCGGCCGCTTCGTTCTGGTTGGTCACCCGTCCCACCAGGTCGAAGTACTCCGACTGCACCAGGCCGTCGACCAGCGCCCTGCTCGCCGCGGTCCGGTCGTGGTCGAGAACCGCGACGGCGAGGTGGCGCACGTCGAAGGAGAGGGCGTACCCGTAGAGGACCAGGAGGAGGGCCGGCAGGACCAGGAGCAGTCCCAGGGTCCGGGTGTCCCGCCGGATCTGGCGGAACTCCTTGATCACGATGGCCAGGATCCGACCGAGCATGGTCAACCGGCAACGCCCCGGACCGCGGACCGGGCGTCGACCGCCTCGATGAGATGGATGAAGACGTCCTCCAGGCTCGGCTCGATCGGGACCACGGCCTCGGTCTCGATCCCGGCCTGGTCAAGAAGGGCGCGGACGCGGGCCGCTCCCGGCTCGGCCTGGTCGACCAGCACGTGCACCGAGCGGCCGAAGGGAGAGACCTGGCGGACCATCGGCTCCTGGCGCAGCAGCTCGACGGCCCGGTCGCCGGCGTCGCAGAGGACCTCGAGCACGGTCCCTTCCAGGGCGGTGCGCTTGAGCCGGGCCGGCTCGTCGAGGGCCACGATCCGACCCCGGTAGATCAGCACCAGCCGGTCGCAGTGCTCGGCCTCGTCGAGGAAATGGGTGGTCACCAGCACCGTGGTGCCGCCGGCGCGCAGCCGGTGGATCAGCTCCCAGAAGCGCCGGCGGGAGATCGGGTCGACCCCGGAGGTCGGCTCGTCGAGGAAGAGGATCGGCGGCTCGTGGAGGAGGGCGCACCCCAGGGCCAGCCGCTGCTTCCAGCCTCCGGCCAGGCCCTTGGCCAGGCGGTCCTCCTGGCCGGTCAGCCCGGCCATCTCGACGGCCCAGGCCGCCCGCTCGCGCCAGCGCCGCTCCGTCAGGCCGTAAACCCCGGCGTAGAAGCGGAGGTTCTCGGCCACGGTGAGGTCGAGGTAGAGCGAGAAGCGCTGGGACATGTACCCGATCCGCTCCTTGACCCGGTCGGGCTCGCGTCCGACGTCGAAGCCGCCGACGCGCGCCCTGCCCCCGGACGGTCGCAGGATGCCGCAGAGCATGCGGATGGCGGTGGACTTCCCGGCCCCGTTCGGTCCCAGGAAACCGAAGACCTCGCCGGTCTCCACCCGGAACGAGAGCCGATCGACCGCGACGAAGGCGCCGAAGGAGCGCGACAGCTCCTCGGCCACCACGGCCGGCTCGCTCACCGCAGCCCTCCCCCGACGGCGCGCTCCAGCCCGGCCCAGGCGAGCCGCTGGTCCACCAGGGCGCCCACCCGTTCGAGCCGGGCCCGCTCCAAGGCCACCTCGGCGTCGAGCACCTGGGTGCCGGTGACCGTGCCCGCGGCGAACCGGGCCCGCAGAATCCCGGCCCGGAGCGCGGCCTGGCGCACCCCGACCTCGGCCACCTCCAGGCGCCGGACCGCGGCCTCGGCGTCGAGGCGGTACCGCAGCAGTTCCAGATCGACCCCCTCGCTGGCCTCGCGCTCCCGCTCCTCCACCTGCCGGGCCTCGGCCTCGGCGCGGCGGACCCGCTCGGAGACCAGCCCCCAATCCCAGGCGGTCCAGGTCACCCCGAGCCCGACCGACCAACTGTCGCGCCAGCGGTTCTCGGGAGGGAAGAAGCGGGAGTTGGGATTGGCCGTTTCGTACTCGGCTCGGACCTGGGCCGCCGGCAGCCGTTCACCGCGGGCCACCGCGGCCTGCAGCCGGGCCCCGGTCAACAGCTCGCGCAGGCCGAGCAGCTCGGGCCGGGCAGCCCGGGCCCGAGCCTGCAGTTCGGCCAGCGGCGGCAACGGCGCGATCACCACCGTCGGGGTGTCGCTCAGCGCCAGCCGGACCTGGAGGGGGAGGGAGACGGCCAGGGCCAGGGCCGCCTCGGCCAGCTCGGCGCGGTGCTCGGCCTCGACCAGGCGCAGGCGGGCCTCGGACAGCCGCACCTCGACCTCGAGCACCTCGTCCGGGATCAGCAGCCCGGCGGCCTGCAGCCGATCCGCGTCGGCCCGGTGGGCCTCGACCAGGCGCACCGACTCGGCGATGGTCTGGCGGGCGACCCGCGCCTGGTACAGGCCCCAATAGGCCCGTTCGGCGGCCAAGGCCCGCTCCTCGCGGACCGCGTTCACCTGCTGCTCGGCCGCGGTCGCGGCCCGAGCCGCGGCCCGCTGGCCGTTCTCCAGCTGGAACCCGGTGAACAGCGGCGCGACCACGGCCGCGGCGAGCCGTTGCTGGTCGACCACGGTCTCGCCGATGGTCAAGGTTCCCATGGCCGGCACGGTGACGCTCGGGTCAGGGGTGCGGCTCAGCCGGGCGTACCGGCCGGACAGCTCCAACCGGGGGAGCCGGGCCGCGCCCGCCTCGCGCTGCCGGGCCGCGGCCGCGGCCTGGACCTCGATCCCGACCCGTACCTGGGCGCTCAGGGTCCGTGCCCGCTGGCGCGCCTCGGCCAGACCGAGGGTCACCACCTCCTGGGCCGGCGCCGGTCTGACCGCGGCCAGCACCGTTGCCAGGGAGATCACCAGGGTTTTCATCAGGGTCACGATTCCTCCTGACTGCGGATGAGCTCGATAAAGGCGTCCTCGAGCGTGGGGGGCACCACCCTCACCTCGGCGTCGGCCTCGAGCCGGGAGCGGAGGTCGACCAGGGCCCCGGCCTCGTCCCGGAGCCGGACCCGGAGCCGCTGGCCGACCAGGTGGGCGGCCCGCCACCGGGGATCGGCCGCAAGCTGCCGGTGGACTGCATGCGGATCGCCGGCGCGGATCTCGACCAGCACCCCCGGCAGGCTCGCTTTAATACGGCCCGGCCGGTCGCAGCGGATCAGTCGTCCGTAATGCATCAGCCCCACCCGGGTACATCGCTCGGCCTCGTCGAGGTACGGGGTGGTGAGGACCACGGTGACGGCCCGGGCCTGCAGGTCGGCTAGGATCCGCCAGAAGTCGCGGCGGCTCACCGGGTCCACGCCGGCGGTCGGCTCGTCGAGGAGGAGGAGTTCGGGGCGATGGATGAGGGTGCAGGCCAGGGCCAGCTTCTGCTTCATGCCGCCGCTGAGCTGGTGGGCCAGCCGGCCGCGGAACGGCTCGAGCCGGGTGAAGGCCAGCAGCTCCTCCCGCCGCGGTCCCAGGTCGGCCACGCCGTGGATCCGCGAGAAGAACTCGATGTTCTCGTCGACCGTCAGGTCGGGGTACAGGCTGAACTGCTGGGCCAGGTACCCGATGCGGCGCTTGACCTCCCCCGCTTGGCCGGGCAGCTCCAGGCCCAGCACCCGGGCCTGGCCTGACTCCGGCGACAGCAGTCCGGCCAGCACCCGGACCGCGGTGGTCTTGCCGGCGCCGTCAGGGCCGACCAGGCCGAACAGCTCGCCGGCCTCGACGCACAGGTCCAGCCCGTCCACGGCCCGGACCGGACCGTGGCTCCGGACCAGCCCCAGGGTCTCAACGGCGGTCGGCATCGCCCGGCCCCATCTCATCGACCGACAGGAAGACCGCCTCGCCCGGCAGACCGGGCTTGAGCAGGCCGTCCCCGTTGGCCAGCTCGATCTCGACGCCGAAGACCAGCCGCACCCGGTCCTCGCGGGTCTGCACGTTCTTGGGGGTGAACTCCGCGGTCGGCGAGATATGGCTGACCCGACCGCGCCGGACCGGCAGGTCCGGGTTGTCCAGCCGCACCTCGACCGCCTGACCGAGGCGGATGGCGCCGGTCTCCTCCTCGGGGAGGAAGACCTTCAGCCGGACCGGGTCGAGCCGGGTCACGGTGACCACGCCCAGTCCCTGGGCCACCATCTCCCCGGGCTCGCGCAGGCGACGGGTGACCACCCCGGTCAGCGGTGCCCGAAGGGCGCAGTCCGCTACCCGCTGGCGCGCGGCGCCCAAAGCGGCCTCGGTCTGGGCGAGCTGGGCCCGGGCCGCGGCCACCTGCTCGGGGCGGGTGCCGGCCCGCAGCTTGGCCAGCCCGGCCCGGGCCAGGGACAGGCCGGCGACGGCCAGCTCCTCGCGGCTGCGGGCGTCGTCGAGCTGCTTGGGCGGGGCCGCGCCCTCGGCGGCCAGGGCCTCGGCTCGCCGGCGATCCAGCCCGGTGGCGCGGACCTGCACCTCGGCCTGCTCGACCGCGGCCCGCGCCTGCTCCAGGTCCTCGGCCTGAGGCCCGTGGACGGCCAGGTCGAGCTGGGCCTGGGCCACGGCCATTGCGGCCTCGGCCTGGCGCACCACCCAGTCGAGGTCCACCTGGTCCAGCTCGGCCACCACCGCGCTGGAATCGACCCGCTCGCCTTCGGCCACCAGCACGCGGCGAAGCAGGCCGCCGACCTTGGCCGCCACCGTGACCTCGGTGGCCTCGATGGTCCCCGAGGCCTGGATCTCCCCCGCTCCCTGCCGGCCGCACCCAACGGCCAGCCACAGCCCCAGACCGGTCAGCGCCGTTCGCCACGCCCGTCTCACGGCTTGCTCCTTTTCATGGTCGCGCCCTGGGTCACGCCTCCATCGCCTGGCGCAGCCGCCGCGACAGGATCCGCATCATGTTGAAGGCGATCGAGGAGTACCGCCGCAGGATCCGCTCCAGACTGGAGCGCTGGAGCGAGAGGAGATGGGTCTCCTCCACGGCCACCACCGAGGCCGACCGGGGCTGGTCGTCCAGCAGGGCCATGTCCCCGAAGACCTGCTTCTCGCGAAGCACGGCGACGCACTGGTCGGCCCCCTTGCGCACCTCGAGCCGGCCCCGCACGACGATGTACATCTTGTCGCCCCGGGTCCCCTCCTCGATGACCCGGGTTCCGGGTCGGACGCTCTCCTCCTGCACCGACAGGACGATGTGGTAGAGCTCCTCCAGGGGCAGGGCCGCAAAGAACTCCGACTCCTTGAGGAAGGTGATCTTCTCCATGGTCGTCAGCGGCTGATCTTCCGCGGTCATCGCCTTTCCTCCCGGCTCGGCCGGCGCCTGGCGCAGGCCGTCGCCGACCTCAAGGGGCAGTTCCGGACGCAGCTCCTCCACCAACCGCCGCAGCCCCAGCTCGGCCGCGGCCCAGACCGCCGCGGTGCGGGTCCAGGGGTCGGGCGCTGCCAGCAGGTAGGCCAGGACCTGCTCGACCTGGCCGCCTTCCCACTCCCCGGCCTCGCGGGCGCGGGCCAGGCGGGTCTCCCGGTCCCCCTCCAGCAGCGGCAGGAGCAGTCCCAACAGCTCGCGGTCGGCGATGTTCTCGAGCAGCTCGACGGCGTTCTCCCGCCCTTCCTCGCCGGCCCCGGCCAGCCGGTCGAGCAGATCGCCGACCACCCCCACGTCCCCGAGGTACCCGAGCAGGCGAACCACGCCGCTCTGGACGATCTGGTTATGGGTGGCGAGCTGGTCGATCAGCAGCTCCAGGGCCGGCCGGGACGAGGCAGCGCGCAATCGCTCGACGGCGACCAGGTACCGGTTGGCCTCGATCAGTCGGGCCCGGCAGGAGGCGACCAGGGCCGGGGTCAGACGATGGTCGTCGATCGCGATGAGCGCCGCCAGCAGGCCGGTCCAGTCCTTGAGAGGCACCGTCTCCAGCCTGGCGACCAGCTCCTGGCGCCGCGGCCCGTCCGGGGTGCGGCCCAGGGCCGCCACCGCGGCCTCGACCACGTCGGGATCCGGATCGGACAACGCTCCTGCCAACGCGCCGAAGGCGATCTCGTCGCGCTGCCCGGCCAGGGCGTTGACCGCGGCCTCGCGCACGGCCGGGTGGGGATGCTGCAGCCGGCCCACCAGACGGCCGGTCAACTCGGGGAGGCCCAGACGGCCGGCCGCCTCGATCCCGGCGACCACTTCCTCGGGCGAGTCGCCGTCCAGCATCCGTTCGAGGAGACGTCGGCCTTCGGTCCCGGCACCTTCGGGGGAGAGGATCTCCACCAACAGCAGGCACTCGGCCTGCAGGCTGGCCCGACCACCCCGGGCCAGGCGGGCCCGGGCCGCCTGCACCACCCGCTCTTGTCCGGCGATCCCGGCGGCGGACCGCGGTCGTGGGTCCCCTTCGGTCGCGTCGACGCAGACCCGGCCCAGGGCCTGGGCAGCCCGGAGCTGCACCTCCTCGTCAGGGTCGTCCAGGGCCGACAGCAGGCGCTCCACCGTGCGATCGTCAGCGCTCCCCCTGGTCAGGGCCTCCAGGGCCGCGGCCCGAAGCCGCGGATTCTCGTGGTCGAACAGGGGCCGGCAGACCTGCTCGACCCAGGGGCCGGGGTTGGCCCGCAGGATCTCGATCCCGAGCTGCCGCACCCCGTCGTCCCGGTGGCCCAGCAGGCTGCGGGAGAGCTCGGGGGACCGGGCGGTCAACCGGTTCAGCGAGATCATGGCCTGCTCGTCGGCCAGGTCGATGTCCTGGTCGCGCACGGCCTGAACCAGGACGCGGGTGTAGGCGCGACGGAGCAGCCACCCGCATACCACCATGACCCCGGCCAGGCCGGCGACCGCGGTGAACAGCCCGCCCAGGGTGAGGATCTGTCGGGCGTGCAGGGCCGTCAGGCCGGCGCCGGCAAGTCCGCCCAGCAGCATGAAGCCGCCTTCCATCAGCATCCGGGTGCCGTCGCTGTGGCGGACCGGCACCAGCTTGATGAGCACCTGATAGGTGGGGGCGACGACGCTGTCGAGGAGGAGGAAGCTGACCAGGTTGAAGGCGAAGACGGCCGGGACCGCGGGCACGGCCAGGCCACCGCCGAAGACCCAGGCCAGGCCCAGGCCGACGACCGCGTAGGCCGCCGAGGCGACCAGGTAGACGTTCCCGGTGCCCAGCCGCCGCAGGAGCCGCTGCAGCAGGAAGGTGGTGACCACCAGGGTGGCGACCCCAGTGCAGCCGTAGAACAGCCCGAAGAGCCCGGTGATGCCGGCCTCGGTCGGATACTGTTCCCGGCCGACCACGTTGAACCCGTAGTGGACCGCGGTGTACAGGGCGAAGATCGCCAGGGAGAGGACGAAGAGCAGGAGCAGATAGGACGACCGGCCGAAGTAGCGCAGGTTCTCGGCCAGGGTAGCGGTCTGGCCGCCGGCGGCGTGGGACTGGTCGACGAAGTACCGTCGGATCAGCGAGCGGACCAGCAGCACCACCACGCCGAGGTTGAGCACCGCCAGGGCGTAGAGCTGGTACGAGGCGAGGAATCCCCCCAACCCGCGGACGACGAAACCGCCGGCGATGTCGCCCAGGGTGGCCGAGGCGGCGAGGAGCGGGAAGAGGACCTTGGCGCGCGAGGTGTAGCAGATGCACCCGGCGACGATCCAGATCTGGAACCCGGTCAGCCCCCGGGACAGCTCCGAGGAGATGAAGAGGAACGGGTAGAAGACCGAGTCGCCGGCCAGGGTCTGGCCCCTGAACAGAAACAGGGCCGCGGCGTTGATCGCCAGCACCGCCTCGGCCACCCCCAGCAGGCCCACCAGCAGACGCTGACGCGGCACCTTGGCCGTCAGCCAGGAGAGGAGGGCCATGCTGACGGCGAAGAGCACCGCGATCAGGCTGTACATCAGGGGGAGGTGCTCGACCCCCCGGCGGATGTTGAAGACCGCGCCGGCGACGCTCTTGACGATCCCGTCGTTGACCGAGACGAGGAAGAAGATCGCCGCGGCGTGGAGGAGGCGGGGAACCTCGCTCCGGCGCAGGTTGAGCAGTCTGAGGATGCCGGTCATGCGCAGGGTCGCGGATCTATCCCGCCTGCCGGCCGAGCCGACGGTCCTCGGCCGCCAGCCACTCCCCATACCCGCGGGGGACCGGTCCCGCCGGCGGCAGGCCGGCCTCGGCCCGCCAGCGCCGCAGGGGGTGGGTCCGGTCGGCCTGGGGCAGGGCCACCCGCCGGCCGAGAGCCCCGGACTCGAGGATGCCGATCAGCACCTCCAGGACGTGGGTCCCCTCTCCGCCGCTGCACTCCGGATCGCGGCCCTCGTCGAGGGCCCGCACCAGATCGTCGGCATAGGCGTAGTCGGCCTCGTCGGCCCGGCCCGGGGTGAATCCCGGGAGCGGCGTCAGTTCGAGCGGCTCCCAGGCCGCACCGCCCGGGACGAAGTGCGGCGAGGGCAGGAACCAGGCCTGCCCCAGCTTCCACAGCAGCCTCCCCTCGGTACCGAAGACCTCGAGCTGATACGCGGCGGAATCGACCCGCGGGAAGCGGTGCTCGACCAGGACGCCGGTCACCCCCGAGGCGAACTCGAGGACGGCGGTGATCTGCTCCCCGGCCACCAGGCCCATGCCGCCGGCCCCCTCGACCGCGTCGGCCGGGGTCACCTGCCGGCCGTCGGTGAGGACCGCGGCCGACACCCCGAGGCAGTGCCCAGCGACCCCCAGCATGTTGTTCACCGTGTGGGTGCCGATGTTCATCAACCCATACCCGCCGTGGTACCCCTTGCCGCTGCCGTGCAGGTACCGCACCGCGCCGATCCTGCCGGCGGCGATGGCCCGGCGCACGGCCCGCATCGAGGCGCCGACCCGACCCTGGTGGTGGACCGCGATCCGGAGGCTCCGGTCGCGGGCCAGGCGGCGCAGGGTATCGGCCTGGTCCAGCTCGGTGCAGATCGGCTTTTCGACGTCCAGGTGGACGCCGCGGCTCAGACAGCGCGAGGCCAGGTCGAAGTGGAACTCGGTGCCGGTGGCCACCACGGCCACGTCCGGGCCGACCTCGGCGAGCATGGCGTCCAGGTCGGCGTACCGGGCCACCACGCCCAGCTCGTCGGCCAGGGCCTGGCGCGGCTCGGGAAGGAGGTCGCAGACGGCGACGACCTCGGCGCGGGGATGCTGGTGGTAGGCCCTGGCCGCGGCGGATCCCCGGCCGCGGCAGCCGACGACGGCGATGCGATAGGTTTTCACGCGAGACTCCTGAAGGGTAGTTGCGGGGATCGCGGTCCGCAGGATCATCCCTGCCGCTGGCCGGCCCAGACGTCGATCATCTCCGGACCAGAGGAGATATAGGCGCTGGTCGCCACCTCGTCCATCCGGCGCAGCCGCTCGGTCACCTCGGCGATCCGCTTCACCTGCTCCTCGATCTTGAGCAGCTTGTCCCGCGACCGCTCGTCGAGGTCGCGGTGCAGCATCCGGAGGGTCTGGGCATTGGCCGAGATGATGCTGAGCGGGTTGTTGATCTCGTGGTTGACGGTGATCACCATCTGCCCGACGGTGGCCAGCTTCTCCACCCGGATCAGCTCGCGCTCGAGCCGGGCCTGCAGGGTGACGTCCTCGCACATCAGGATGACCCCGCACCCCTGCCCGTGCTGGTCGCGCAGCGGGCTCAGACCGGTGGCCAGCACCAACTCCCCGGCTTCCCCGGTGAAGGCCTGGCGCGGGGCCTCGCGCCGCTCTCCCTGGCGCTCCACCTCCTCGGCCAGCCCGTGCCACGCTCGACCGGGGTTCTCGGGCAGGACCTGGTCCAGACGGGCGCCGATCCCGTCGACCAGGGTCACGGCGATCCCCAGTCGCTCGAAGAAGCGGAGCAACTGCCGGTTGAGCAGGGTGAGGCGCAGCTCGCGATTGAGGACCGCCACCCCGACCGGGATGTCGTCGAGCACCTGCTCGAGGTAGCGGCGGGCGTTGAGCTGGATGTCCTCCCCGATCGCGCTAGCCGTGGTGTCGGCGAAGACCGCGATGTACGCCTCGGGCTCGCCGGCGACGGCGGTCAGGGTGACCGTATAGGAGCGGTCGCGGTGCCGCCAACCGAAGGAGGTTTCCTCGCCGGGTCGGCCGAGCTGGGCCGCGGCCAGGGCCAGGGCCAGCCGGTCGCTGAACTCCTGGTCGGCGGCCAGGGCCTGGGCCAACGGCTCGCGCGGATCGGCGGCCAGGGATCGGGTTCGCAGGCCGAACAGCGGCAGGACCCGCCGGCTGCAGGCCAGGACCCGCAACTCAGCGTCGACCACCAGCACCGGCTGGGGGAAGGCCAGGAGGAGTTCGCGGCCGGGGTCGTCCGTCATCGGGATCGCGGCTACATCCGCGGGACGTCGACCATCTCGGCGTCCATCCGGTCCATGACCTGGCG
>JBAZUN010000133.1:0-13071 GCA_041661365.1 Candidatus Latescibacterota bacterium
CCTGGTGACACTCCAGGCACTTGCCCTGGTCGAGTTGCCGGCCCAGGACATGGCACTTGGTGCAGTTCGACAGCCCTTCAAGCGCGGCATGGGGGCGGGCCAGTCGGTCGGGAGAGAGCAACTGGGCCCCCGCGGACAGCGGCACCAGGGCCAGGAGGAGGCCGAACAGCCGCCGCATCCTCACGCCTCCCCGAACTTCCGTTCGATAGCAACCCCCAACCGCCCCAGCAACTCGGTGGGCAAGGATCCCCCGGCGCAGACGAAGACGTGGTGGTTGGCCAGGACGCGCTCCTCCGCTCCGACGACCACGTCGACGGCGTCGGGGCGGATCCGGCGGATCTGGCAGTCGAGGAGCACGGTCAGTTGCCCGGTGGTCGAGAGCTCGTCCACGCGGGCGCGGTTCTCCTCGCGGGCGCGGGAGAAGGCCTGGCCTCGGTGGGCCAGGGTGACGGTGTTGCGGCGCTCCGGGTGGGCCAGGGCGCAGGCGGTCTCCAAGGCGCTGTTGCCGCCGCCGACGATCAGGATCTTCTCGCCCTCGTACTGCTCCGGCTCCAGCAGGCGATAGGCCACCTTCGCCAGCTCCTCGCCGGGAACCTCCAGCCGGTTGGGCGTGCCGCGGCGACCGATGGCCAGCACCAGGTTCCGGGCACGGTACTCACCGGCCGTCGTGCTGACCACCAGGTAGTCGCCGTCGCGCCGGGCCCCCAGCAGCCGCTCGCCGGTCTGGAGCTGCAGTCCGGTCCGGCGGAGCACGTCGTCCCACAGCTCGAGGAGCTGCTCCTTGCTGGCCTGGCGCCAGGGGACCCTGCCGTAGAGCGGGATCTCCATCGGCTCGGTCATCACCAGCTTCTGGCGTGGATAATGGCGCACGGCGCCGCCCGGAGCGTCCTGCTCGATCGAGCGACAGCGCAGCCCATGCTCCAGGGCGGTCAGCGACGCTGCCAGACCGGCCGGCCCGGCGCCGGCGACGACCAGGTCGTATTCGCCCTCGACGGCGCCGCGGCCCTGGCGGACGATCCCCTCGACGGCCTGCCGGCCTTGCCGCAGCGCGTTGCGGATCAGCCCCATCCCGCCCAGCTCGCCGACGATGTAGACCCCGGCCACGTTGGTCTCGAAGGTGCCTTGGACGTGCGGGATGTCCACGCCGCGCCGTGCCGTGCCGAAGACCAGGGTGATGGCGCTGACCGGACAGGCCGCGGCGCACTGACCGTGGCCGACGCAGCGCGAGGCGTTGAGCAGCACCGGCCGGCCGTGGATCAGCCCGAGGATGTCCCCCTCGGGACAGGCCGCGACGCAGGCGCCGCTCCCCAGACACACGGCGGGATCGACCACCGGGTGGAGGCTGGGCGGCTCGTCCAGACCGGCGGCCCGGCTCCGCTCGAGGCGCTGACGGTTCGCGTCCTCGCGGCGCCGGGCGCGGCGATAGTACGGGAGCACGGTGACGGCGAGGAGGAACAGGGCGACGGCGAGGATCACCAGGGTGTCCATCTCACACCCCGGTGTAGCCGAAGAGCAGGGCCACGGCCACGTGCACGGCGATGACGAGGAACATGATCCAGACGAACGGACGGTGGAAGACGTGCCAGTGGTGGAAGAGCCGCTCCATGGCCACGGCGCCGGCGAGTCGACGCCGCAGCAGGGACCGGCGGACAGCCTGCCGCGCCAGCGCGCGGGCGCGGGTCCGGGACAGGCCGGCCTGCCGCCGCAGCGACCGCGCCAGTTGCCAACGCACCAGCGGACGGGCCAGGTCGTGCCGGACCACGGCGCTCAGGCGGCCCGGCGCGGCCGACCCGAGCGGTTCCGGATCCACGGCATGGCGGCCCACCAGCGCCGCGGCGGGGGCATTGCCCCGAAGCTGGTCGGTCAGATCCGCGTCGAGGGTTCGGCACTCCTCCTCCACGGCGCGCTGGTCTCCTTCAGCCAAGGGGGCGGGCAACTGGGCGTAGAGGTACCGGCCGAAGATCCCGCTCAGCATGGTGACCACCATGCTCCAGTAGGCGATGGCGACGATCCCGCCGACCTGGAAGGAGGTGTGGTAGGTGACCAGCACCGGGCCGACCAGCCCCAGGAAGATGTGCACCGCGAGCCAATGGCGGAGCGCCCCGGCCCGCTGGAGGAGGCGCTGCCGCTTGCGGAGCGAGTAGAGCAGGATGGCCAGCATCATCGCGCCGCCGGCAATGCCCAGCCGGTGGCCGAAGGAGCCGGCTGAGTCGAGGGTGCCGTGGAGCGGAGAATCGGGCCGGGCTACGGCCGGCACGCGGTAGTACGCCTCTCCGTGCCACCAGAGCGCCGCGGCCACGGCCAAGGTCAGGGCCACGGTGGCCCAGGGGAAGCGCTGCGGATGCGCCCGGGCGGATCGCGGAAGGATGTCGGCCGACACGGGTAGCCTCGGAGCGGAAGGCCGGACCTGAGCGGGCTGGTCCTTGTTGGGTCGGGCAATGGGGAGACGGAGTAGAGCTAAGAAGATGGTTGCAGTGTGTCAAGTAAGGGCCGGAGCAGTTGGCGGCGCGCCACGCCGGTGGGGTGGATAGTGCCGCGCCTTGCCGGTGATCAGCGCCACGCGCTCACTACACCAGGACGTGGGTGTCGAGGACGACTCTCACGAGCGACGACGCTTCCGGCAATAATGCCGGCACGCTATATTGAGGCGCCATCGACAGGACCATCCGACCCCGGCTCGAGTTGTGCCGCGCCATCGCCGATGCCATCGAGACCTTCTGACGCAGAGGCCCTCATGCCGCCGTTCGTCCACGACCGCTGCGAAGCCCTGCTGGCCGACATGGTCGGCTTCGACACGGTGAACTCCCGCATCTCCGGCCGTCCCGACGCCGAGGCCGAGCTGGCCCGCTACCTCGAGGCCGTGGCTGGAGCCGCCGGCCTGGAGACCCGACGGATGCCGATCAGCGGGGAGAGCTTCAACCTGCTGGTGATCCACCGGGCCGCGGCCGACGCGCCCTGGCTCCTCTTCGAGAGCCACCTCGACACGGTGAGCGTGGCCGGGATGACGATCGAGCCGTTCCGGGCCGCGGTGGTCGACGGCCGGATCACCGGCCGCGGCGCCTGCGACACCAAGGGGACCGGTGCGGCCATGCTCTGGGCCCTGCGGCGATACGCGGCGGACCGGGGCGGCTCGACCAACGTGGCCCTGGCCTACACCGTCGACGAGGAGATCGGCAAGGCCGGGGTCCGTGCCCTGACCGGCCCGCACCTCGAGGCGCTGGGATGGCGTCCGACGGCCGCCGTGATCGGCGAGCCGACCCGGTTGCGGCCGGTGGTGGCCCACAACGGGATCGCCCGCTGGACGATCCGCACCCAGGGGGTGGCCGCGCACTCCGGCGACCCCTCCCGGGGCCGCAGCGCCATCACCATGACGCTCCGCGTGGTCGACCTAATCGAGCAGCGGTACGCCCCCTCGCTGACCTGCCGCCATCCGTTGACGGGGAAGGCCCAGTGCAGCGTCAACGTGATCCGCGGCGGCACCCAGGTCAACGTGATCCCGGCCCACTGCGAGATCGAGGTCGACCGGAGGGTGGTGCCGGGAGAGGACCCGGCCACCGTGGTCCCGGCCGTGGAGCGCTTATTGGACGAGCTGCGGCGGGAGCATCCGGAGATCGCGGTACAGCAGGAAGAGCCCTTCCTCGATCCGCCGCTCGATCCGGCCGGGGGAGAATCCTTCGCCGCCGGCGTGGGTCGGGTCCTTGCCGGGCTGGGGCTGGACGGAAAGCCAAGCGGGGTCTTCTACGGCACCGACGCCTCGCAGTTCTCTGCCATCGGCGTGCCGGCGGTGGTGCTGGGACCGGGGAGCATCGACCAGGCCCACACCAAGGACGAGTGGCTGGCCTTGGAGCAACTGCACCGCGGGGTCGAGGTCTACCTCGCCCTGATGCGCGCCTCCTGGAGGGATTTGAGATGACGATGGACGGTCGCCGGCCGGTGAAGCTGGGCGTGGTCGGCCTGGGAGGGTTCGGGACCCTGCACGCCCTGACGGTGGCGGGTCTGGCCGAGACCGAGCTGGTCGCCGTGGTCGCCCGCCGGCAGGCCAGCCTGGACGCCTTTGCCGCGCCGGCCCCGACCGTGCCCGGGTACCTCGACCTCGACGCGGCCATCACTCGATCAGGGGCCGAGGGGTGGATCGTGGCCAGCACCACGGCCAGCCACGTGCCGCTGACCCGACGGTTGCTCGAGGCGGGGAAGATGGTCCTGCTCGAGAAGCCGATCTCCGAGTCGGCCGTTGAGGCCGCGGCCCTGGCGCCGCTGGTCCGGCCCGACTCGGGGAACCTGATGCTCGGTCACGTCCTCCTGTTCAACAGCGAATTCCGGCAGCTCCTCGACGAGCTGCCGAGCTGCGGGCCGGTGCGGTACCTCGACGCGGTGCGCCATCGGCCGGCCACCACCCTGGACCGATTCCCCGGCGAGTCCCCCTTCCACCTGACCATGACCCACGACCTCTACTGCGTGCAGGCCATGGTGGACCGCGCCGAACCGTCCCGCTTCAGCGCCCAGGTGCACCGCAATCCTGCCGGCCGGATCGACCTGGCCCTGGCCCAACTGCAGTGGTCGGACGGGACCCTGGCCTCGCTGACCGCCAGCTTCCTGACCCCGCCGGGGATGGGCGCGGACGGGTTCGACCGGATGGAACTCTTCGGCGAGGGATGGGCCGCCCGCCTGAGCCCGAATCCGCGGCCGATCGAGCTCTACCAGGAGAAGGCCCGGTGGCCGATGGCCCTGGAGATCCGAGCCGACCGGACCGGCGCCAGCGGCATGCTGGCCGAGGAGCTGCGCTGCTTCTGCCGCGTGGTCCGCGGGACTCAACCGGTCCCCCTCGGCGCCACCTATGCCGACGCCATGCAGCTCATGCGCTGGCTGGAGCGGCTGGAGCGCGAGGCCGGGGTCGCCGGTCCGTCCCCCGACGCCGCATGAGCAAGGAGCCGTCGATGCAGTACCGCGAACCGTTCGACGAGGGGCCGGGAGGCTGGTACGGCTGGATCAGCAACGCCGCCGGCCCCAAGCCGCTGGAGATCAAGGACGGCTGCGCCGTCAGCCGCAGCCCGTGGTGGATCGACTACAACCACGCCCCGCCGGGCGCCGGATACCTGAACCTGCTCTACATGCTCAACACCGCGGGGAAGCCGGGCGAGCACCAGCGCGAGGTGCAGGGCGAGAACCGCTTCGTCGAGGGGGGATTCCCCACCGACTTCACCAACGCCCGGATCTCCCTGCGCCTGCGGGGGGAGCTGGAGGCCAAGGGCACGAGCCTCGTCCTGCTCTGCCAGGCCGTGCAAGGGGGGATCTGCTCGGGTTGGCTGCTGACCGGTCAGCCGTTTCGCGTTACCGCGGAGTGGAGCGAGCAGACCGTCACCGCGGTCCCGGACCCCGACCAGTGGACCTGCCTGGGCTCGCGGCACGACCGGATCGACTTCTACGGTCGCCTGCCGCTGGCCACGGTACTCGGCGAGGTCAACACCGATATCCTGCTGGTCCTTCACCCCCTGGAGATCGCGCCGATGGGACCGCTGTCCGGCGACCCGCACCGGTTGCGGCCCGAACGGGATTACCCGGTGTGGCGCTCGCGCCTTCCCGAGGGGTACGTGTTGCTCGACGAGGTGCGGATCGATTTTCCCTGAGAACAGCGACCGACAAGGAGAACCCCGTGCAGCAGTTCGTCGTGACCGCGGTCGGCCCTGACCGGCCGGGAATCGTGGAGCAGCTCACCGCCCATCTCCACCAGGCCGGCGGCAACGTCCTCGACTCGCGGATGGCCAACCTGAGGGGCCAGTTCACCGTCATGATGCTGATCGAGGCCGACGACGGCGCGGCCGCGGCCCTGCACCCCTCGCTGACGGCCCTTGCCGAGGGGATCGGGCTCCGCCTGACCCTCACCGACGCCGGGCCGCGGCCACGGGTGGTCAGCGGCCTCCCGTTCCAGCTCAAGACCTACTCCCTGGACCAGCCGGGGATCGTGCACCGGGTAAGCGAGCTGCTGCGGGCCCGTGGGGTCAACATCGAGGAGCTGACGACCCGGCAGGCCTCGGCGCCCTTTGCCGGCGGCCTCCTCTTCCTGATGGAGATGCGGCTGACCGTGCCCTCGCAGGTCCCGATCCGCGAGTTGCGCGCTGAGCTGCAGACGCTCTGCGACACCCTGAACTGCGACCTGGACTTCGAGCCGGCCTGAGGCGGAAGCCCCCGACCGGTAGCCTAGTTTCTAGTCGAGGTACGGTGCCCCGGCCGCCAGCTCCGCGATCCGCCGCACCGCAACCCGCGGCGCCTGGAGCGGCACGGCCTCGTTGGTCGCCCCTTCCCGTCGCAGCATGGCCAGGACGAAGGCCCAGGAGATGAGTCGGCCGACCTGGACCTTCTGTCTTTGAGAACGTTCGCCCCGGGCGTCGAGCAACTGCATCGCCTCGGCCGGCAGGTCGGTCGGCAGCTCCAGCCCGTACCGTTCGAACTCCTCCGCCAGAACGGCGCCGTCGAACCGCCCGTGGAGACCGAGGATGGCCTCGTAGGTATTCTCGTCCAGGACGTCGTTGGCGCCCTCGAAGATCTGGAACGGCCGCGAGTCGACGAAGGCCCGCCCGACCAGGTGGTTCCCCTTGTACGCCGCCGAGGCAAAGAGCTGCAGGGCCGAGTCGGCCGCCGCCTGCATGGCCTCCGAGGAGACCACCTTGGCGGCGTTGACCAGGGTGTAGTCGGTGGTCACCTCGTCGTGCGCGTTCATCCAGGCCCCTCCGAACCGCCACAGCCGGTGGTTGAGCTCGTACAGCCCCTGCAGGGTCTCCATCCGGAAGCGGACCTGGTCGTACCGGGCCAGGGTGATGCCGAAGCTCGAGCGCTGTTCGAGGCGCAAGCCCGCCTCGTGGGTCAGGCGGCGGCACAGACCGGCGGCGATGGCCGGCATCCCCAGACGGGTGCGGAAGAGGGTGTCGTAGATCACCCGCAGACCGGTCTGCCCGGGCGAGGAGACCAGGTGCGAGCTCGGCACCACGGTTCCGTCGTAGCGGGTCTCGCCGTACGGGATCGGCCGCAGCCCGAGGGCATCGAAGTAGGCGTGCACGGCGACGCCGGGACTGGCCAGCGGCACGTAGATCAGGTTCAGCCGCTTGGTGAGCTGGTCGCCCCGCTGGAGGCGGGCCGCCACCAGCCAGTGGCCGGCTTTCCCGGTGAGCCCGGCCCAGCACTTGGTCCCCTGCAGGTGCAGCCGCCCTCCCTCCTCGGTGTAGGCGGTGCGTAGGGCGAAGATGTCGGTGCCCCCGGTCGGCTCGGTGATCATGATGCCGCCCAGGGCCGGCGAATCGAGGAACTCGCGGAGTACCGGGTCGCGCACCTCGGGGCGGGCGAACTTGGCCAGCGGCCGCAGGAACAGCGATCCGGCGATCCCCAGGGTCAGCCCCAGGGGAACCGACCAGTACGAGGTGCTCTCTACCAGCTCCAGGTAGGACTCGGTGCGGTCGCACCTCCCGCCCAGCGCGGTCGGGATGAAGTAGTGGAGGGGACCAAGGAGAAGGAACTCGCGGAGGAGATCATCCCCGTACGGGGTGTGCCGGTCAACGGCACTGAAGTGGGACTGCAGAAAGGCCTCGATCTGTTCCTTCACCAAGCCCGCTTTCACCTGAAGAGTAATGAAGAGTAAGGAGATAGCCCCGGTCATCGGGCCGCTCTTACGAAACCAGCGCCCGCCCGATTGTCAACCCGACCCCTTGACAGGCGACCTGGTCCGGGGCCTTCTTGCCACCCCGCGGCGGCGCGGCCGGTGCGGCGCGGCCGGGCCGGATCTGGATGGGATCGGGCGATGGAGGCCCGGGAGATGGACCGATCGCGGCGGATGATCTTCGGCCGCTTCGACTACGCGGCGTTCCTGAGTTTTTTCGTGTACGCGGCCGGGTCGGTGATCGTTCCGGTCGCGCTGGTGTCGCTCGCCGAGGAGCTGGGCTTCCCCCTCGCGGCAGGCGGCATGGCCGCCGGCGGCGGCCTCTCCCTGGGCCGCACCCTCCCCATGGTCGTCGCCATGCTCCTGTGCGGCTTTGCCGCCGGACGATGGGGGAAGCGACGGTCGTTCGGCTGGTCGGTCCTCCTCATGGGGTCGGGGATCGCGCTGTGCGCCGTGACCCCGAGCTACGGCGTCCTCCTCCTGGCCCTGATGGTGGCCGGCCTCGGCGAGGGGGTCATCGAAGGGCTGGCCACCCCCTTTGTCCAGGACCTGCACCCGGACGAGCCGGGCCGGTACATCAACTTCTCGCACGCCTTCTGGTCGGTCGGCGTGCTGGTGACCGTGCTCCTGTGCGGCGCCCTCCTCTCGGCCGGAGTCTCGTGGCGCTGGCTGATCGGGGCGGTCGGGATCGCGGCCGCGGTCCCGGGCGGTCTGCTCCTCCTCCCCGGTCGCTCGGATCGGAACCCCGACCAGCACCCTGAGCCGCTCCCCTGGCGCCGGGTGAGGGACCAGGCGCGCGCCATCCTGCGTCGTCCTCGCTTCTGGCTCTTCTTCGCCGCGATGTTCGTGGCCGGTGGCGGCGAGTTCTGTCTGACCTTCTGGTGCGCCAGCTACATCCAGCTCCAGTTCACCCCCGAGCCCTGGGCCGGTGGGGTGGGCACGGCCTGCTTCGCCGCCGGCATGGTGGCCGGTCGAGTGGGATGGGGGTACGCCATCCGCCAGCACCAGCTCCACTGGCTGGTCCTGTTCTCGGCCCTGGCCGGCACCGGCATCACCGTCTTCTTTCCGGTGCTGACCGACCTCGGGGTGTTCTTCGGCCTGCTCTTCCTGGCCGGGATCGCCACCGGTCCGTTCTGGCCCAGCGTGCAGAGTCGCTGCGCCGACCGGCTCCCCGAGGTGGACACCACCATGCTCTTCATCCTCCTCTCGTGCGCCGGGGTGCCGGGGTGCGGCTTCTTCACCTGGCTGATGGGGTACCTCGGCGACGGACCGGCCGGTTTGGCCGGGGCCTTCTACCTGGTTCCGGGGTGCTTCCTGGCCCTGGCCCTGCTGGTGGCCGCGGACGGGCTGGGTCGATCCCCGACCGAACGCCCTTGACATCGGCCCGATCGATGGCTTGTTCTTCATCGTCCCGTCCCACCTTGAAGGATGCCCGATGCCCCTGACCAGCCGCGAGATCGTCCAGCAGAGCCTCGCCTTTGCCGCGCCGCCGCGCATCCCCCATGCCATGGGGTGCGGCTTCCCGTCCGACTTCCGCGGGGTGCACCACCGCCCGGCTCCCAACCGCCGGCAGCAGCCCTGGACCCAGCGCGACGGGTACTGGGAGATGATCGACGAGTGGGGGAACCAGTGGCGCCGGCTCGAGAGCATCACCAAGGGCGAGGTCTGGCGCGGCGCCATCGAGGCGGGCTGGCACCTGCTGGAGACCTATGACTGGCCCGACCTCGACCGGGCCGACCTCTACGCCGAGGCCGCCGCTCAGGTGGAGGAGTACCACCGGCAGGGGTTCTACGTCCAGGGCGGGATGGGGATGGCCTTCGACATCGCCCGGTACATGCGCCGCATGGAGATCTTCCTGGCCGACTGCGCCGGTGAGCCCGACCGGGTCCAGGCCCTGCTCGAGCGGATCGCGGCGATACTGGAGCGCCAGGTGCACCGGTACGCTGACGTCGGCGTGGACGGGATCTCCTCCGGGGAAGACTGGGGAACCCAGGACCGGCTGCTGATGAGCCCGGCCATGTTCCGCCGGTTGTTCAGGCCGGTCTACCAGCGGGTCGTGGGCGCGACCAGGGAGCGCGGGTTGAGCTTCCGGCTGCACTCGTGTGGTTTTGTCCGCGAGATCATCCCGGACTGGCTGGAGACCGGGATCGACATCCTGCAGTTCGACCAGCCCGAGCTGCACGGCATCACCTACCTGGCGGAACGGTTCGGCGGCCGGATCCACTTCGAGTGTCCGGTAGACATCCAGACCACCCTGCAGACTCGGGACCACGGCCGCATCGAGCGCGCGGCCCGGGAGTACATCGACCGCCTGGCCGCGCCGTTCGGCGGCGGCTTCATCGCCGGGTACTACGGCTCGAACGAGGCCCTCGGCCTCGACCCGCAGTACCAGGAGACCGCGGCCAGGACCTTCCTCGAGCACGGGGTCGATCCCTGGCGCCGTGCGAACCCCCGAACCCGATGACGCGAGACCCTCTCCTGACCGGCGCGGCAACCGCGCTGCTGACCCTCCTGTCCTTTTCCGCACCGGCGTCCGCCGACCCGTACAAGGAGGCCCTTCGGGCCCACGAGATCGGCCGGTTCGCCACGGCCCTGGAGCTGGCCCGCCCCCTGGCCGAGCAGGGCGACGTCCGGGCCCAACGCCTCATGGGCATCCTCTACGACCTGGGCCAGGGGGTGACGCAGGACTACGCCGAGGCGATGAGGTGGTACCGCCGGGCCGCCGACCAGGGGGACGCCGGGGGCCAACGCCGCATCGCCATGCTCTACGATCTGGGCCAGGGGGTGGACCGAGACCGGGTCGAGGCCAGGCACTGGTACCTCCTGGCCGCGGCCCAGGGAGACGTGGCGGCTCAGGCCCGACTGGGAGCCCTGTACCGGCTGGGACAAGGCGTGGCACGTGACTATGCCGAAGCCCTGAAGTGGTACCGCCTGGCCGCCGAGCAAAGGGACGCCTCGGCTCAGCTTGATCTCGGATTCATGTACGACCAGGGGCTCGGGGTGCCGTCGGATCTGGCCGAGGCCCTGCGGTGGTACCGCCTGGCCGCCGACCAGGGCGAGCCGGCCGCGATCTACAACGTCGGCCTGGCCTACGCCGAGGGCCGGGGGGTGGCGCAGGACTATGTCCAGGCCATGGAGTGGTATCTGCGTGCCGTCGACCGCGGCCACGCCGGCGCCGCCAACAACCTCGGCACCCTGTACGAGCGGGGCAAAGGCACCCCCAAGGACGAGATCGAGGCCCACAAGTGGTACAACCTGGCCGCCTGGCGCCTGCCGGTGGCCGACAACCAGGATCGTCTGCGGGCCATCCGCAACCGCGACGAGCTGGCCCACAAGATGAACCCGGACCAGGTGGCCGTGGCGCGCCAACTGGCCCGCGAGTGGCAGCCGCGGCGCGGGGAAGTCCGTTCGAGCGGCGAGTAAACCGGGCCCGCGACCGAGTGGTCGGCGGAGCCATTCCAGGAGAGCGCGCCTTGTCCGAGCACACCTACCGCGTCGCCGTCGTCGGCGGAGCCGGCATGTGGGGTCGCCACTACCTGCGGACCTATGCCGAGCATCCCCGTTGCGAGCTCGTCGGCCTGGTTGACCGGGCGCGCGAGCGCCGCGAGGAATTCGCCCGCCGGTACGGCGTGACCGCCACCTTCGACTCCGTCGAGGAGTTGCTGTCCCGCACCGTGCCCGACGTGGTCTCGGCCGTGGTGCCGGTGGGGCAGAACCACCCGGTGGTGACCGCCTGCGCCCGGGCCGGGGTGCGGGTGGTCTCCTGCGAGAAGCCGATCAGCGCCAGCCTGGCCGAGGCCGACGACCTGGTCGAGACCTGCCGCCGACACGGTACCCTCCTCGGTTGCGCCCAGGCCGCCTGGGCCACCCCGTACCTGCGCCAGGTCGTGGACTGGATCCAGGCCGGGAACATCGGAGCCCCGACCGCGGCCGCCATCCCCGGCGGGCTGCCGATCGAGATGTCCGGCGCCGGCTGCGTCCAGCTCGCGGCCCTGCGCCTGGCAACCCGCCGGGAGGTGGAGTGGGTCGAGGGGTGGGAGCTGCCGTCGGTGCCGGGGTACGTGGCGCCGGGCACGGACCCGCTCGAGGCCGACGTGCCGGCCTATGGACGCCTGGGGCTCGCGGGCGGGATCGTCTGCGAGATCGTCCGGCCCGAGGACGAAAGCCGGATGCCGACCTTCCTGTCGCTGACCGGGGAGAACGGCCAGGCCTGGCTGGCCCGGCCACGGCCGGTGCTGGTCCAGGGAACCGGGGCCCGGTCGACCCCGGTCTTCCCCGATTTCCTGCAGGGATCCTCAGAGGACTTCTTCGGCGGCACGATCCAGCGCCTGCTCGATGCCTTCGACACCGGCGAGGAGCCGGTCAGCAGCGGCGACGACTACCGGCACTCACTCGAGACGGCCATCGCCCTCAAGCTCTCCGCGGCCGACGGTCACCGGCGGGTCCACCTGCCGCTGACCGACCGTTCCCACCGGCTCCTCCCCCACCCGTACCGGCTCTTCGGCGGCGACGTGGCCGGGTGGCAGAGCATCGGCTATCCCGGGCCGCCGCGCCTGCCGGCCGAGCTGCGCGCCATCGCCAGCTTCGACGAGGTTTCCTCGCTGACCCAGAAGGACCTGGAGCGGCTGCTGCACGCCGTGCCGCCGGCCGACCTGGCCCTGGTCCTGCACGGGAGCGGCCCGATCCTCCAGAAGCGCGCCCTGTCGGTGCTGACCGAGGACGGGCGAACCCTCGTGCGCCGACTCCTCGAGTCCGCCGGCGCGACCCTTGCCGACGCCCGCGAGGTCGAGGCGGCACAGCACCGGATCCTGGAGATCGCGCACCGACTGTAGTTTTCGGCAGGGAAAGCCCCTCGGCCGACGCCTCGTCAGCCTCGCAGCCCGTTGAAGAAGTCGCTTTGGTGAGCGAGGCCGAGGAATGGCGGTCGCTGGCAAGGCGCGTGAGGTGAGCCGCATCGAGGGGAGATGCGGCGACCGAGGGCAACGCAGTCAGCGGCCGCCAGGACCGGCCGCAGCCCGAATGGGCTTCTTCAACGGGCTGCTAGGAGACCCAGGCGCAGCAGGCGCAGTACCGGAGCGCCGCTCTCCCTGGACCGGGGCAGGTCGACCTCGAGCTCGGCGACCCAGTCGTTGTGCTCCTCCGGATCGACCAGCATCTGCTGGACGTTCCAGCTCTGCCGGTCCTCCGACGGCCTGACGTAGGTGTGCCGAAGGTTGCGGGCCTCGGGGTCGAGGCGGAGCCGCTGGTGTTCGGTCAGGTACGCCTCCAGGACCCCGGCCAGCCGCTCGCCGGTCCACGCCTCTCCTCCCGCGTCGTCGACCGTCTCCAGGACGCCGAGGGCCTGCTCGGCATCGCCGGACTGCAGTCCCCGCAGGAAGGTGAAGATCCGGGTGCGGATCGCGGCGGTGAAAACCCGCTCGTTGCGA
>JBAZUN010000134.1:0-13057 GCA_041661365.1 Candidatus Latescibacterota bacterium
AGGAGCAGGTACCCCCAGATCTGCTGAAGGTTGGCGCCGGGGAAGAGCCGGCCCAGGTCGAGGGGGAGGTAGGCCCCCGCGACGATGGCGACGAAGACCAGCGGCAGGTAGATGAACTTGGCCTGGAAGGCGTTGAGCCGGGTGTGGCGGAGGGTCAGGCCCATGGCCACGGCCAGCAGCAGGTAGAGGATCGAGGAGGTGGCCACGGCCGGCCCAGGGGCCGCGGCGTCGGCCGTGCTGGCCTGGGTGACGAAGGTGCCGGCGGTCACGTCGGTGAAGGCGATGATGACGTAGACCAGGGTGAACCAGATGAAGACGAGGAAGAGGGTGTAGGCCCGCGGGTTCATGTACTCCCGCACGATCTCGGCCACCGACCGGGCCCGGTGCCGCACGCTGGCCACCAGGGCGGTGAAGTCGTGGATCCCGCCGATCAGGATCGAGCCGAGGATGATCCAGATCCAGGCCGGCCCCCAGCCGAAGTAGAGACCGGCCAGGATCGGGCCGACGATCGGCCCGGTGGCGGCGATGGCCGAGAAGTGCTGCGGCAGGAGGTACGAGGCCCGGGCCGGCTCGTAGTCGAGGCCGTCCCGCTGCAGATGGGCCGGGGTGTCCTCGCTCGAGCTCAGGCCGAAGGTGGCGGCCAGGTACCGGCCGACCACCCGGTAGGCCAGCAGCAGGGCGACCGCGGATACGGCGAAGAAGAGGAGCAGGCTCATCGGCTTCCCCCTTGGTCCCAGGTCAGGTCCGGGTGGCTCCCGGTCGCTCCAGCAACCGGCAGGTGCCGTCCTCCTGGCCCACGATCACCAGGTCGGTCAGGGAAACGAACAGGCCGTTCCCCACCACCCCGGGCAGATCGTTCAGCCAGCTCTCGGTGACGGCGGCGTTGTCGATCCCCTCGGGGAACCGGCAATGCAGGATGTAGTTGCCGTTGTCGGTGCGGTACGGCTCGTCGTCGGCGGTCTGGCGCAGCTCGGGAGCCAGGCCGCGCTCGGTCAGGGCCCGCTGCACCACCGGCCAGGCGAACGGCACCACCTCGACCGGGACCGGAGCGCGGGTGCCCAGACGGTGCACCAGCTTCCCCGGGTCGACGATGATGATCTGGCGCGTGGTCGCCCAGGCCGCCACCTTCTCGCGGACCAGGGCCCCGCCGAGCCCCTTGATGAGGTCGAGGTTGGGGTCGACCTCGTCGGCCCCGTCGATGGTCACGTCAATGACCAGCTCGTCCTCGAAGGTGATCAGCTCGATCCCCAGTTCGGTGGCCAGTCGGGACGAGGCCTCGGAGGTGGAGATGGCGCGGATCGACAGTCCCCTGGACACCCGTTCGCCTAGCGCCCGGATGGCGTGGGCCGCGGTGGAGCCTGACCCCAGACCGACCACCATCCCGTCCCGCACGTATTCGGCGGCCTTGCGGCCGGCCAGCTCCTTCAGCCGTTCCATCGTCCTCACAGCCGCCTGACGTAGTGGATCTGCCGGGCCACCTCCTGGAATCCCAGGCTCGGGTAGAAGGTGGGTCCGACCGGATTCTGTTCCAGGGTCTCGATCTTGGCGCATTCCATGCCGGCGTCGCGCAGGTACTCCAGGGCCGCCTCCATCAACCGCCGGCCGAGCCCCTCGCCCTGCTGCTCGGGGCGGACCGCGAGGTTGGGGATCCAGCCGATGCGGCTCTCTCGGTCGACGCGGCAGGTGACGTACCCGACCACCTTCCCCCCGACCTCGGCCACCAGGACGCCTTGGGCGTGATCGCCGGCCACGTCCGCCTCGATGTGGCGGGCCTTGCGCCAGCGCCAGTCGTGGCCGCCCACGGTTCCGAAGGCCGACTCGATGTTCCGGTCGATGGAGACCTTCTCGAAGCAGGTGGCGGTGATCTCCTGCAGCGCGGGCAGGTCCTCGGCCCGATAGGGCCGGATCTGGACCTCGGCCCGACAGGGCCGGATCTGGTTATGTCGGGTCATGGCAGGGGCAAATATCGGGGGGGCCATCCGGCCGGGCAAGCAGGCGACCACGACGACCGTCGGTCGGTCAGCCCGGCAGGGACGGCAGCCCGACCAGTCCGGCCGGCGCCTGCTCCAGCAGGGCGTCGGCGAGGAACTTGGCGGCCCAGTTGGGGTACGCGAACGGGACGTACCCTCCCCCCAGCGGCCGCGATCCGGCCAGACCGCCGTGGATCCCCGGATGGCGGGTCGCCAGGACCTGGGCCGCCTTCACCCCCAGCAGGAGCCGCCGGGCCGCCCGCCTGAATCGGGCGTCGCCGGTGAGGCGGTGGAGCCGGGTCCAGATCCCGACCAGTTGGGCCTCGCCGGTCAGGCAGGAGTACCGGGCCTCGGGGACCCAGCCCGGTCCGAAGGTGGCCGGCAGACCGGCGGGGCGACCATCGGCCGGTCGGATGCGGTCGGTCAGGGCGGTCGCGGCAACGACCACCGCGGCCCTCGCCCGAGCCGCCGTTTCCGCCTCGAGGTAGGGCAGGCTCTCCAGCAGGCCCCGCAGGGTATAGGCGATGGTGTGGGTGAGTGGTCGGTCGCCGGGCTCCAGGGCCATCCGCGCGGACCAACCGTCCGCGTCGAGCTGGTCCAGGGTCCAGCGGATGTTGGCCGCGGCGGCGCGGGAGTACCGGGGATCGCCGGTCTCGGCGCTGATCTCGAAGAGGGCCCAGGCCACCCGGCTGTGGTAGACCGTGGCCGCCTTCCCGTACACGTGCCGGCTCCACGGACCGTTCGCGTCCTGGACCTGCACCAGCCAGTCCGCGGCTCGGCTGGCCGCCTCGAGAAAGCGCGCCTCACCGAGGGCGCGATGGAGGGAGACCCAGCCGAGGATCACCTGACCGGTGTTGAAGACGATGGGGTACGGGGCGGCCTCCAGGCGGGACCTGCCGCCGCGCACCGCGCCGCCGGGGAGCTGGATGGCTCTCTCCCAGTCCCCCAACCGCACCGCGCGCTCGATCAGCTCGGGTCGGCCGAGGAGCGCGGCCCCGCGCAGCAGGGTGGGGATGATGTACCCCGTGGTCTCGGGGTAAGGAGGAGCCCAGCCGCGACCGAGGAAGTATCCGGCCGAGACCCCGCCCTCGGGGCTGGCGTCCTGGGCCCGGCAGAGCCAGTCCAGGGCCGCCTCGAGGTGCTCGCGGTCAGGATAGATGTGGACCCGGCCGGGCCACCGGTCGCGCCAGAGGATAGACCAGTGCGCCGGACTGCCGGCAAGATGAGCTGCCCGGTACAGGGCGATCCCGATCCGGTGCGTCAAGGTCCGCATGGCAGGGGGACGTGGTAGGGGTATTAGTAGAGCGTCCGAGAAATACCTTGGCATTCGCGGGCCGATTCATCCCGGCCAGCGTCGTTCCGCTCGCTTCCTGTATCTCCTTCTCGATACAGGGCGTTCGCGCGCCTAGCTGGCCGGGCGTCTCGCCCCGCTCGGTGTCACAACCTATTTCTCGGACGCTCTACTGGTCGAGCCGATCGCGCTCGAACGGCGGACGATCCCGGCGATCGAGCGCGGCGGGTTGCCTATGCCGGTGTCCGCGTCGGCATCGGGTACGGCGCCCGAAACATAGGGGCTCCCGCCTGGCTGGCCAAGGAACCGGCTTGTTGAAGGTCCGCGGTGGTCCGCCTATCTTCCTGAGCCTGTCGAAGAACCAGTTGCGGTAAGTGAAGCGGACATCCGGTGTAGCCGCGATCGCCCGAGCCGGGGCCAGCCGGCTGGAGGAGCGAGATGCTAGCAGCCCGTTGAAGAAGTCGCTTTGGTTAGCGAGGCCGAGGAATGGCGGTCGCTGGCAAGGCGCATGAGGTGAGCCGCATCGAGGGGAGATGCGGCGACCGAGGGAGCACAGGGACGTGGCCGGATCGAGAACGATCCGGCACACGAAGCCAGCGGCCGCCAGGACCGGCCGCAGCCCGAATGGACTTCTTCAACGGGCTGCAAAGGACAGTGGCCCGGTGGCTCCTGCCGGGGTCGATCTACGACTGGGGACGCGGGCTGGCGCACCGACGCCGGCAACGGCAGTACGAGCGGCTGCCCGGGGTCTCGGAGGCGGCCTTCCGGCGATTGCTGACCGAGGATCTCGGCCTGGCCCCGGGACAGGTCGTCTTCGTCCACGTCTCCCTGGCCGGTCTGCGGCTCGAGTTCCCGTTCTATCGGGTGCTCTCCCTGCTGCGTGAGGCGGTCGGCGAGGAGGGGACCCTCCTCTTCCCCTCGACCCAGCTCAAGGAGCGGCCCGAGACCTGGCTGGCGCGCAACGAGGTCTTCGACGTGCGCGCGACGCCGACCACCATGGGGGTGATCCCGGAGTTCGCCCGGCGCCAGCAGGGCGCCCGTCGCAGCCTCCACCCGACCCACTCGGTGGCGGCCCTGGGTCCGCTGGCCGAGGAGCTGACCGGAACCCATCCCGATTCGCCGTACCCCTGCGGCGAATCGAGCCCGTACTATAAAGCCGCGCTGGCCGGCGGCCGGATCATCGGCCTGGGGGTCGATCCCTCGGTGCTGACCTTCGTGCACTGCGTCGAGGATCTCTGGCGCGAGCGGTTCCCGGTGGAGACCCGCTTACCCTACCTGTACCAGGGCCGGGTGATCGACCGATCGGGATGCGAGCGGGCGGTTCCCACCCTGGTGTCCCACCCGCGGATCCGCTGGCGGGAGATCCCCCGGTACGTGCAACGGCACCTGCCACCGGAGGTTCTCGCCGTGCATCGTCGACACGGAGCTTGGTTCTACGTCGCCGAGGCCGGGCCGCTCCTCCGGCGGATGGAGGAGCTGGCCGGTCAGGGGATCACCATCTACAGCCGGCTGGTCTACCGGGGGAGCCCGGCCGACCGGCCCCTGTCGTGGCTGGCCCACCGGCTCGGGTGATCACCCCGCGGGTCAACTGCCCGGAGTTTACGAGCAGGGAGGATGCGGTGAGCGGCGAGGAGCAGGTGAGGAGACTGGTGGCCGCGGTCATCACCGAGCTGAACCAGCAACTGCCTCCAGGTCAGCGGCTGGATGTAGTGGGCGAGGCTCCCCTGTACGGAGAGGGCGGCCCGCTGGACTCCCTCGGCCTGGTCAACCTCATCGTCGGGGTGGAGGAGAAGGTGACCGCGACCTTTGGCCGTACCCCGAACCTGGCCGACGAGATCCTCCTCGCTGGTTCAGACAACCCGTTCCGCACCGTGAACGCCCTGGTCGCGCACGTCACCGCGGCCCTGCAGGCCGGTCGATGAGCCCGTCCCCGCGCCTCCTGCTGGTCTCGGACTTCAACCTGGACAACCTGGCCGGGCTCCTCGGCCAGGACCCCGAGGCTCCGGCGGTGGAGCCGGTGGTCGCCCCCTTCGGTCAGGCGGTTCAGGTTCTGGCCGACGGGAGCCTGTCCTGCTGGGATCCGGTGCCGGCGGTCTGCCTGGTCTGGACCCGCCCCCAGGCCGTGCTCCCGGCCTTTGCCCGCCGGCTGCAGGGGGAGGCGGTCGGGGACGAGGAGATCCTCTCCGAGGTCGACGCCTATGCCGAGCTGCTGCTGGCCGCCGCCGGTCGGGTCCGGCTCCTGCTGGCCTGCACCTGGGCCCTGCCCGGGTGGGAGCGCGGGTACGGTCCGCTCGATCTGCGGCCGGGGATCGGGCTCGGTCATGCCCTCCTCCTGGCGAACCTTAGACTCGCTGAGCGGCTGGCGGCCGAACCGCGGGCCTTGGTCCTGGACGCCCGTTCCTGGCTCGAGGCGGTCGGGGACCGGGCCTGGTCGGCCAAGCTCTGGCACCTGGGCCGGATCCCGTTCCACCGCGAGGTCTTCCTCGCCGCGATCCGCGACCTGAAGGCGGCCTTGCGCGGTCTGGAGGGCCAGGTCCGCAAGCTGGTCGTCGTCGACCTCGACGACACCCTCTGGGGTGGGATCCTCGGCGAGGTGGGGTGGGAGGGACTGCGGGTGGGCGGGCACGACCCGGTGGGCGAGGCCTACCTGGAGCTGCAGCGGACCCTCAAGGCCCTGACCCGGCGGGGGGTCCTCCTGGCCATCGCCAGCCGGAACGAGGAGGCCCTGGCCCTGGAGGCCCTGGCCCGGCACCCGGAGATGGCCCTGCGACCGGAGGACTTCGCCGGGTGGCGGATCGACTGGCAGGACAAGGCGGGGAACCTCGCCGACCTGCTGGCCGAGCTGAACCTGGGGCCGCAGGCCGCGGTCTTCCTCGACGACAGCCCGGTCGAGCGGGACCGGGTCCGCCAGGCCTTCCCCGAGGTGCTGGTGCCGGAGTGGCCAGGCGATCCGTCGGCCGGACCGGCGATCCTTCTCGGGCTGCGCTGCTTCGACGTGCTCCGCCTCAGCGCCGAGGACCGGGCCCGCGCCGGGAGCTACACCGCCGAGCGGCAGCGGCGCGAGCTGCGACGCCAGGTCCCCTCCCTGGAGGGATGGCTCGGGTCGCTCGGGGTTCAGGTCCGGCCCTCGCCGCTGGCCGCGGGGAACGCGGTGCGCGCGGCCCAGTTGCTGAGCCGGACCAACCAGATGACCCTGACCGGCCGGCGGGCCACCGAGGCCGAGCTCCTCACCTGGACCGAGGTACCGGGCCGGGAGGCCTGGACCTACCAGGTCAGCGACCGGTTCGGCGACTCTGGGCTGACCGGCCTGGCCTGCCTCGAGAGCCGCGGCGATCGGGCCGAGCTGGTCGAGTTCTGCCTGAGCTGCCGGGTCATCGGCCGGGGGATCGAGGAGGCGATGCTGCACCACCTGACCGGCCGGGTCCAGGCCCTGGGCCTGACGGCGCTCCGGGTCTGTCCCGTCGACACCGGACGGAACCAGCCTTGCCGCGAGCTCTTCGCTCGGGTCTTTGCCGCGACGGGGGAATCCGGGGTGCTGGAATGGCGCCTGCCACCGGTCTTCCCTCTACCCGGGCACGTCCGCCTGGAGCCATGAGCACGGTCGCCCACTGCACCGCCCTGTACCTGCACACCGCGGGCTCGTGGATCCACGCCCAGATCGCCGGCCTGCAGCGGTACCGGGCCGTGGTGCTGGCCCAGGAGACGGCCAACCTGGCCCAGTTCCCGGCGCCGCGGGTCTATTCGGCCGCGGACCGATCCCCGGCGGTCCGTCTGGTCAACCGGGTACTGCGCCGGCTGACCGGCCAGTATCCGTTTTATGATACCCTCCTGCGGCAGGAGCGAGCCGCGCTGATCCACGCCCACTTCGGGTACGAGGGGGCTCGGTGCCTGGCGGCCCGACGGGCCAGCGGTCTGCCGCTGATCACCTCGTTCTACGGCGCCGACGCCACCCAGTACGCCCGGAGGCCCGAGTGGCAGCGTCGGTACCGGCGGCTGTTCACCGAGGGGGAGTGGTTCCTGGTCGAGGGGAGCGCCATGCAGGCCCAGCTCGCGGCGATCGGCTGCCCACCCGAACGGATCAGGATCCACCACCTCGGGGTCGACCTGGCCCGCATCCCGTTCCGCGAGCGGCAGGGGGAGGACCGGGTCCGGTTCCTGATCTGCGCCGGGCTCAAGGAGAAGAAGGGGATCCCCTACGCCCTGCGGGCCCTGGCCGCGGCCCTGGTGGCCCGGCCGTTCCCTTTCGAGCTGGTGATCGTCGGCGACGGGCCGGACCGGCCGGCCCTGGAGGCCCTGGTAGGGGAGCTGGGCCTGACCGACCAGACCCGGTTCCGGGGGATGCTCCCCTACGACGAGCTGCTGGTCGAGCTGGACCGCGCGGACCTGCTCCTGCAGACCAGCGTCATTGCCGCGGACGGGGACACCGAGGGCGGCGCGCCGGTGATCCTGCTCGACGCCCAGGCCGCCGGTCTGCCGGTGGTGGCCACCCGCCACGCCGACATCCCGGAGTACGTGGCCGACGGCGAGGGTGGACTGCTGGCGGCCGAGCGGGACGTCGACGGCTTGGCCGCCTGCATCCGGAGGTTGGTCGATCATCCGGAGATCTGGGCCGGCATGGGCCGGGCCGGCCGCCGGCACGTGGCGACCCAGTACGACGCGGCGACCCAGGCCAGACGGCTGGAGACGCTCTACGACGAGTTCATCGGGGGAAACCCGGCCACGCCAGCGCGCGCGGCGGCTACCACGGACTGCTGAGGGGCCGGCGCGCGGCCTTACCCGGGCTCTTCCCCGTCAGGATCGTCCTCGGAATCGGCCTCTTCCTCGGGCTCAGGCCGCCAGTACCGGTGGTACTCCTCCAGGAAGGTGAGCCGGGTCAGATCGGCCATCCGGTCCAGGTAGAGGATCCCGTCGAGGTGGTCGATCTCGTGCTGCAGGACCCGGGCCAGGTACCCCTCGGCCGCCAACTCCACCGGTTCTCCCCAGCGGTCCAGGCCGGCCACGGTCACCTGTTTTGACCTGGGCACCAGTCCGCGCAGGCCGGGCAGGCTCAGGCACCCTTCCCAGGCCTCGTCGATCTCGACCGAACGGTGCACCCAGCGGGGGTTGACCAGCACGGTCAGGGGGATCGCCGCAACGTCCTCGGGATCAGGAGCCGGGTCGCCGAGCACCACCAGCCGGACCGACTGGTGGACCTGCGGCGCGGCCAGGCCGATCCCCGCCTCGTCGGTCATGGTCTCGACCAGGTCGTCGATCAACCGCTGCACCTCGGGGTGAGGTACCCGCGTCGGGGGGATCTCCGCCGCGATCCGGCGGAGCACTGGGTTACCCATGCGACAGACCTTGAGGATGGCCATCGGTCGGTGATTCCTGGGAAATAGGGGGATCGGGTCAGCCGGCTGGAGTCGCCTGCAGCAGTCGCCCGAGGCGCCGGGCCCGCTCGGCGGGGACCCGCGCCAGCACCTCCTGGCGCCGGGCCGGGGAGAGCGGCCTGAGCACGAGAACGGCGCTGTCGTCGTCCAGGGCCTCCAGCTCCTTGGCCACGCTCGCCGGCGGCAGCGCGGCCAGGGTCTGGGCCAGGTGGGCGATCATGGCATCGCGATCCCGCTTGAGCCCGTCGAGCTGCTGCTTCAGCTCCTTCTTCAGGGTCCCGAGGTTCTGGATCGCCGCCGGGTCTGGAGCCAGCGGGGTCGGTCGCGTGGCCTCGGACCGCGACGGGGTGATGAGGTCCGGCTGGCGAAGGACGCTGCCGGCCGGCGGACTGGTCCGTCGGTGCGGGGTCTGTCGGGATCGGCTCCGCTCGGCCGGAGCCGAGGCCATTGCCCGTGACTGCTGCCTGGTCGCCTGCTGGTGCAACAGGTCTGGCCGGAGGGTCAGGACCATGGCGATCAGGACGAGGGGGAAGGTGAGGGTCATTCCCACCAGCAGGACGGTCTTGGACACCTTGTCACCCGACAGAGGGGTTCGGGCAGGGCTCGCGCCTCCGGCGTCGGTCTTGCCCCGGCCTCACCGTGGACGGCGAAGTCCCTTCCTTGAATGGACTTTACGGCGCTCGGTCTCCCTCTAGGAGCAGGGAATGAGCGCCGCGGTTCTCTTCATCCGCAGAACCGGGTAGTAGACGAAGCAATTCGCGGACCAGGTGGATGGCTCCTCCGAGGATTCCTTCCCGAGCGAAGCCGGCTCAGGGTTGCGGGGTTCCCGGTTCCGGAACCGAGCGGCAGCACCGGAACCCGATCAGGTCGAGGCGGTAGTCCGGGGAGAGGTACCGGCCGTACCGGGACTCCGAGGTGGCGAGGTTGGCGTTGTGGAACCAGGACCCGCCGCGGACCACGCGCCAGTCCTGGTCCTCGGTATACCGTCCCGCGGTCCATTCCCAGACGTTCCCGATCAGGTCGTAGACCCCGTACTCGCTGGCGCACCCCGCGAAGTCGCCGGACCGGGCCAGGCCCTGACCCCGGCGCCAGACGCCCGCCACGGGGTAGGGGGTGTTGCACCGCCCGGGCTCGAAGACCGAGCCGTACCCGTAGAGCAGGTTGGCCGGACCGGCGCAGGCCCGCCGCCACTCCGGTTCCGCGCACAGCCGCTTTCCCCGCTCGGCGCAGGCGGCCGCGGCCTCCTCCCAGGAGACATTGATCCGGGGCAGGGCGCCGCGCTGGTTGGGGAACTCGTATAGGTCGATCTCGAATTCCTCGATCCCAGCGCCGGCGACGCGGACCATCCCCGCGTCCTGGAGCAGACCGACCGATTCAGTCCGCTCCTCCTGATCCGGCTCCGCGCCGGTAGCGACTGGCCGCTCCTGCCCGAGGAGGAACCCGGGCAGGAGCAGGGCCAGGCCGAGCTGGCAAAGGCTCACTTGACGAACTGCACCACCCCGAAGCGCGCCGGGTGGTGGAAGCCCCGCTGAAAGGTCTCGCTCCAGGCCGTGTACTCCGTCTCGTCGTTGAACCGCTCGTTCATCGGCTTGAGCTGGGCCTCGAGCGGCTTGAGCTGGGCGGCCAGGTCGTCGTACTGCCGGCGGGCCTTGCCCCGCAACTGCTCGGGCTCCTTCACCCCCTGAGCGGCCAGCAGCTCGGCCTGCTGCCGGAACAGCGGCCCGGCCTGGGCCTGCAGGGCGTCGATCCGGGCCTTCAGGTCGCGACCGGCCTGGCGCTCGATCCGGTAGAGGTTCAGCCGCCACGAGTCCCCGGGACTGGGCCGGCCGCCGCCGCCGATGCCGCTGGTCATCGCCGACCAGGGGATGGCGATCTCGACCGTCCAGCCCTGGTCGACCGCCAGGGAGTCGTTGACCGTCCCCATCACCTTGACCGCGGTCTTCAACCCGGCGATGTCCCAGTCGATGTCCGACCGCCAGGCCGGGAGCAGCTCGAAGATCTTCAGGTCGACGACCGCGTTGAGGGGGTTCACCTCCAGCTCCAGGTAGTCGCGGCCGTCCCCGTCCGGGTCGATGAAGGCCTCGACCACCTCCTCCTCCCACAGGGCGTCGTCCTCGTTCCGGTAGATCGCCCAGATGTCGGGGTCAGGACAGGCGAACCCGATGTAGAGGTTCTCGTCGTCCCAGAGCATCTTGGCCCGCGTGGGGTGATTGACCGGGTCGTAGTCGTTGAGGATCCGGTCGAAGCCGTTGATCTGCTCGGCCCGCTGCCAGGGGTATTCCTCGAGGGAGCCGTCGACGGTGATCGGGGCCTCGGCCCGGGTGATCGGGTAGTAGCTCACCTGGGTGCCCGAGGCCAGGGTCTGGCCGGCACCGTGGGCGGCCTGCAGACCTGGGCCGGCAGCGGCCAGGAGGGCGGCGATGGCGAAGAGGGGATATCTGCTGCGCATGATCTCTTCCCGCGGCAAGAGGGTGGGCGCCTGTCGGGCCGCGCGCGCGGCTCGTTGCTGCCGGCAATCTACGAAAGCCCCGAACGGTCGGCAAACCGGTCGAGGTGGGGTGCCCCGCTGACCTGCTCCGGAAGAGATTTCCGCGGAGGCCGAGGTGCCGGGCAATCGGAGCACCACGGGAAATCCGAACGAGAACAACAAGATAGAGGACCTCCTCGGCGCCCTTGCCGGAGGTGGCACCCCTATTGCTTCAAGCAGCCCGGGATACCATCCGCATTCCCGTGCCCATCCTGCCGTTGCAAGGGCGGTCCAGACCATGATCGAAGGGCTCTACATCTCGGGTTCCGGCATGATCCCCAAGGCCACCCGGCAGGAGGCCGTGGCCAACAACCTGGCCAACGTCGAGGTCCCCGGCTTCAAGCGGGACAACATGTTCCTGCGAGAGGTTCGCGAGGCGATGAAGCGCCAGTCCGGCGACTATCCCGACTGGCGGATCAACCGCTTCGAGGGGACCTGGACCGACTTCGAGCAGGGGAAGCTCGAGCAGACCGGGGACGCCTTTGACGTGGCCCTCAACGGGCAGGGGTTCCTGGCGGTGCGCACCCCGGAGGGGATCCAGTACACCCGGAACGGCTCCCTGTCGCGGAGCGCCCAGGGGGTGCTGGTCAACCTGATGGGGTATCCGGTCCTCGACCCGGACGGGGCCGAGATCGTCATCCCCGAGCGGTTCGATACCCCGATCATCGACGCCGCCGGCACCGTGCGGGGTCGGGACGAGCAGACCGGCGAGGACCAGGTGCTGGGCCGGCTGCAGCTCGCCGATTTCCCCGAGCTCTACGACGCCAACGCCAAGGCCCAGACCCCGTACCAGCCGCCGTTGAAGAAGGGGAAGGACGGGTTCTTCATCCCCAGTCCGGCAACCCGCCGCGCCGAGGCCCAGGGGACCCAGGTGGTCCAGGGGTTCCTCGAGAGCTCCAACGTGGAGCCGGTCCTGGAGATGGTCCGGATGATCGACCTCTACCGCAGCTACGAGGCCGACTACCGGGCGATCCAGGTGCAGGACAGCACCCTGGAGCGGGCCGTGAACGACGTGGGCCGGGCCGGTTGAGCCCCGGCCGTTCGAGCAGGATGAAACCCACCCATACCGGGGAGCAGCAGCCATGAGCAGGGCCCTCTACACCGCCGCCACGGGCATGATCGCGCAGCAGATGAACGTGGACAACATCGCCAACAACCTGGCCAACGTGAACACCACCGGGTACAAGAAGAGCAAGCTGGAGTTCCAGGACCTGCTCTACCAGCAACTGCGCCTGGCCGGGGCGACCCAGGCCGAGGGGGCCCAGGTGCCGGTGGAGCTGCAGATCGGGTACGGCACCCGGCCGGTGGCGACCCAGCGGATCTTCTCCCAGGGGACGATCACCCCGACCAGCAACCCGCTCGACGTCTCCATCGACGGGGCCGGGTTCCTGCAGGTGACCCTCCCCGACGGCACCACCGGGTACACCCGGGACGGCGCCCTCAAGCTCTCCTCCGAGGGGGTCATCGTCACCTCGGACGGGTATCCGCTCGAGCCCCAGGCGACCATCCCGCCCGACGCCACGGACATCAACATCTCCGCCAACGGCCTGGTCTCGGTGAAGCTCCCCGGGGAGTCGGCCTTCCAGGACGTGGGGCAGCTCGAGCTGGCCCGCTTCATCAACCCGGCCGGCCTGAAGAGCATCGGCCGGAACCTGCTGCTGGAGACCGCCGCCTCGGGCACCGCCATCGTCGGCGCGCCGGACGAGGCCGGGTTCGGCAAGCTCTCCCAGGGGTTCCTGGAGCTGTCCAACGTCGAGGTGGTCGACGAGATGGTGAACATGATCGTGGCCCAGCGGGCCTACGAGATCAACGCCAAGGCGATCCAGACCTCCGAGGAGATGCTCGCCAACGCCAACAACCTGAAGCGCTAGGAGAAGCCATGAGAGCGGGGCTGGCCCTG
>JBAZUN010000135.1:0-13015 GCA_041661365.1 Candidatus Latescibacterota bacterium
CCGATCATCGCCCTGACGGCCCACGCCATGGCCGGAGACCGCCAGCAGGCGCTCGAGGCAGGGTGCAGCGACTACGACACCAAGCCGATCGACTTCGTCCGCCTGCTGACCAAGATCGAGGCGCTGCTCCACGGCCCGGAGCAGCCACCTGATGCCGGCGCCAGGTAACCCCCCGGCGTGCTGCTTACCCGAAGGGTGAACCGCCATGCCCAGAGCCGAGGCTGAGGTGCCCCGCGGCCGGTGGCAGCCGTTCGCCTTCGTCGGGACCGCTCTCGGGCTGTTGATCCTGCGGGCGACCCTCGACCAGGCGGCATGGCGGGGCGATCCGGTTCTGCACGCCCTGGCCGAACAGGGGGTCGCCCTCCTCTCCCTGGGCGCCGGGCTGCTGGCCTTGGTGCGGTACTACACCGGGCGGCGCAGCGCCACCTTCCTGGTCCTGGGATTGGGGTTGACCGCTGCCGGCTTGCTGGACGGTATCCATCTCGCCCATCTACTCGCCACCGGGGAGGTCGATTCCCCGCACCGGCTGGCCGCCCGTCTGTTCGTGGCCCTGGTGTTCTCGGTCCGTTGCCTGGCCTGGTGGAGCGAGGAGCCTGTCGGAGAACCCCATTCGGGCTGCGGTCGGCCCGGGTGTCCGGCGCCGGCGTGTGCCGGATCGCTCTCGATCCGGCCACGTCCCTGTGCTCCCTCACTCACCGCATCTTCCCTCGATGCGGCTCCGTTCGGGCGCCTTGCCGGCGGCCACCCGGACTCGACCTCGCTTTCCAAAGCGGGTTCTCCGACAGGCTCCGAGGGGCGGGACGGCACCCAGGGGATCACCCAGCGGACGATCTACCTCGGTATCGGCTGCCTGCTGCTGCTGACCGTCGGCGTTCCCTGGCTCGTTCCCCTGCCCGATTCGTCGGCGCCGCTGGGACCGGTCCTCCAGCCCGCGGAGCTCCTGCCGGCTCTTTTCCTCGGCCTGGCCCTGTGGGCCCACCTCCGCCGGGGGCTGTGGCGGAGCGATCCGTTCGAGGCCTGGCTGGTCCTGGCCCTGATCGCGGGCCTGGCCGGTCAGGGTCTGTTCATGGCCTTCGAGACCGGGCCGTTCGACGCCATGCACACCGCGGCGCACGGACTCAGGGCGCTTTCCTCTGCCTGCGTCGTCGGTGGCCTGATGGTCAGCTCCTACCGGCTCTTCCGCCAGGCCGAGCAGGACGCCCTGGACAAGGAAGCGGCCAACCTTCAGCTCGAGCGCCAGATCGACGAGCGACGGATGCTGGCCCTGGTGGTCAGCCGCACGGACAACGCCGTGGTCATCGCCGACCGCGAAGGGTGCATCGAATGGATCAACGAGGGGTTCACCCGGCTGACCGAATACCGGCTGGAGGAGGTCAAGGGGAAGAAGCCGGGAGACTTCCTCCAGGGACCGGATACCGATCCGGCGACCAAGGCCTACATGCACCAGCAACTCAGCGAGGGACTGGGGTTCCGCACCGAGCTGGTCAACTACGCCAGGTCAGGTCGGCAGTACCGCGTCGAGATGGAGGTGCAGCCGATCCTCGACGACCAGGGCCGGGTCGCCCAGTTCATGGCGATCGAGAGCGACGTGACCGAGCGATGGCTGTCCCAGGAGACCCTCCGTCACCTCATGGCGATGCAGCAGGCGATCCTCAACAGCGCCAACTACACCATCATCGCCACCGACCGGCACGGCACGATCATCACCTTCAACCGCACGGCCGAGCGGCTGCTCGGGTACGCGGCCGGGGAGGTGATCGGCCGGCGGACCCCGGAGTTCATCCACGATCCAGAGGAGGTGCAGCGCCGCGCCCGTGAGCTGTCCGAGGAGCTGGGGCGGACGATCGAGCCGGGGTTCGAGGTCTTCGTAGCGCGCGTGGCCCAGGCCCCGGAAGGGGAGGTCGACGAGCGCGAGTGGACCTACCAGGCCCGGGACGGCCGGCGGTTTCCGGTGCTCCTCTCGATCACCGCTCTGCGGGATGTTGCGGGCCGGGTCACCGGCTTCCTCGGCGTGGGGAGCGACATCACCGAGCGCATGCGGACCGAGGCCGAGCTGCGCGAGGCCAAGGAGCTGGCCGAGGAGGCCAACCGGGCGAAGAGCCGGTTCCTGGCCAACATGAGCCACGAGCTACGGACCCCGCTGAACGCCATCATCGGGTACAGCGAGCTGCTGCAGGAGGAGATCGCCGCCGGAGAGAGTTCCGGGCTGGAGCCCGACCTGGCCAAGATCACCCAGGCCGGCCGTCACCTGCTGATACTGATCAACGACATCCTCGACCTGTCGAAGATCGAGGCCGGCCGGATGGAGCTGTTCCTGGAGACCTTCTCCCTGGCGGGGCTGGTCGAGGAGGTAGTGACCGTGGTCCGCCCCCTGATCGACAAGGAGGGGAATCGCCTGGAGGTCGACCTGACCCCCGAGGTGGCGGAGATGACCGCGGACCAGACCAAGGTCCGCCAGATCCTCTACAACCTGCTGTCCAATGCCGCCAAGTTCACCCGCGGCGGCGCGGTCAGCCTGCAGCTCCGGCCGCGGCAGCGGTCCGGTGAGCCTTGGCTGGAGTTCGAGGTTCGGGACACCGGGATCGGGATGAGCCAGGAGCAGGTGCATCGGCTGTTCGAGCCGTTCCGGCAGGCCGACGCCTCTACCACCAGGCGGTACGGCGGGACCGGTCTGGGGCTGGCGATCACCCAGTGGTTCTGCGCTCTCATGGGCGGGACGATCGACGTCCACAGCGAGCTGGGGAAGGGATCGCTCTTTCGGGTCCTCCTGCCGGCGGTGGTCCGCGAGCGTCCGTCCCTGTGCCGGGTCGAGGCTGCCGGTCCGGCGGTCGGGGGTTCGGGCAGGATGGTTCCGGCCGTCGACGGTGGTCTGCCGCGCGACCCTGATCCGGAACCGAAATAGTCGTTAAAAAGCGAGTTCGCGATGGAAAACCGAGCCGAAGCAGAGCCGCGGGAAGGCCGTTACGTCCTGATCGTCGACGACTCGAACATGGTGCGGCACACCGTGTCGAGCCTGCTGAAAGGCATGGGGTTCCGCGTGGTCGAGGCGGCCGACGGCACCCAGGTCAAGCGCCTGGTGGAGACCTACCGGCCGGTGCTGGTCATCCTGGACCTGAGCATGCCGGAGAAGGGGGGCGTGGCCGTGCTTACGGAGCTGCGCGCCGATCGCCGCTCCCGCGAGCTGCCGGTCATCGTGCTGACCGGAGCCGCCGACCAGCGGACGGTCCGGCAGGTCGCCCGGCTCAAGGCCAACGGGTACCTGCTCAAGGAGAACCTGACCGTCGGCAAGATGCGCGAGCGGATCCGTGCCGTCCTGGGGGCGGAGGCCGTGTCCGCGCCGATCCCGGCGGCGCCCGCGTCGGCATCGGAGGTGACCAGAGCCGCCGGGGAGCCGTCCCGACCGACCGCGGCAAGCGAGGGAGCGGGCGACCGGATGGTGAACCGGACCGAGTTGCTCGAGCGGGTCGACCAGGACCTTGAGTTGCTTCAGCACCTGGTGGACCTGTTCCTGCGGGACAGCCCCGCGCTGGTGGAGGGGATGCGGCAGGCGATCGCCGCTGCCGACCCGGAGGCTCTCCAGCGGGCGGGCCACACCCTCAAGGGGATGCTGGGGAACCTGGGTGTGCGCGCGCTGGCCGAGACGGCTGGACGGCTCGAAGCCGCCGGACAGCAACAACGGTTTACCGAGGCCGCCGCCATGCTGGCAGAGCTGGAGCAGGCACTCCCCTCTCTCGAGCACGAGCTCCGGCAGATCACCTGAACCCGAGCCTCGATCCCGCTGCCTTGCCGCCGTGGTGACCGGTACCGAGATTTTCCCTTGCTCTGGCCGGTCGGACGGCCGGCACCGAGGACCTGGCGTCCGGAGGGTGCGGCGGACCAGGCATTACCCGAGGGGAGGCAGCGGAAGATGATCGGACTGACCGGCCTGGTAGAGGAGCACCCGAACGCGGTGTTCGTCCGGCGGGCGCGCGCCGCTTCATTCGAGGATCGGGAGGCGTTCCACGAGGCGGGGTACGCCATGGCCGAGGCCCTGCTGGCCAGCAGCGGCGGGGCGGACGGCCGTACCTTCGTGCTCAAGCCGAACGTGGTCGTAGGTTCGCAACACCGGGACATCCCCGATGGGAAGCCTGCCCCCTCGGACCAGGGGATCGTCACCGATCCCGACTTCGTCGGCGGGATCGTGCGCCGGCTGCAGGAGCTGGGCGCCCGGAAGATCTTCGTGGCCGAGGGGGGAGGGCCGACCCCCATGGGGCCGACCTTCGAGGAGCGCGGGTACGTCCGCATGGCCCGCGAACGGGGGATCGAGCTGCTCGACTTCAACAAGGAGCCCGGCACCTACGCGGTCCACGAGCTGAACTGGACCCCGGTCGACGGGATGGTCTTCAGCTCCATCCCCTTCATCCGGCCGGTGAACGATCCGGACGCGGTCTTCATCAACGTGCCGACGATGAAGACCCACAACCTCGGGGTCATCAGCCTGTGCGGGAAGGCGCTTCAGGGCACCATCGCCATGGGATACCGGCACTTCTGCTCCTCGATCCAGGGCGCGATCGACAAGATGCCAGGGTCGGGAGCGCACTACCAGCCCGATTTCCTCGAGCGGATCCAGCAGGGATACGAGCGGCACCTGCGCACGGGTTACTCCCGTTGGGATCAGGAGGGCACGCGGTACGAGGAGTACGCCCAGCGCACCTGCGACGCGGTGCAGGCCCACCAGGGGTTCCTCAACGTCGTCGAGGGGGTCATCGGCCGGGACGGCACCGCCTTCCACCAGGGGAAGGACGTGCTCTGCAACCTCACCGTCGCCGGCCTGAGCCCGGTCAGTGTGGACGCCGTGACCGCGTACCTGATGGGCCACAACCCCCAGAAGATCGGGTATCTGGCGGTCGCCTCCGAGCGGGGGCTGGGGGAGATCGACCCGACCCGCATCCCGGTCTTCCTCCTCACCGAGGACGGACCGGTCGAGTGCCATCATCCCGACGAGGTCGGCCGCGTTGAGTTGGGGGTCTACTGGCGCGGCGACAACAGTCGGTACGTCTTCTTCTGAGAATGATCTGAGATGAGCGATGAACCGCGGTTGATGGCGATCAGCGCCCACCCGGCCGATTTCTGCTCGCGGAGCGGGGGGACCCTGATCCGGCATATCCGTCAGGGGGCACGGGTGAGGGTGGTCTGGCTGAGCCACGGCGAGACCGACGAGAGCGCCCTGCTTTACCAGGAGCGACCGGGGATCGCCGTCGACGAGGTCTGCCGGATCCGCGAGGAGGAGGCCTTCGCCTGCGTGGCGGTGATGGGGGCCGAAGGCCGGATGCTGGGGTTCGGGGACGGCCCCCTGCGGATGACCGAGGAGCGGCTGGGGCTGCTGGCCGAGGAGATCGCCGAGTTCCGGCCGCAGATCGTGTTGACCCACTGGCGCGACGAGCTGACCTATCCCACCCACCTGATGACCTCCGAGGCCGCGGTCCGCGCCACGATGCGGGTCAAGGGGATCAGCGACATCCGCTACTTCGAGCCGAACATCGGCACCGCGGCCCGCGTCGGCTTCGTGCCCGACCACTACGTCGACATCACCGACGCCTTCGAGCAGAAGCTCGAAGCACTCAAGACCCTGAAGGCTCAGCCCCATCTGGTGGAGCTCTACACCACCTGCAACCGCTGGCGCGGGATCGAGTCCGGGTGCCAGTACGCCGAGGCCTTCGTCCACTTCGCCCCCCGGGTGCCGCGGCAAGGTCTGCTCACCGGCTGAGATCGGGCGGGAAGGTCCCGCGATTCCCAGGGAGGCCGAGATGCTCGACCAGCAGGATCTCTTCCTCAGCGGCACCGGTGGGTACCACACCTACCGCATCCCCGCCATCCTGCGCACGCGGAGCGGCGCCCTGCTGGCCTTCTGCGAGGGACGGCGTCACCACGGTCACGACAGCGGCGATATCGACCTGCTGCTGCGCCGCAGCGAGGATGGCGGGTCCACCTGGTCTCCCCAGGAGGCGATCTGGGCCGATCCCGGCAACACCACCGGCAATCCCTGTCCGGTGCTCGATCGACGGACCGGCACGGTCTGGCTCCTCCTGACGCACAACCTCGGGGTGGACGTCGAGCGGCAGATCATCGCCCGAGAGAGCCAGGGGACCCGCACCGTCTGGGTGACCCGGAGCGAGGACGACGGCCGCACCTGGGCCGCGCCGGCCGAGATCACCGCGGCCGTCAAGCGACCCGACTGGACCTGGTACGCCACCGGCCCCGGGGCGGGGATTCAGCTCACCAGCGGTCGGCTGCTGATCCCCTGCGACCACATCGAGGCCGACACCCGGCGCTACTACTCCCACGCCATCTACAGCGACGACCACGGCGGACGGTGGCGGCTGGGCGGCTCCACCCCCGACGACCAAGTCAACGAGTGCGAGGCGGTGGAGCTGGAGGACGGCAGGGTCCTGCTCAACATGCGCAACTACGACCGCGCCCGGCATGCACGGGCCCGTTCCTGGAGCAGTGATGGCGGCCTGACCTGGGGTCCGGTCGACCGCGATCCGGCTTTGGTCGAGCCGATCTGTCAGGCCAGCATCCGCCGCTGGACCACCAAGGCCGACGCTGGCCGTGGTCGCATCCTCTTCTCCAATCCGGCCTGCACCGAGACCCGCCGGCGACTCACCGTCCGCCTGAGCTACGACGAAGGGACGACCTGGCCTGAGTCCGGGGTCCTCCACGAGGGGCCCGCGGCCTACTCTTGCCTGGTGGCCCTGGCCGAGGGCACGGCTGGCTGCTTCTACGAGCGGGGGGAGGCCGGCCCGTACGAGCGGCTGACCTGGGCCCGGTTCGACCTGGACTGGCTTACCGGAGGACGGGACCGTGGCTGATCCGATGCGGCCGGTGGAGCGGGTCCTGGCGGCCCTGCGGCATCAGCCGGTCGATCGCGTCCCCTGGATCGAGGGGATCGTCCAGAACGGGATCGCCACGGCGGTCTGCGGCGAACCGGTGCGCGTCGACTGGTCCGTGGCGCCGGACGGCTTCCCGACCCAGCCCGGAGCGGTACTCGCCGCGGAACAGATCAAGGTCAACCGCGCCCTGGGCAAGGACAACGTCAACTTCTCGGCCTTTGCGCCGATCTTCGCCCACAAGATGACCCGGGCCACGGACGGCAGCCCGGTCCTGGTCGGCGACGGGATCATCCGCACCCGGGAGGAGTTCGAGCGGCGCTTCCGGTTGCCCTCTCCGGAGGATCGATCCTTCGTCGCCAACGCCCGCGAGTTCATCGCCCACAAGGGAGAGTACTGCGCCTGTGCCTGCGTGCGCCTGGGGATCGGGGCGACCCTGCTCAGCATGGGCCTCGAGGCCTTCAGCTACGCCCTGGCCGACGACCCCCAGCTCATCGTCGACGTTCACGACGCCTATGCCGACTGGACCGCGCGGGTGGCGCCGGTCCTCGCCGAGGTCGGGTTCGACCTGATCTGGGCCTTCGACGACGTGGCCTTCAACTCCGGCCCGGTCTTCAGCCCGTGGTTCTACCGGACCCACATCCTGCCCAAGGAACGGCAGGTGGCTACCTCCCTCGGCCTGCCGCTGATCACCCACAGCGACGGAAGGATGACCCCGCTGCTGGCGTCCTGGCTGGAGCTGGGCCAGCAGGCGATCCACCCACTGCAGCCGGACGTGATGGACATCGTCGAGGTCAAGCGGGATTGGGGGAGCCGGGTGGCCCTGGTGGGGAACATCTTCATGGACGACCTGGTCCACCGCACCCCGGCCGAGATCGCCGCCCAGGTGCGGGAGCGGATCGAGGTGGTCGGCCGCGGCGGCGGGTACCTGGTCTCCTCGTCGAACAGCCTGACCGACGACATGAAGCCGGAGAATCTGCTGGCCATGCGCGAGGCGATCCTGGCCAGCGGAGCGCGCTGAGGCGGGACGGAGGAGGCGGGGCCAGGCCCTGAGGTCAGGCCGTGGTGTGGTTGGCCGGCCGGGATTCGGCGGTCTCCAGGGTCGTCCCGGTTCCGGTCTCTTCCTCGGTCGTGGGCAGGGCAAAGCGCGGACAGAACAGGGACTGGGCCGGATCGACCCGCCGCTCCACCGCGAGCAGGGCCTCGACCGGAGAGCCGCCGCGACCCCACGCCCCCGGGATATCCCGCACCGCGAGCCATTCCCCCTCGCCGGTCTGGCAGATCATCACGTACAGGTCGGACGAACGGCAGTCGGTGCAGGGGCCGAAGGAGAGTCGGCTTCCCGCGAGATTACGTGGGACGATGCCGGTGCCGTAGCAGGTGCGGCAGCGGGAGAGGTGGGCCGCCTCCTCGGCGCTGCGCAACTGAAGCTGACCATGGGCCTGGGAGGTGACGGCCCGGCGGACAAGCGGATCCAGGCGGAGGACCTGGTTCGACATTCGCGCTCCGGCAGAGGGATGGGGCCTGACTCGGCCAGATCTGGGCATCCGGCGGGTGATCAGGACCGCTGTGAGGCTACGGAACCAGCGGTCGGATGTCAAGCGCTTTTCTCGGCCCCACCGGGGCAGCATCGCCGACCCGCGTCTCTTCCCTTTCAGCCCTCCTCCTGCAGGGCCTGGGCCAGGGCGGCCAGGCCCTGGGCTTCGAGGCCGGCGATCTGTTCCAGGAGCCGGGCCACGGCCTCTCGGGCTTCCCGATCCAGCAGGATGCCGGCACCGGGTTCATCCTCGAAGGGGGCGGACCGGCCGGCCAGAGCCGTTTCGTGCTCGGCCAGGAGCTGCCAGGCCTCGCCGTACCAACGAGCCGCCTGTTCGACCGCTTTCCGGCCGCGCCGCAGCCGGCAGGCCGCCACCGGCAGGTAGGTGGCCACCGATCGGCGGGCGTCGATCAGGCGGTGGAGCAGCCGCGGGGTGGCGGCGGCTATCCCTTGGCCTGGACCGTAGCCGCGCAGGGCCGATACCCAGGCCGCACAGGCCGCGGCGCTTCCGCCCGGACCGCCGGTCAGCGCGATGGCGCGTCGCAGGGCGGCCAGGGTCAGCGGGTGCTGCGCGGGCTTGCCTGCCGTCGCCGGCACCGGCACTGCGACCCGACCCGCGGCTGCATCCGGCGTCACCCGCGCGACCCCGGTCCGCCCTTCCCCGGAGCGGCGGCAGAGGGCCACCTGTCCCTCTCCCTCGTGGCCGAAGATGCACCCGGTCTCCGCGCCCAGCCAGAGCAGCGGCCGGCCGGCGTCCACCCCGCGAGCGATCGCCTCCCGCCGCGACCCTGGGGCGGGCCACTCGGCGGTCAGGCCGGCCGACTGCAGAGCAGCCTCGAGGAAGGCGGCCTCTCGGTCGAGATCCGCGGCTCCGGTCGATTCCTCCAGCCCGGCCGCAAAGGCGGCGCCCGAGATCCCCATCAGGAAGGTGTAGTCGGCCTGGTACCCCAGGGCCCGGAGCAGGTCGGTGGCCGCGCCAAGGGTCGGCTGGTCGTACTGGCGGTGGTCGATCCCCTCGAGCCAGACCCGGGTTTCCTCGCGGTGGACCACCGTCCAAGGGACGGGCGTGCCCCGGTCGCGGCCCGCGACCCGGCGCGGAGGCGGCTCACCGGCAACGTCCAGGGCCAGGGTGCCGCGCAGCTCGTCGACCGCGGCGGCTTCGAGAACCCGGGCCCGGGCCAGGGCGCCCTGTTGTCGCTGTCCGATCTCGGGCGCTGGCTCGCCAGCTCCCTCGGCCCAGGGCAGGGACTCCTCGTCCAGGGTTGCGGCCAGTTGCCGGTACAGGGAGGCTGCCTGCTCGACCCGCTCGCGCTGCTCCGGCTTCAGGAGCCCGGCGTGCCGCTGCAGGAAGCGGGCCGCGGCGGCCCGGGCGTCGGCGAGCAGCCGGTAACATCGGAGGTGCAGCCAGGTGCAGGCCGCGGCCTGCTCGTCGGTGAGCCGCGCCCGGCAGTCGAGGTCGCGTAGCCAGGCGCCGTAGGCCGCGTCCCCGTACCAGTAGACCCGACCTTGGGCGCCGCCGTCGTGTCGTTCCCGTTCCCATCCGGTAACCGCCGTTGCCAGCACTCGGGAGAGGGACTCGATGAGAGGCGCGGCCTCCCCGTGCTCGCCGAGGTAGAGCTGCACCGGACCGAGCTCGTTCGGCCGCACCTGCCAGGGGCCCTGCGGGTGATCGTAGTCGTGCCCGACGAGGAGCGCACCGGCGTCGCGGTACCCGAAGAGCACGGCCATCTCCGGCGCGGGCGAGTGGGTGAGGACCGGCAGCCCCGCGTCGAGGGAGGCCACGACCTGTTGGCGCAGCCGCGGTCGCTCCAGGGACGGGGCGACCGGCTGGGCCTGGACCTCGAGTCGCCAGCCGGTGGCGCGCTTCAGGGCGGTCACCTGGTCCGGCGTCTCGCCGGCCGTGCACGAACGGCACCACCAGGTACCGGCGTCCTCGTTGGCCCAGCGGACGCGGAAGGCCAGACCGGACAGGCCCATCAGATCGTCGTAGTCGTATGGATCGGCGGTCACGCTCAGGGCCGCGGCCAGGGCGCCGGTAAAGGTGCAGTCCTGACCCTGACCTCGGACCAACCGGGGAACGCCGTCGATCAGGACGGCCGCCGATCCTGAGGGGGTGACCGTGGAGCGGGATTGGGCACTCATGGAGACAGCGGTAGAGTCAAGGTGGCCAGGGAGCGGGGAGGAAGCGCGCCAACGGGGGAAGGGTAGGCGCGGTCGTGGGCTTGCCGGCGGCCATCGGTCCGGGGGGGCGGACGAGGCCGGTTGAGCGCCGGAAGCTCCAGAAGGATAGGGAGGTCGCGGCGGCCCGTCAACCCGTCCTCGACGGCGCGTCGTGTATTGGGATGCGGGCCGCGGCGCGGACGACCGCGGGGATCTTCGGTCAAGGTCGCCGTGGCCAGGCGCTACTCCGCGTAGAGCCGTGCCTCGAGAACCAGCAGGTGCTCCACCAGCTCGTCGTGGATCGACGCGAACGGCAGGTGCCCCAGGATCAGGGGGACCACGTCGGCCGCGTACCCGCCGCGCGCCGCCGCCATGCGATCCGGCGCGTACCCCAGGCCGTCGTTGGTCAGCCCCATGACCAGGGGTACCGCCGACCGGGACTTGGCCCGCACCTCGTTCTTGACCGCCTGGAAGACCTCCAGCGGCGTGCCCAGCAGAGCCACCGGCCCGATCCGGAACCCCTGCAGCTCGGTGGCCGGCGCTAGGTCCTCGCCAACGGCCATCGCCCGCAGAAAGCGACGGTAGGCCAGCGCCGTCACCGCGGCCATCCGCACCTCCTGGTTCTCATCGCTGGCATCCGGGGCGTGCAGGACGGCTTCCTGCTCGGCCAACCGCCGCTCGATCTCGGCGGCCGTCACCTGGCGTCGGCTGAAGACCACCGGGTGCAGAGCGCAGACCAGGCGCTCGACCGCCAGCGGCCGGGCCTGGGCGATCCCGGCCCGCACGGCTCGAGCGTACCGGCCGGCCACCACGTCCAAGGCCAGCAGGGCCTCGGATTCGGGTTGGTGCACCACGCAGGTATTGACGTCCCCCTGTGCGCCCTGCAGGAACAGCCCCACGCTGCCCGGGTGCTCACGTTCGAGCAGATTGGTCGCCACCCCGGCGAAGTCGCCGTGGATGTACCGGGTCGTCTGGCAGCAAACCACTGGATGGCAGCCGAAGTAGCTGGCGAAGCCGAGGACTCCCCGAGCTCCTCGCGCCACCAGGACCTGACAGGTGGTGTCGGTCAGCTCGGGCCGGGCCGGCCGCCAGTCCTCGCGCAGCACCTCCTCCAGCGGCGGCGCGTCCCGATCATATTCGCGGTTGAGCCCGACCCCCTCGCACGGCACCTCGGCGTGGGCCAGGGTGGCCGGCTGCAGGTTCTGCCAGGCCATGATCGCGGCCCGGGCCACCCGCTGGGGCAGCACCTCGAGGTAGGGGACGTCCAGCGCGCCCCACCCCTGCAGCGGTCCGGTGACCGGACCGGAGTGGGTGTGGGTGCAGTGAACCATGACCGACTCGGCCGGCAGGCCGGTGGCCGCGGTCACCCGCTCGCGCACCCGTGCGGTGGTGGTCGCGTCGACCTGGATCAGGTCGTTGCTGACGACCACCAGACCGCGGTCGCCCAGGCGTACGGCCATGGCCCGCGCCCAGAGTCGGTCGCGCACCGCGATGCTGTGGCGGTTGAGGAAGGGGCCGAAGCCACATAGCTCGACCCCGACCCGCGGGGTGAGGTCGCTCCTGCCGAACCCGAGTTGAAGCTCCATCCATCTTCCTTTCGCTGATTCCTCTCGCCGGGGACTTGTCAGCCGTGGCCCGGTCCCCGGCAGGGTTGCCGCGCTCCCCCTGGCTGGATTCGGAATAGAAGCCCCTCGGTCTCCTCTCCTTTGGGCTACAGCTTCCCTTCCCGCCGCAACTGGGCCTCGGCGGCGTGCACGATCTCGTCGATCGCCCGGACCTGGTCGTCGGTCAGCGGGCAGGGCACCTCGTTGGCCATCAGGGCCCGCGCCCGCTCGGCGGCCATCCGCTCCCACTGGACCGCCGCGCGGGCCTCGGAATCCTCGCCCCAGGGCGCCACGCCGAAGAAGGGGGCGAGATTGGCGAACTCGCGGAAGCCCAGCGCCGTCTCTTCCTCGGTCAGGTAGTTTCCCCCCGGTCCGACCCGGTCGATCAGCGCGGCGTCGATGGCGGCGTCGGTGACCTCGAACCCCTGCACGGCCCGCCGCACGTACCGGGCGATCTCGTTGTCGATCACCAGCTGCAGCGGCGCGAAGGTAACCGCGTTCTCCACGTGACCCACGGTGCCGATGCCGACCGCGCCGCACAGCACCGGGGCCAGCATGGAGACCGCCTTCTCGGCGCCGACCCGCGTCCCGGGCAGACAGGCGTCGGTCTTGCCGCCGTGCACCCCGCTGGGGCAGCCGTAATACTCGCTGATCATCTGGATGCGGGCGCCCAGCAGGGAGACCCGCTCGGCCCCCGCGTACTTGAAGATCCCGGTGCGCATGTCCCCGAAGGAAGGGGTGACGTCGAGGGTGACCACCGCCTCCGGGTCCACGGCCTGCGCCAGAACCAGGCCGCCCAGGGTCTCGGCGATCCCCAGGGCCAGGGCCCCGGCCGGATGGACCGG
>JBAZUN010000136.1:0-12882 GCA_041661365.1 Candidatus Latescibacterota bacterium
ACCTGGGCGACTGCGGGGTAGGCGTTGAGCCGTCCGTGGTATAGTGGATCTCCAGCCCGGTCACCGGCGTGCTCAGGGCGATCTCGAGCACCCCGCTCGGGGACGCGGAGACCGGCTCGAACTCCACGTCGTAGTACCGGCCGCTCCGGATCGTCTCGATCCCGGTCAGCATCGGCGGATAGGCCATCAGGGAGTCCGGCTCGGGCCGCGACCAGGTGGTGAAGAGATGACCGATCATCCCGGGGTGCTGCCGGCCATAAGAGTATTTCGCCAAGGCCGCCACGCCTTCGAGATTGCGCCAGGAGCTGGGGAGCACCCGGAACCCCTTGGCCAGGAAGAACGGGATCGAGCAATAGGCCCGCATCGGCTCGTAGTGCCAGTCGCAGATGACGATGTCCTTCGGGATCAGGTCAACGGCCGGGGCCGTGCCGTTCAGGGAGGATTCCCAGGCGCCATACGGACAGGTCGTGCCGTCGATCAGACGATCGCCCCACAGGAACAGCTCCAGCCCCTGCTCCTTGACGAAGTGGTCGTGGAACTCGTTGACCACCCGGGCGAAGAGCGCGGCCGGGTCCTTCCCCTTGGTGTTCGGCGAGTGCTCGGAGCCCAGCAGGAAGATCTCGTCCATGCCCACGTGGACCGCGTCGGCCTCGAAGGCCTCGACGATCTCGTCGATCAGGGGAAAGACGATCTCGTTGACGCGGGGGTTGGTCGGGTCCCACTCGCGGCAGTACAGCCCCTGGTTGTCCGGGAAGGCACCGGGGGTCAGGTCGAGCTCGGGGTATCGGGTCAGCAGCGGGAAGGTATGCTGGGCCCAGGACTGGTGCCCCAGGGACTGGAACTGCGGCACCAGGCGGATGCCGTGCTGCCGACACTGGGCCGCGAACTGCCGCGCCCCGGCCCGGGTGATGTACCGGTCGCCCTGGCGCAGTTCGGGATGGGACTGGAACTCGAAGCTGTAGTCGACCTCGAGGACGATCAGGTTGATCCCCTTGCCGGCCAGGATGGGGATCGTCCGGCCCAGCTCGACCAGGAGGGAGTCCGAGGTCCAGCCGAGGAGGTGGATGCCGATCACCTGCCCGCGATCACCGTCCTTGGCGCCGGTCAGTGGTCCCGCGGGTGGTCGGGCGCAGTGGGCCACGAGCAGAGGCAAGGCCAGTAGGATGAGGAAAGCGAGGACGCGCATCGGTCTGCTCCCGCGTATACCGGAGTGGCTGTTGACTGCGCTGACGCACGAACGCCGGCACTGCTCAAGGTACACCGGCATGGGGCGATCGCCAAGCAGGTTGGGCTTGGCCGCGAGGGCCTGTCAGAGGACCGGCATCGAGGCCGAGTCGTCAGCAGTGGACCCTCGCGGCTGGATTGCGCAGGTTATCCGCCGGCGGGCTTGACCTTTTCGCCCGGGAGGTCGCGGATCATGGAACCGATCCTCAAGCAGCTCCTGGCCTCGGAAGACCCGTGCCTGCGGTACCGGACCCGGGTGAGAGTGCTGGGGGAAGACCCTGCTTCGGCGAAGGTACGTCGGTTGGCCGGCCAGGTGCGGCGCAGCGAGCGGGTGGCCCGGCTCCTGGCCGGAGCCGAGGCGTGCAGACATCATGTCTACTCGAAGTATTCCGGGGCGCACTGGGTCCTGGCCGTGCTGGCCGACCTGGGATATCCTGTCGGCGACCGCCGCCTGGTGCCGCTGCGGGACCAGGTCTACGCCTGCTGGCTGGCGCCGGAGCACGTGGAAGAGCGGGTCCTCGACCGGGAGGCGCCGCGGTACAAGTCGCGTCCCGGGGTGCCGATCATCGACGGCCGAGCCCGACGGTGCGCCTCCCAGGAGGGGAACGCTTTATGGTCCACCCTGGCCCTGGGGATCGCCGACGAGCGCGCCGACCGGCTGGCCGCCAACCTGGTGCGCTGGCAGTGGCCGGACGGGGGGTGGAATTGCGACCGCAAGACCAGTGCCAGCCATTCCTCCTTCATGGAGAGCCTGATCCCGCTGCGGGCCCTGGCCCTGCACGGCCGCCAGCGGGACTGCCCGGCCTCGTCCGCGGCGGCGGAGCGGGCGGCCGAGATCTTCCTCAAGCGGCGGCTCTTCCGCCGGGTGGCGGACGGCAGCCTCATCCACGAGGACTTCGTCAAGCTCCACTACCCCTGCTACTGGCAGTACGACGTCCTCTTCGGCCTCAAGGTATTGGGCGAGGCCGGCAGGCTGGGCGATCCGCGGTGCGCGGAAGCCCTGGACCTGCTGAGGTCGAAGCAACTGCCGGACGGTGGCTTCCCGGCAGAGCGGCGCCACTACAACGTCGTACCGGCGCCGAAACCCGGCGGGTCGTTGGTGGCCTGGGGCGGTGCACGGCGCGGACGGACCAACGAGTGGGTGACCACCGAGGTGCTGTACGTCTTGCGGTTGGCGGGAGAGGAGGCGACTTAGGAGCCTGTCCGAGTCGAGCTGGTTCATGCCGGTTTCCTCCCCGATCGGGATCTTGACATCCCCGTCCCTGCGGATCTTTGTACTGCAGCCCCTGTACTAAGTATCTCGTCCCATTCGTCGAGGCGGCCGGCACCGGGCAAGCCGGAGCCGGTCGTCCAGGCGCCTTACCCCGCGAGGGACCCATGCTGGCCCGCGTCCAGGATCCCACCCAGGTCATTGACTTCGACTACACCCGCGCCCTGTTCGACCTGACCGCCGGCGCGCTGGTCCGTCTGGATCGCCTGCCGGTCACCGACGACATGGATTTCCTCGGCGGGATCGGCCGTGCCTTCAAGGTCATGGCCGAGCACTCGGTGGTCGATCCCTTTGCCCCGGCCAGCCCGCTGGTCATCAACGTCGGCTGCCTGACCGGCACCGCGTACATGACCGGGCTGCGCACCTACTTCACCGCGTATTCGCCGCTGAAGCGCACCCTGGCCGGGGCGCCGATGCCAGCCTGGTCGGCGATGAGCGGCAGTTTCGGCCGCAAGTTCCAATCGACCGGTCTCGACGACCTGATCCTCGTGGGCCGGGCCGAGAGCCCCCGGATCCTGGTCGTCGAGCAGACCCCGACCGGCCCGTGCGTCTCCCTGCAGCCGGCACCGGCCGAGCTGATCGGCGCCCGCACCGACGCCAAGGTGGCCTGGCTCAACCAGCGCTTCAACGACCCGGCCGGTCGCGCCTTCCCGGCTCACTTCGCGGTGATCGGCCCGGCCGGGGAGCACTGGCAGCAGGTGTGGTACGCCTGCATCGCCGGTACCACCCAGGAGCAGGTGATGTCCGGCGAGCCGAAGTTCCGCTTCGCCGGCCGCCTGGGCATGGGCTCGGTCCTCGGCTCCAAGAACATCCTGGCCGTGGTGGCCGTGGCGCCGGAGGACCTGTACCGGCGCGGGGACGAGCGGCTGAAGCCGATCAACCGCGAGATCGGTCGCGGGGCCCAGAGCAAGGGGTACCGACACCCGGCCAACGCCGAGGGCGGCGGCGGCACCGGGCGCCTGGAGAAGGTGCTCGATTCCTTCGGCGTCCTGCCCTGGAAAAACTTCGAGCCGCGCGGCGAGAACCTGGCTGTACCGGTCCATATCGAGACCGTGCGCGAGGCCGACCCCTTCATCGTCATCGACCGGAACTGCTTCGGCTGCCAGATCGCCTGCCACATGGACGTGTACCAGGCGCCGGCCGAGGGGAAGGACCCCGACCCCCGCCAGGCCCGGCGCCACCACGGTCCCTTCATCGGCCGGTACGAGTTCGAGCCGATGGAGCTGACCGGCCCCAATCTCGGAATCCTGGAGCCCCGGACCAACCTGGAGCTCTCGCGCCTGGTCGACACCCTGGGACTCGATGCGATCTCGGCCGGGGTGGTGCTCTCCTTCCTGATGGACTACAACGAGCGGGGCGGCCGACAGCTTGCCGGCGGGCTGCGCTTCGGCGACGCAGCCGGCGCCCGTCGGGTGCTCGAGGAGATCGCCAGCGGCGCTGAGCCGCTCTTCGGCCAGGGGGTCAAGCGGATCTCCGAGGAGGTGGGCGGGAAGGAGTTCGCCATGCACTGCAAGGGGGTGGAGCACTCGGCCTACCTGCCCCAGACCAACCCCGGGTACCCCTTTGCCACGGCCGGCGGGCATATGTCGATGCGCACCTTCCTCCTCTACGTCGTCGATCCCAAGTGCGAGTCCGGATCAACGGCCTACTGGGTGCGGCAGATCACCGAGGAGGGGTGGAAGATGATCAACGTCAACCTGCACGGCGGTTGCCTCTTCACCCTGGCGCCGCCGGCGCAGACCGCCGAGGCCGTGTCCTCGGTCTACGGGGTGGAGATGACCGCGGAGCGGCTGTTGGAGGCGACCTACCGGACCCATCTCCTCGCCTTCTCCCTCGAGCAGCGCCAGGGCGCGGAGACGGCCGACTACGACCTGGCCCCCGAGGTCTTTGCCGGCGGCCGCAAGGGGGACCTGCCCGGGGTCCACTTCCTGACCAGGGAGCTGTTCGAGGAGATCCGCGGCCAGGTCCTGGCCCGGTTCCGCGCCGAGGCCGCGCGGTACGGCTATCTGGCCTGACCGCCGACACCCCGGTCGCGCAGGGCCTGCAGCATCTCGTCGGCGGCCCGCGTCAGCTCGCGGACCGTCGGGGAGGCCGGCTTGGCGAAGAGCGCCTCGGGCTCCCCGAGCTGGACCACCTCTCCCCGGTCGAGGACCGCGACCCGGTCGGCCAGCAGCAGGACCTCCAGATAATCGTGGGTGGCGAACAGGGTGGTGACCCCGGCCCCGGGAAGGACGCGCCGCAGGTCGCGGATCAGCGCCTCGCGGGTGAGCAGGTCGAGGGCGCCGAACGGCTCGTCGAGGAAGAGGAGCCGCGGCTCGAGCACCAGGGCCCGGGCCAGGCTGACCCGCTGGGCCTCGCCGCCCGACAGGGTGTGGGCGCGCCGGCCGACCAGCGCGGCGACCCCCAGCTTTTCGAGCCAGACCGCGGCCCGTTGTTCGGCCTCGTCCCGCGGCATCCCGCGAAACCGCAGGCCGAGGGTGACGTTCTCCATCACCCCGGCGTTGAGCAGCAGCGGCTGCTGGAAGACCACGGCCATCTGCCGCCGGAGGGCCAGCTCCTCCTCGGGCAACTGCGCCTGCCGGCCGGCCAGCCAATACCCCTCCATACGGGCCGGCAGGAGCAGGGCCAGGGCCTGCAGCAGGGTTGACTTGCCCGAGCCGTTCGGCCCGATCAGCGCCAGCACCTCGCCCTCACCGACCGCCAGCTCCGGCACGGCCAGCACCAGCTTGCCGGCCCGCCACACCTCGAGGCCGGCGACGCGGATCGCCTCCCGGTTCACCGGACCCGCCCCCGCTGCTGCAGCACGGTCAACACTGCGGTGACGGCGTAGGCGAGGAGCAGCAGGATCAGGCTCAGGGCGATCGCCACCTCGAAGTTCCCCCGCCCCACCTCCAGCACGGTGGCCGTGGTGAGGACCCGGGTCTGACCCCGGATATTCCCGCCGACCATCATCGAGGCGCCGACCTCGGAGACCACGGCCCCGAACCCGGCGATCACCCCGGCCAGGATGGCGATACGGGCCTCGCGGATCAGCAGTCGGTAGAGCTGCAGCCGCGAGGCGCCCAGCCCCAGGAGCTGCAGCCCCAGCCGCGGGTCCTGGCTGGCGATGCCGGCCAGGGTGAACCCGGCGACGATCGGCGTGGCGATGATCGCCTGGGCCAGGACCATGGCCGCGGGGGTGTAGATCAGGCCGAGGGAACCGAGCGGGCCGTACCGCCAGAGGAAGAGGCTGGTCCACAGGCCGACGACGACCGGCGGCAGGCCCATGCCCGTATTGGCCAGGGTGATGAGCAGGCGGGTTCCGGGCAGGCGGCCCAGGGCCAGCAGCAGGCCGAGGGGGACTCCGAGGACGACGCTGAGCAGGGTGGCGGTACCGGCCACCCGCAGGGTTAGCCAGGCGATCCGCCAGACCTCGGCGTCGCCGCGCAGCAGCAGTTCCCCGGCGCGGAGAAGCCCCTGCCAGACCAGGTCCACGATCAGTGGTCCGCGGTCCCGCTCACCCCGGCCTCGGTGCGCCCGCCGGCGGGGGTGAACAGGGATCGGCCGAAGCGCTCGACGCCGAAGCGGCCGATCTCCTCCTGCACCGGGGCCGAGAGGAGGAACTCGATCCAGGCCCGGGCCCCGGCCTGGTTCACCTTGGCGAACCGCTCGGGGTTCACCTGCATGACGTGGTACAGGTTGAGCAGGGCCGGGTCCCCCTCGACCAGCAGCCGCAGGTCGACCTTGTCGGCCATGGCCAGGAAGGTGGCCCGGTCGGTGAGGGTATAGGCCGTCTTCTCCGAGGCCAGGGTCAGGGTCTGTCCCATCCCCAGCCCGACCTCCTGGTACCACGAGCCGGCCGGGGTGATCCCGGCGCCGCGCCAGAGTTCCAGCTCCCGCTGGTGGGTCCCCGAGCCGTCGCCGCGCGAGATGAAGGTCGCTCCCTTGGCGGCCAGGTGGGCCAGGGCCGCGGCCGCCCCCTGACCGGCGATCCCGGCCGGGTCGGCCGGCGGTCCCACCAGGACGAAGTCGTTGAGCATGACCAGGTGCCGGTTGACCACCGCCCCTGACGCCAGGACCCGACGCTCGGCCTCGGGAGCATGGGCCAGCAGCACGTCGGCCTCGCCGCGCTCGGCTAGCTTGAGGGCCTGGCCGCTCCCCACGGCGATGGTCTTGACGCGGAACCCGGACCGGGCCTCGAACCGCGGGACCAGCAGATCGAGCAGGCCGCTGTCCTGCAGGCTGGTGGTGGTGGCCAGCACCAGATCGCGCTGCCGCTGCTCGCACCCGCTCCCCGCGGTCAGGACCGCGACCAGGATCAGCGCCACTGCCCGAGTACCCATCGCCGGTCTCTCCGTCGATCCGGTCTAGCGCCCGGGGACCGTTACCGCGGCCTCGATCACCTGGCTGCCTTCGGGCGTGCTGAAGGAGTAGGCGAAGCCTCCCGAGGAGCCGGCCCCGCCGGCCCGGCCGTACCGGTCGAGGGCCACGAAGTTCACGTCCAATCCCGTCGTTCTCCCCTCCTGCCGGACGATCCACTCCACCGTTGCCAGGCAGGCCTCGCGCGGGGGCATCCCCTGGCGCATCCGCTCGACCACGGCGAAGGAGCCGCAGTACCGCATGATGTTCTCGCCCAGGATGCCGTGGGCGTCGACCACCAGCAGGGCGATGGTGTCGTGGGTCTTCTCGGCCGCCTGCTGCTTGGCCCGCCAGGCCTCCCAGGCCTTTCGCCGCTCGGGCGTGGGCATCTCGGCGGTGGCCAGCCCCTGGGCCAGGGCGAACCGCCGTGCCCCCTCGCCGACGAGCATCACGTTGCGCGTCTGCTCCATCACCCGCCGGGCCGCGGAGATCGGGTGGAGGATCCCCTCAAGGGCGGCCACGCTGCCGGCCCGATGGGTGACCCCGTCCATGATGCAGGCGTCGAGCTGCACCACCCCGTCGGCGTTGGGCGTTCCCCCCGCTCCCACCGAGGCGTTGGTCAGATCAGCCTCGGTGACCCAGATCCCCTGCTCCACCGCGTCCAGGGCCGAGCCGCCCGCGGCCAGCACCGCCAGGGCCGCCTCGTTGGCCTGCCGGCCAAAACCCCAGGTCGAGGCCGCCGCCGGCAGGAGACCGGCCGTCGCCGCGCTCTCCCCTTCGGCCCAGGCAAGCCGACTCAGGGCCAGCCCACCGGCACCCGCCAGTACCGAACGCTGGAAGAACTCCCTTCGCGATACCATCCTCTCCTCCTTGCGATGTCGCGACTGAGGCGTGACCCGTGCTGTTGTCGCCCCTGCAATCTAGCGCTTCGCCGGGCACCGGGCCAGGGCTTGGCCAACCTGAACTTGATCCCGGGCGCAGTTGCGGGGGATCCCGGCTTTTCCGTTGATTCTGCCCGGAGCCGGCCTCGAGCGGCCGGTCCATTCCACGTCAAGGAGGCAGATCATGGCCAAGACAGGGTACGACGACACCCCGATGCTCCCCGATTCCCCCTGGCAGGTGCACGACTACCGCCGGCCGTTACCGCGGGTGGTCACCCCGGGAACGGAAAGCTCCCAGGCCAAGGTCGGTCAGGCCCCGTCCGACGCCGTCTTCCTCTTCGACGGCAAGGACCTGTCCGGCTGGGCCGGCCGCGACGGCGAGGCCCAGTGGAAGGTGGAGGGTGGGTACATGGAGGTGGTGCCGCGGACCGGGGACATCCAGACCAAGGAAAGGTTGGGCGACTGCCAGCTCCACCTGGAGTTCGCCTGCCCGGCCGAGGTCAAGGGGGACAGCCAGGGGCGCGGCAACAGCGGCGTCTTCCTCATGGGACTCTACGAGATCCAGGTCCTCGACGGGTACGCCAACCCGACCTACGCCGACGGGATCACGGCCTCGATCTACGGGGAGTATCCGCCGCTGGTGAACGCCTGCCGTCGTCCGGGCGAGTGGCAGACCTACGAGATCGTCTGGACCGCGCCGCGATTCAGCGGCGTCGCCCTGGTTTCGCCGGCCTACCTCACCCTGCTGCACAACGGGGTGCTGGTCCACAACCACACGGCCCTCTTCGGCCCCACCGGGCACCGCGACGTGTACCCGTACAAGGCCCACGCGCCCTCGGGACCGCTCAAGCTGCAGGACCACGGCGATCTGGTCAGGTACCGCAACATCTGGTACCGGCCGCTGAAGGGGTACGACGAGGCCTGAGTCCACGAACGAGCAGCAGGCGGCGCCGGGGGGTCGTGCCCGGCGCCGCGGCTCTTTTCCCGGACCCGCCCACAGGAGGCCGGCATGTACCTGAAGGAGATGCGCCCGTACCAACTGCGCCAGGCCGTCCAGCAGGGGCATCCGCTCCTGGTGCCGGCCGGCTGCATCGAGACCCACGGCCCCCACATGGCTATCGGCCACGACACGATCATCGTCGAGGAGGTCTGCGCCCGGGTGGCGGCCCGCACCCCGGTGGTGATCTCGCCGCCGTTCGACTTCGGCCCCACCGGATACGCCCTGGGTGGCCCTGCCGACGGCACCATCGATCCCGACTACCCCTCCTTCGGCGCGTACGTCAAGAGCATCCTGCGGAACTTCCGGGCCATGGGGTTCCGGCGGATCTACGTCGTCATCATGCACCAGGGGGTTGACGGCCCGCTCGGACTGGCCTTCAAGAAGGGGGCCGTGGAGCTGGTCTTCGAGGGGGTGCTCGAACAGGGGTACCCGCCGGGATGGTGGGGGGACGACCGCCTGGTCAAGGAGGTGGGCGGCGCCATCTGGGGCCGCGTCGAGGTGCAGCCGCTGATCCTCCCGGCCGCCTCGCCCCCGGCCGGCGGGGATCACGCCGGGTACAACGAGACCTCCTTCCTGCTGGCGGCCCGGCCCGAGCTGGTCGAGCAGGCCCGCCTGGACGACGGGGCGCCCTGGTACTGCCGCGAGCAGGAGGAGCGGAGCAGTTGGACCGCCAACGCGGTCCACGGCCAGGCCATGATCGACGCCGTGGTGGCCGCGTGGGTAGACAAGATCGACCGCGAACGCTGATCGAGGTCACGGGAGGAGGCAGAGATGGCCGAGCTGCTCAGCATCGACCCCGAGCACCTGAAGGGACGCCACCTGCGGAGGACGGTCGAGGTGCTGCGCAACGGCGGGGTGGTCATCTATCCCACCGACACCATCTACGGTCTCGGCTGCGACATCACCAACAAGGAGGCGATCGAGCGGGTGCGACGGATCAAGGGACGGAGCCACCGCAAGCCGATGTCCTTCGTCTGCGCCGATCTGTCCAACGTCAGCCGCTACGCCCAGGTCTCTACCTTCGCCTACCGGATCCTCAAGCGATGCCTCCCGGGGCCGTACACCTTCATCCTTCCGGCCACCCGAGAAACCCCCCGGATCCTGCAGAGCCGGCAGAAGACCGTCGGCCTGCGCGTTCCCGACCACCCGGTGCCATTGGCCCTGATCGCCGAGCTGGGGAACCCGATCATCAGCACCAGCGCCAACATTACCGACCAGGAGGTGCTGACCGATCCGCGCGACCTGCAGAAGGTCCTGGGCGGCCAGGTCGACCTGGTCCTCGAGTGCGGCCAGTTGCCGGTGATGCCCTCCTCGGTCATCTCCCTAGTCAACGACCGGGTCGAGATCCTCCGCGAGGGACAGGGCGACCTGGAGTACTTCCGCCGTCTGGCCCAGGGGGAGTGAATCGATGCGCCTTGCGACCGCCTCCCTCGCCTTCCTGCTGCTGGCCGCGCCGCGGCTCGAGGCCGACTCCCCCTTCGCCGGGTACAGCGAGCGCACCGGGTTCCTGCTGACCCCGCCGGCCAGCCAGGGACTCGGGCTGCTGGGGTACGACAACCCGGCGCTCCTCAACTACGTGGAGTCGCCCGAGGTCCTGCTGGCCTGGAGCGACGCCCCGGCCACGCGGGAAGAGGTGGGGCAATGGGGGGTCTTCGCCGGTCTGCCTCACCTCGGCTTCGGGGTGATGCGCGAGGAGAGCCGCGGCCAAGGACTGCACGAGTACCGCCTATCGTGCAGCGGCGGCGGGCGGCGCCTGGGATTCGGCCTCGGGTACGGGTGGGCCACCGGCCACACCAGCGACCTGGGACGTCACCGTCACCTGGCCCTCGGCACCCTCTTCCGGCCCGGGCCGTGGCTCTCGGCCGGCGCGACCCTGACCGCCCCGGTGGCCGGCGGCGACCTCTTCGGGCCGGGGCGCGAGGCCGTGGTCGAGGTGGCGGTCCGGCCCCCTCGGATGCGGCGGCTCACCCTCTTCGCCGACGGCTCGGCCGCCTCGGACGAAGCCGGCGGGGCCAGGACCTGGAGCGCCGGCGCGGCCCTGACCGCCATCCCCGGTCTGACCCTGACCGGCCGCTTCTTCGACAACCGCACCGTGAGCTTCGGGGTCCACCTCGGTCTCGACCGCCTGGGGATGGCCACCCAGTCCCGCTTCGACCGGGATCGCTCCGAGGCCCATCGCACCTACCTGGTCCGGCTGGGCTCCCGCGAGCCGAACCTGGTGCCGACCCTGAGCCGTCGCCATCCCCGGTACCTCAGCCTGGAGCTGCGCGGGCCGCTGCGCCACCGGCGCCTGGCCTTCTTCGACCGCGGTCCCACCCTGACCGAGCTGGTCGGTACGGTGCGCCGGATCTGCCGCGACCCCGGGGTGGACGGCCTGGCCGTGGACCTGTCCGGGATCGAGGTCGATCCGGTCATGGCCTGGGAGGTTCGCTCCCTGCTGCAGCAGGTCCGGGACGCCGGCAAGAAGGTCGTGGTCTATCTCGACCGGGCCGACCTCTACACCTATCACCTCGCCTCGGTGGCCAACACCGTGGTCCTCGACCCGGCCGGGATGATCGTGCTCGACGGGGTGGTCAGCGGTCGCACCTACTTCCGCGGCGCCTTGGAGCGGCTGGGGATCGGCTTCGAGGAGTGGCGACTCTTCGAATACAAGTCGGCCCTGGAGTCGCTGACCCGCGAGGGGATGTCCCCGGCCGACCGCGAGCAGGAGCAGGCCCTGGTCGACGACCAGTACGCCCTGGTGCGCGAGGAGGTCAGCGCCTCCCGGGGGATGACCGCCGAGCGATTCGACCGGCTCGTCGACGAGGAGACCCTCTTCCTGCCCGCAGCCGCCGTAGAGCGGGGCCTGGTCGACCGCCTCGGGCGCTGGGAGCGGGCCGAGGAGCTCCTGCGGGAGCTGGAAGGGCCCCACGCCACCCTGGCTCCCGGGGACGGCCGGACCGCGGTCCGCGACGACACCTGGGGTCCCCGGCCCCGCCTGGCCGTGGTCTATGCCCTGGGGGTCTGCGACGTGGAGGAGGGGATGCAGGCCCGACGCCTGGCCGAGGAGCTGGCCCGGGTGCGCGACGACCGCGAGGTGCGGGCCGTGGTGCTGCGGGTCGATTCGCCCGGAGGGGACGTCCTCGCCTCAGACCTGGTGGCCGACGCGGTCCGGCAGTGCCGCGAGCGGAAACCGGTGATCGTCTCCCAGGCGTGGGTGGCCGCCTCCGGGGGGTACTGGGTCTCCATGTACGGCGACAGCATCGTGGCCGCGCCCAACACGATCACCGGCTCGATCGGGGTCATCGGCGGCTGGCTCTACGACCAGGGGCTCAAGGAGGAGCTGGGCTTGAGCACCGACCACGTGCAGGCCGGGGCCCACGCCGACCTGGGGTTCGGGATGCGGCTGTTCGGGCTGGAGCTGCCGGACCGCAACCTGACCGCCGAGGAGCGGACCCGGGTCGACGCGGCCATGCGGACCCTGTACGACGACTTCGTCGCCAAGGTGGCCACCGGTCGGAGGAGCACCGCCGCGGCCATCGACTCGGTCGGTCGGGGCCGGGTCTGGTCAGGCCGACGGGCCCTGGAGCACGGGCTGGTCGACCGGCTGGGCGGGCTGGACCTGGCCCTGCGGATAGCCGCGACCAAGGCCGGCCTCGATCCTGACCGGTCGGTGGAGCTGGTCGAGCGCCCACGGCTCGGCTTGCGGGACTTCACCCTGTCGCGAGCCGGCTTCCCCGAGCTGCGGCGGCCGCCGGAGGAGACCCTGGCCTACCTGCGCTTCCGGCTCGACCACAACGGCCAGCCCCTGCTGCTCCTCCCGACCGACGGCCGGACCGGCTTCCTCCCCCGGCCGTGAGGGGATGGCTCACCGCGGCTCGGCCAACCAGCGCAGACATCCCGCGAGCAGTTCGGCCTCGGCACCGTCGACCGGCCGGCCGTACCCGTAGTAACATCCTGAGAACACGATCCTCCCCTTCCCCACCTCCCCGGCCACGTAGACCGGGTCGCCGAAGGTGTTCCGCACCAGGACCTGGCCGGCGGGCCCGGGCTGAAAGATCATGTGGTCGTAGAACTCGGGGGAGAACCGGGTGCCCGGCGGGATCCGGTCCAGGGCCGGGTGGCGGTCCTGGGTCACCAGGTCGGTGTTGATGACGTGGCGCTCGGCCTCGACGCTCTGCGTGGGGTAC
>JBAZUN010000137.1:0-12881 GCA_041661365.1 Candidatus Latescibacterota bacterium
GGATGCAGGTCCGCATGGCCGAGCTGCGCCCGCTGTGGGCCGCCCGTGGCCTGCCCGAGCTGCGGTGCCGGATCGGCCTGCACAGCGGCCCGGCGGTGGTGGGGAACATGGGGTCCGACTTCCGGTTCAACTACACTGCCATGGGCGACACCGTGAACCTGGCGTCACGTCTGGAGGGGACCAACAAGGAGTTCGGCACCTACACCCTGGTCAGTGCCCAGACCCGCCAGGGGGCCGGCGACCAAGGCTTCGAATACCGTGCCCTCGGCGCGACGATGGTGAAGGGAAGGGTTGCATCAGTGGAGGTCTACGAGCTCCTGCCGCCGGCCGGCTCACCACCTTCACAGACCCCTGCCGCTGTCACGGTCCAACCTGAGATGGCTCCACCGACAGCGCGGTGATCCTCCCACGGCGGCACCGGAGCTGCTCCTCGCCAGCGCTCAGGCCGGATGGGCGCGCTGGCTGGCTCCTGTTCGCGTTCCAAGTCAGGCAACACAAACAGCAGGCTCGCGACGCATTTGGCTGGGCGCCACGGTCGGTTCTAAAATGGCACCGGGCAGGGGCGGAGTTCGCAGCAGCATCCCGCTAGTGCTAGGGAAGGGCAGGAAGGGCTAGATGGCGCAGAGAGGCAGGCCACGCAAGGTCGAGCGTACGCTGGAGGAGGTGCTCAGGCTACTCACGGCAAGGGACGATGACCGACGCTGGACGGTCGGCCGGTGGAAGGAGCACGAAAGGAATCGCCTTGTCGGGGATTTGCTGTGGTATGCGGAGCGCGATATAGACTCGGTGCACGCACAACTTGAGCTACCAGTGCAGTTCGATCTTGACCACGGGAGAGGATGGCCGCCGCGGCGGAAGCCCGCATATCGTTTTCTATTTCCTGACGCGGTGGTGACCTGGGTGGAACGTCTGCAGGCCAGGGGCATCACCTGGCAGCGCGAGCCGGTTCTGGAGTACCACATTAGCAGGTGGCAGAAGGAACTCAGCGGTCGGTGCGGCTCGGCGGAGGGAGCGCGGCTCAGGTCGACCTTACGCAGAATCGACCCTCACCTGATCCCGCATGAGGCACGAGGGGCTGGTCGTCGAGGCAACGATGACTACCTCTGCGGCTGCTACGAGGACAGGCTCGCGATCCTTCAGCATCTGCGCGCGAGGCTGAGGTGCTGTCCAGAAGCCAACCGCAGCGAGCCATTGTCATGGCTACTCGATACCGTCGTGGCGGAAGGGGGCGAGGCGTGCGCCGCCTTCGTGGAGGCGCTGGAATGGGAGCTATGGACGGAGCTGGAGGGATGGGACAGGATCGCTGTGGAGCCCTTGCGCAAAGAGGTCATCAGACTCCTTGGGGTGTGGCTGCCCCCGGCCCCAACAAGCCCATCGGCATTGGCGTATCCGCAGGTGGCCAAGGAGCTCGGACCTTCGGAGGAAACGGTCAGGAAGGCGGTCAAGCGGGCGCGCCGGAAATCCCTGCCCGCAGACACATCCGATCCATGCAGCAAGTTGCTAGACGGATAGTTGTGCTGGTGGCGGGGCGGTTGCCATCGCGCCACTGTATTCGGATGATATTTCATAAAAAAGGTCTCATGTAAGACATTGTCGAACAGAGGCTTATGGAGATATGGGGCCAGTGAGAAGCAATTCACTGGCCCTCCCTTTTTGTGGTGGTGCCCGCGAGCTTTGGCTCAGGATACAGAGGAATAAGTAACCCGAGCCAGGGAGTGGAGCCATGAACAGCGAGCGAGAGCGGCGCCTAGTCGGCGTCGGCGGCTTGTCCGATTACCTTGGCGGTAAGTCGAGCCACACCATACGGAGTTGGGTCAGACTGCGGCGGGTTCCGTTCATGCGGGCTTCCCGGATGCTGCTGTTCGACCTCGACGAGATCGACCGCTGGCTCGCCGCGAACGGATGCGCTGCGTCCGAGGCCGCGGCCGCTGCGGCCCCAGGTGCGGCAGCTCGGGAGATCGCGTCCCAGATCCTGACCGAGGTCGACGGCCGATGAACTGGCCAACGACACGTCGGCAGCCGTGGCGCTCAGCGGGCGCTGCTGGATGGCCTGCCCGTCGGTACCGAGTGGGACAGGACCGCCCCAGTCACGCCCGGCCCCATGGAGCGCTCGAGAGCCACCCAGGTGCAGCGTGACAGGCCAAGGGTTCGCCGAGGAGTCGGCGGGCGCCAGCCCCAGCACCTGCGTCTCCGCCGATCAGTGCGCTGGCCTGTCCGACGGGGGACGGGCGCCTGAGTCCCAACCCGGGCAGCGGCAGACTCCCCAGGATGAGGACGGCAACCTTCGGGCCGCACTGGCATGCGCGAAGGAACTCGGTTGGCCGGTGTTACCGGTGCAGGCGCGCGGCAAGAAGCCCCTGTCCGTGCATGGGTTGCTGGACGCTACCACAGACGGAGATGCCATCTGCCGCTGGTGGCAACGCTGGCCGAGAGCCAACATCGGCGTCCCGACCGGGGCCGTGTCTGGCTTCGACGTGCTTGATGTCGATCCCCGCCACGGTGGGGACGAGTCGCTGGCCAAGCTGGAGGCCGAGCACGGGAAGCTACCGGACACGGTCGAGGCGCTCACCGGAGGCGGGGGCAGGCACATCCTGTTCAAGCACCGGGAAGGCGTCAGGAGCAGCGCCGGCCACCTGCCAGGGCTCGACGTTCGCGGGGACGGGGGGTATGTGGTCGTTGCCCCCAGCATCCACGAGACTGGCCGGGAATACGCCTGGGAGGCTTCCAGTCAACCCGGGGAGGTGGAGCTGTCGGAATGGCCCGTCTGGCTGCTCCAGGCCCTCCAGAACACCAACGGTAAGGTCAACGGAGGGCCTGACAGCGGGAAGATCCAGGAAGGTCAGCGACACGTTTCCCTGATGCGCTGGGCGGGCTCCATGCGCCGACCCGGTATGTCCGAGGAGGCCATAGCTGCTGCCTTGCTGGTCGAGAACGCAGCACGGTGCGAGCCGCCGCTATCGGAGCCCGAGGTCGGGGACGTCGCGAGGTCCGCCTGCCGCTACGAACCGGCTATCCCAGCGACCAGCGTGCGGCCAGTGTGCGGCCCGCACACATACTAGTACACCATAGATGAGGCCGCCGGGCTACCGGATGAGCAGTGTGCTGCCCCCATAGGGGGGGGCAGCCCGCACACTGCTCGGTACCACCGGCAGACCCTAGCCGACCTGCGCGCTACCTACACGCCGACGAAATGGGCGATCGAGGGGCTCGTGCCAGTTCCCGGAACCGCCTTGGTGGCCGGCCCGCCAGGCGCAGGGAAGACGTGGCTGGTCATGTCTGCCGCTCTGGCCGTGGCCAGCGGGCGGCGGTGGCTTGGGCGCTTCATGACGCGCCAGGGGCCTGTCCTGCTGGTTCTGGAGGAGGAGGATAGATCGGCTGTCGTGGAGCGCCTGGACGCCCTCTCCGGGGGCCTGGGGATCGCCCGGCTCGATGCGGAGGCCCTGCCGCTCCAATTCATGGTGCAGCAGGGGGTGGCCGTGGCCGACGCCCAAGGCGAACCGGTACCGGAGCTGGTGCGCCACATCCAGGAGGTCAAGCCGGCGCTCATCGTGCTCGATCCGTTCCGCCGCGTCCACGATCTCGAGGAGAACGACAGCAGAGTCATGTCGCGGCTGTTCACCGGACTCCGGCGTCTCGCGGCAGGCACGCCACCGTGCAGCTTCCTCTTAGTGCACCACCTCAAGAAGGCATCCGAGCACTCAGGGGGTACCCTGGATCGCCTCAGAGGGAGCACGGACATCGCTGCCTCGGTTGACTCCCTCGTCGAGGTTACCGGCGAGTTGGGCAACCTCCGGCTGCGCCACGCTAAAAGCAAACGGGGCCCGACCCAGGGCGAGTTCCTGGTGCTGGGGGAGTGCATCGACGGTACGGCATCGCTGCGATTCGCGGAGGTGGAAGCCAAGTCCTCTGGCCAGCGAGGAGCGGTCCGCGCCTGGGTGATAAGAACCCTGGCGGGCAGCGAGCTGTCTCTCCGGGGCCTGGCAGGCGCCGCAAAGGTGGATGGCTACGGCCGCGATCGCCTCGAGACTGTTCTACGCGAATTGATTGAAGAGCATCTCGTCACTGTCACCGATGGGCACGGAAGGAGTCACATCCACCGGCTCACCGAACAGGGTCTGGCCCTCCGCGGAAAGATGGACGCTACGGCAAGCCCCAGTGCCGCCGAGGAGCGTTCAGCCGAAGAGCCTGTTGGCGGGGAGTGAACGCTGATCGGTCGATCGATTTTCGGGGCCCGGGCGTTGGGGCTGCCACCACCTTGGGGCGGCCACAGCAGAGCTGGCTAGCCTAATCCTCGGCATTCGCCCGGCCGTCGGCGCCAGCTAGTCAGAGAAAAGGGGTGGGAATGGCGACAGCGCGAACGCCACGGGCTCAGGGTCTACCGGAAGCGGCGCAGCGCGCTCTGGCGGTCCTTTACAGCGACCGACAGCGCGCTTTCGTGGTAGAATACCTGGCGGATTTCAACGGGGCGAAAGCTGCCGTTCGAGCTGGCTTTTCCCCAAAGGGAGCGAATGTGCAGGCCTCAAGATTGTTATCTAACGTTAACGTCAAAGTTGCCCTGGCCACCATCACTGCCCAGGTAAGGGAGGAGATGGCGATGCGCGCTGGCCAAGGTGTCATGGAGCGCACCGAGCTGCTCGAGATCGACTCAGCGATCGCGCGGGCGGACATCACCGAGGTCTTGGTATGGGATTCAACCTGGCGGCCCCGCGTCAGACCCTTGGCGGAATGGCCTTGGCACGTCCGGCAGGCGGTCAGCAGCGTTCGTATGCAAGCCGATGGCACCCAGATGATCCAGTTCCATCCCAAGCACCCCTCGCTGGGGCGCCTGGCGCAGTGGCTGAGGCTCATTGGCCCAGCCGTGGTGCAGATCGGCCAAGGGGGGCAGGACAGCGTCCAGGAGCCCGAGGAGCTACCTGGCTGGCAGAAGGCCCGGCTGGCGGCGCAGTGGCTGGAAGATACAGCGGCCAGGCTGGGGACGGATTCGGTGCGCGAGGTTGCGGCTCAGTTGGCGGCCGTCGGCCCTACCGAGGATGGGGGGCGCTAGGTGCAGGTTGGCGCTTGCGGGTGCCAGCGCCATGCGCAAGGTAGCAGCCCAATTCCTCAGAATAGATCAACGGGCTACTCCGTGCCGAACAGGCGCCCAACTAGGTATTCCCGCTGTTCTGCGTCTGACTTGGCCAGGAAGTCCTGCACCAGGATCCGCACGATGGCAGCCCTGGTCAACTGCCCTTTGGTGTGCCTGTCCAGGCCTACGAGCTCGTCGGCCGACAGCCGTACCGCCACCATTCCCTCGTTCGCCATCTGTCTTCCCCCCAGGTTCTCGGGCAAAGAAACGGTACTTCCTCTTGACAATCAATGTTATCTTGGTTACCATTGATAACATCAAGCTGAACTGTGGAGGGGAGAGTGGAACGAACGCTCGTGGCGACCCGGCTCGATCAGTCGACGCTGGCAGCCTTGAAGCTCCTGGCAAAGAGCCAAGACCGTCCACTGGCCTATATCGTGCGGCGGGCAGTGCAGGAGTTCGTGGCCCGGCAGCAGTCGTCCAGGGAGCTGGCTAGTATATCGTTTCAATAAAAGGTGATCATTGCGCAGTGAGCCGGTCGAGCTTCTTCCAGCGGAAAACGACGGGGGTTTGGTTGAGTTCCTCGACGCCAAGCAGGATTCGCTGGCGCAGCTCGCTCCAGGAGTTGACGCGGAGGTGTCGCAAGAAGGCGCGGCTCATCTTGCTGAACAGGCACTCGGCCAGGTTCAGCCAGGAGCCGTGCTTGGGGGTGTGGACGTACTCGAAGCGGTTGGGGTGTTGGGCCAGCCAGGTGCGGGTTTCTTGGGAGATATGAGCCGAGTGGTTGTCGAGGACTACCCGGATCTGCGCCCCGGGGGGGTAGTAGGCGTCCAGCTCGGCCAGCAGGCCGATGAATTCGCGGCTACGGTGCCGGTGCTCGACCCTGGCGAAGACATGGCCGGTGTGCAGGTCGATCCCGGCCAGGATGCTGGCGGTGCCTAGGCGACGGTATTCGTGATCCCTGGCCCAAACCGGATGCACCCCGGGCACCGGCGGCAGATCGGGAGCCACCCGCTGCAGCGCCTGAACCCCTGGCTTTTCATCGACGCAGACGGTGTAGCGGCCGCCCGGCACGGGGCTATCGCCGGTGCGGTTGATCAGGTTGACCTCCTGGTAGACCAGCAGCACTTCCTGCATCTTCCGGTCGAAGTCGGGGTCCCGTTTCTCCAGGTAGTAGGTCACCTTGTGCGGCCGGACCGGCTGCTCGGTAAGAATCCGGTAGACCGTGGCCTTGGCGGCTCGGTTCAGGCAGACATGCCCGGCGCTGGGACCGTGCTCGCGGGCATATACCGCCAAGGCCCGGATGGTCCACAATTCTGCCGCCAGCCCATGCTCCGTCGGCCGGGTGCAGGCCAGCGCCACCAGCCAGGCCTTGGCCGCCGCCGTCAGCGACGGTGGCCGGGGACGGTGCCAGCGGTCTTTCAGAGCGGCTTCCCAGCCCATCGACAGCCCCTTGTCGATGCACTTGTACGCGGTGGCGCGGGTCACGTCGGCGGCTCGCGCCGCGCCGCTGATCGAGCCCGTCGCCGCGTATTCGAGCAGCATCCGGGCGCGCTCGATCTCCCGGGCCTGACCCGTCCGCGACCGCACCACCTGTCCGAGCGCTGCCCTGGCCTCATCGGTCAGCACCAACGCCGGCCGTCCGGATTTCCTCGCCATGGTCGCCTCCTTGTTGGGACCATGGCAAAGATACTCAAGATCGTATTATTCGGCTACCTTTTAGCGAAACGATGTACTAGGTGACGAGTCCCGCTGGCCGTCGGCTGGTGACAGCCCACCGGAGCCAGTGGCTCGGGGCGATAGAGGGAGCCAGGGGGGAGTCGTGGCTGGGCTCTGCAGACCGGTTCGTCCCTCAGCAGCTTCTGCCGCCTGGCAGGGGGAGAGGAGGACAGGTATGGCCGTGATCGAGCGTAACGGCAACTGGTGGGTCGACACCTATGCCAAAGGCCGTCGCATACGGCGCAAGATCGGGCCGGACCGGAAGCTAGCGGTACTGGTCGAGCATGACCTGAAGGTCAAGGCGGCAAAAGGGGCGTATCTCGGCATCGTAGAGCAGCGTCAGGTGCGCTTCGCGGCCTTTACGAAGGACTACCTGAAGTGGGCTCGGGCCAACAAGACAATGTCGACATATGCCCGGGACGAGGGGGTAGTGCGGAAGCTCCTTGACCCGCGTTTCGGCGGCCACTTCCTGGCGAACCTGACCTCGAAGAACGTGGAGGACTACAAGACGGCCCGCACGGCCGTAGTCAGTCCCCGGACGGTGAACCGCGAGCTGGACATCCTCAAGTCGATGTGTGCCCGGGCCGTGGAGTGGGGGTTGCTGCAGACGAACCCCGCAGCGTCGGTCAAGAAACTGCGGTTTCAGCGCCGGCCGCCAGCCTACCTGAACCTGGCGCAGTTGCAGCTCCTTCTGGTCCAGTGCACTGACCAGCACCTCCGGCTGTTCGTTACCCTGGCGGCCTTCACCGGCCTGCGCAAGGGGGAGCTGCTGCGGCTGACGTGGGACGACGTTGACCTCCGACGCTGCGCGCTCACCGTGGGGCAGGCGAAGAACTACGACTACCGGGTGATCCCGCTGAATCCAGGGGTCGTGCAGGCCTTGAGGGAGCATCCCCGGCACATCAGCAGCCGGCTGGTGCTGGCCCGGCGTGACGGGGGGCCGTATTGCGACCTGCGGGACGGCTTTGAGGCGGCCTTGGCCCGCGCCGGCCTGCCGCGGATCCGGATCCACGACTTGCGGCACTCCTTTGCCTCGAACCTGGTGGCCACCGGGGCCAGCTTGGTGCACGTGAAGGAGCTGCTGGGGCACCGGGACATCAGTACAACCATGATCTACGCCCACCTGGCGCCGGACCAGAGGCGCGCCGCTGTCGACGCCTTGGGGCGGGATGGGCAAGATTTGGACACCGAGGGGGTAACCAGACACACGAAGGACTCAGGCAGCGCTGTTGCCTGAGTCCCCGTAAACCGCTATTTTGCTGTCAGATAGAAGGTGGTGCCGAAGAGAGGACTCGAACCTCCATGGAGTTGCCCCCACTGCGCCCTGAACGCAGCGCGTCTACCAATTTCGCCACTTCGGCAACCGCGGTGAGAAAGCTAACGGCGTACCCGTCACCCGTCAAGGGATTTCTCCGACAGGCTCCTTAGGATTCGAGGGAACGGAAGATGGCTGCGGGCAGGGATAAGGACGACCTCGAGGGGGTCGAGCTGGTGGTCCAGAACCGCAAGGCCCGGCACGACTACGAGGTGGTCGACCGGTACGAGACCGGGATCGTGCTCCTGGGCACCGAGGTCAAGTCCCTGCGCGCCGGCAAGGCCAACCTCAAGGACAGCTACGCCGTGGCTCAGGAGGGTCAGATCTTCCTCCACCACCTGCACATCAGCCCGTACGAGGCGGGGAACCGGTTCAACCACGATCCCGAACGGCCGCGCAAGCTGCTGCTCCACCGGGCCCAGATCCGGCGCCTGACCGGCCGGACCGACCAGCAGGGGTTGACCATGGTCCCCCTGCGGCTCTACTTCCGTCACGGCAAGGCCAAGGTGGAGCTGGCCGTGGTCCGCGGCAAGAAGCAGTACGACAAGCGCCAGGACCTGGCCCTGCGCCAGGCCCAGCGCGAGGTGGAGCGGGCCCTGAAGGACAGGCAGAGGTGAGGCGGTGAGCGAGGCGGGGGCCGACCGCCCGGCAACCGGGTGCGGTCGCTGCGGCGGGATCGGCGTCTACTATGATGCCCAGGTCGAACGGGGTCGGTACGGGGAGCTGCGGCTGTGCGCCTGCGTGCAGGGCCACTGCCGGTGCGGCGGCCAGTCGCCCTTTCAGTTCTGGGACGAAGCCTCGCGGCGACACTGGTGCGCCTGCCGGCCGTACCGCCGGCGGCTGATCGAGACCAACCGGCTGTTCCGCCAGGCCGAGGTGCCCGAGCGGTACCGGTGGCGCTTCCAGGACGATTTCCACCGGGTCGCCGAGGACGGCACGTCGATCGCGCTGGCCGACCGGGTTCTGGTCGAGGCCGCGACCCTGGCCGCCAGCGAGCAGGAGCCGCGACGGGGGTTCCTCTTCCACGGACCGCCGGGGACCGGCAAGACCCTGCTCAGTTGCATCATGCTCAACGAGCTGGTGCTGCGGTGGTGCAAGCCGGGCCGGTTCCTCAACCTCTCCCGGAAGTACTTCGAGCGGCTGCGGGACACCTATTCCCAGGACAGCGCCAACTATGGGCAGACCTGGCAGATCATCGAGGAGCTGTGCAACGTCCCCTTCCTCCTCCTCGATGATTTCGGCACCCAGCGGGGCACCGACTGGGAGATGGAGATGCTCTACAACCTGGTCGACGCCCGGTACGCGGAGCAGCGGTTCACCCTGGTGACCACCAACCAGCCGCTCGACGCCGTCAAGGAGATGTCCCAGGGCCGCATCTACTCGCGCCTGGTCGAGATGTGCAAGGTGGTGGAGATGCCGGGGATCGACTACCGCCAGCACCTGCGGCCCTGACACCCAATACCGGATCCCGAGGGGGCCATGTCCCAAGCAAGAACCGACGGCCGCCGTGCCGACGAGCTGCGGCCGGTCTCGATCTGCCGGAGCTATCTGAACACCGTTCCCGGATCGGTCCTCATCGCCATGGGGCAGACCCGGGTAATCTGCACCGTCTCGGTCGAGGAGCGGGTGCCACCGTTCCTCAACGGCACCGGCAAGGGCTGGCTGACCGCCGAATACGGGATGTTGCCCGGCAGCTCCCGCCAGCGGATCCCGCGCGAGTCGGCCACGGGCAAGCCGAACGGCCGGAGCCGCGAGATCCAGCGGCTCATCGGTCGCTCCCTGCGGGCCGTGGTCGATCTCAGTCGGCTCGGGGAACGAACCCTCTGCGTTGACTGCGACGTGATCCAGGCCGACGGCGGAACCAGAACGGCTGCCATCACCGGATCCTTTGTGGCTCTGGCCGAAGCCGTTGCATCGATTATATCAACTGGCCAGATAAGTTCGAGTCCACTGCGGGGATCGGTGGCCGCGGTCAGCGTCGGGCTGGTCGAGGGGGTGGCCCTCCTCGACCTGTGCTACGAGGAGGACTCACGGGCCGAGACCGATATGAACGTCGTGGTCACCGGGGCCGGCGGTCTGGTGGAGGTCCAGGGCACGGCCGAGGGCCGTCCCTTCTCCCGCGAGGAGCTGAACCTCCTGCTCGATCTGGCCTTTCACGGCGCTCGGGGGTTGCGGCAGGGGCAGGAGGAAGCACTGCAAGGTGTTGTTTGGAAATGAGAAAGGATATTTCAGAAAAAAATTTGACAGCCCCCAGGGCTCGGTCTAAGTTTATACGCTGCGCAATCAGTTCTTTGGATTCTCCCCGAACCCCTAACCCAAAGGATTGATCGATGGCGGAGTTGATGACCACGGCCTTCTGGGACATGGAGGACTCGCTGGGCAGTTACCTGGCCGAGATCGCTCACTCCCGGCCCCTTTCCGCGGCGGACGAGGTGTGCCTGGCGCGCCGGATCAAGCGCGGGGACGAGGAGGCCCGCAACCAGCTCGTCGAGGCCAACCTTCGTTTCGTCGTCAGCGTGGCCAAGGAATACCAGAACCGCGGGGTTCCCCTCGCCGACCTGATCAGCGCGGGGAACATGGGCCTGATCACCGCGGCCGAGCGCTTCGACGAGGATAAGGGGTTCAAGTTCATCTCTTACGCGGTCTGGTGGATCCGGCAGGCGATCCTGCAGACCCTGGCCGAGCAGTCGCGCACGGTGCGGCTGCCGCTCAACAAGATCGGACTCCTCTACAAGATCTCGAAGGCCTCGCGGGCCCTGCAGCAGCAGCGGGCCGACGATCCCAACCCCGAGGAGATCGCGGCCCAGCTCGACGTGACCGTGGAGGAGGTGAAGGAGACCCTGCTGTGCGGTCGCTCGGTGCGCTCCCTCGACGCAACCTTCCGGGAGGAGGAGGACCACAGCCTGCTGGACGTCCTTGCGGATGAGCGGCAGGAGTCGCCCGAGAGCCAGGTGATGCGCGGCTGCCTGCGGCTGCAGATCGACTCGGCCTTGAGCAGTCTGATCGGCCGCGAAGCCGAGATCCTGCGCCTCTACTTCGGTCTGGACGGTGAGGAGCCGATGACCCTGGACCAGATCGGCGCCCGGTTCGGCCTTACCCGCGAGCGGGTCAGGCAGATCAAGGAGAAGGCCCTCCACCGGCTGCGGCACCCCAGCCGCTGCGACCAGTTGCGCACCTACAGCACAATATAGATCTTTGAGGCACCGAACCTCTCCCCTCGGTAGGTGTGGTTTCCCCGACCACACGAATCTCCCCGACCCCATGTTGAACGTCGCAGGAGAATTCGATGGCCGACGAGATGGCGGAGGAGGAGCTGCTGCGCTCGATAGAGGAGGTTGACGCCAGGATTCGCAAGTTCAGGAAGCGGGTTCGGGCACTGCTGGCCACCATCCAGACCCAGGGGCAACAGGCTCCTCCGGGCGAGGAGACCGCCAGCGCTGGCTGACCGCCGCAGGACGCGCCGAGAGGGGAGGCAGATGACCTCCCCTCTTTCGCGTTCTTGTCGGACCCGGATCGGCCGCGTAGTTTCAACCGCTGATCATCTCACGGAGAGCCCAGGCACTGGATGGCTGCGACGGCGTTCAGCGAACAGGAGTTGCTGCAGATCTGCCGGCGGTACGAGATCCCCTGCCCGGTCTGCGGTACCGCCAACACCCACTACCGGCTCAAGCCGGACATCGTGCGTCCCACCAAGACCGAAGGGGACGGGCACCCCCTGGGGTACCGGTGGGGCAAGCCCGGTTTCGACACGGTCGATCCCAAGTGGTTTTTCTGGGGGATCTGCAGCAAGTGTCGGTTCGCCGGCGAGTTGGATGATGCCGACTTCCGCCAGGCTGCCAAGCTCGGGGACGAGTACGCCAAGGAGTTCCGTCCCGATGGCCTGCGGCTGCTGATCGACGGCGGGGAGTCCGGCAAGGGGCTGGCCCAGTCCCTGGGCAAGCGGCTGCGCGACGAACAGCCCCTGCTGGCGGCGGTCGCCCGCTTCCACCTGGGGATCTTCTGCCAGACCCTGCGCCTCCGCGTGGTGCCGGGGAACTTGGCCCGCTTCTATCTGCGCATCGCCTGGCTCTACCGCGATCAGCCGGTCATCTACCCGGAGGAGACCATCGCGGGGGTTGCCGAGGACCTGGAGCCCCTGGCCAAGCGCTGGGAGCGGGACCTGCCCGAACACCCGGACTATCCGGTCAAGCCGATCCTGGCGCTGGACGAGGTGACCGCCCTGCGCCTTAGCCGGGCCTGCTTCGAGCGGAACTACGAGGTCCTGCGCGAGGCCCGGCCTGAGGACGAGCTGCGGCTGCGGCAGCTCTTGGCCGAGATCGGGTACCGCATCTACGAGCTGACCTCGCAGGAGGACGACTACCGCAAGGCCAGCTCCTTCTACAGCGGCATCATGCAGCAGTGCCTGAGCATCATCTCCGACAAGAGCATCGTCGGCGGGGTGGTCAACCGCGCCCGCGAGATGCTCGAGCCCATCGGCGACCGGGCCCGCGAGCTCCGCGAGCTGCACAAAGCCCGAGGTGGATCCGACCAGGTCGAGGCCGAGCCGGCTGCCGCGACGGCCAAGGCCAAGAAGACGGCTCCGGCCAAGGGCGGCAGCAACGGCAGCCCGGAGGCCGCGCCCAAGGCGGCTCCGGCCGCGCCACCGGCCCCGGCCGCCGGCACGGTCGACCAGCGCGAGTTGGACCAGGCCCGGCGCCAGACCGCGGTGATGCAGGAGGAGCTGGAAGCCCTGCGCACGCGGGTGAAGGAGCTGGAGGAGGACAGCAAGAAGTGGCGGCAGCT
>JBAZUN010000138.1:0-12881 GCA_041661365.1 Candidatus Latescibacterota bacterium
CAGCTCGTCCGAGGTGGTGATCGCCCTGGCGCTGGCTTGAAAACCGCGCTGGGCCAGGATCATCTCGGTGAACTCCTGGGCCAGGTCCACGTTCGACATCTCGATCGATCCAGAGCGGATGCTGCCCTGGACCGTGCTCTCGGCCGCTCCCACCACGGCCTGACCCGAAGCCTGGGTGGAGGAGAACAGGTTGCTCCCCTGGCGCAGCAGACCTCCCTCGTTGCTGAAGGAGGCCAGACTGACCCGCCCCAGGGTCTCGGAGCTGCCGTTGCTGAACAGCCCGACGATGCTCCCCGTGGACTCGATGCTGACCGAGACCAGGTTGCCGGCGGCCCGGCCGTCCTGGCCGCGGATCGAGGCCGAGGTGTCGGCGACGAACTGGGTGAGACCGCCCAGGATGTCGCTGCTGTCGGCGCTCAGGTTGATGGTCAGCGCCGGGGTGCCGTCCCCCGGGGTGAAGCGCAGGGGCGACCGGTCGGCCGACTCGAACGACCGGAGGGTCCCGTCCTCGTTGAAGACGACCTTGCCGTCGTTCCCCGCCTCCGGGGTCAGGCCGTCCACCGTGGCCACCCAGTTCCACTCGTTGTCGACCACCCCCTTGGTGAAGCTCAGGGTCAGGGAGTGGGAGCCGCCCTTCTGGTCGTAGACCTGGGTGTTGGTGCTGAACTCGTACGGCGGCTCTTCGCCGAAGATCCCGGAGCCGTTCCCCGAATCGAGCAACGAGAACTGGATCTCGAAGCCGGCAACCCGGTCGCCGCTGGCCGCGTCGGTCAGGATGAACTCCCCGGTCTCGGGATCGAGGCCGGCCTGCACCCCGCCGTAGACGTTCTCCACGGCGTCGAACAGGTTCCCGAGCTTGTCGCCGGTGGTGGTCTGATAGGTGAAGGTGCCGTCGAAGCGCTCGCCGTCGGGCTTGATCCCGGTGAACCGCAGGACGTCCCCCTGGGTCAGGTCCTGCCCCACGTCGGCCAGGGCGTTGATCAGGTCAGTGTCGGCGGCCCGGGTCCCTTGCTGGCTGGTGCCGGTGGACAGGCCGAGGCGCGAGGCGACGTTGACCGCGGCGTTGGCGTTGTCCACCGCCAGCGAGACGTTCGTCCCGCCATCGACCGTGCGCAGGATGAGCTGGCCCAGCTCATTGGTGCGGAAGAAGACCCGGTTCTTCAGGGTGCCGTTGGCGCTGATCTGGGAATTCAGCTCGCTGACCAGGTCGGTGCGCTGGGCGTAGGACTTGGCCGGCACGCTGATCGTGCTCTGGAAGGTCTGGCCCTCCTCGGTCACGGTCACCTTCAGGCCGCCCCCGCTCAGGCTGGACAGATCCAGGGGAAATCCCGGATTGGGGGTGCTGATCACCCGGGCCGGCTGGCCAAAGGTGGTGGCATTGTTCCACACCGCGTCCCCCTCGCCGCTGCCGCTGGCGTCCAGGTTCCCCGACAGGTTGATGCCCTGCGTGGCGCGGGCCTCGGACTCCCGATCGAGCGGGATCACCAGATTCTCCAGCTCGGACTTGAGCTTCCCGCCGGCGTCGGCCAGGTTCCCCTGGACGATCAGCCCCGTGCCGGGGTCGATGAGCCGGCCGTTGACGTCGAAGGAGAAGGTGCCGTCGCGGGTGTAGACCCGGCTGGCGTCCTGCCCGAGGATGAAGTACCCGTCCCCCTCGACGGCCAGGTCGGTCTCGATCCCGGTCAGTTGCAGGGTCCCCTGCTGCAGCATCGTGTCGATGCTGCTCACCTGCACCCCCAGGCCCGACTGCATCGGATTGGTGGCGGCCACCGTGTCGCGGGCTGGCCCGCCCTGGCTGAGGGTCCGGCTCATCACGTCGGAGAAGCTGGCCCGTCCGCCCTTGTAGGCCGTGGTATTGATATTAGCCACGTTGTTGCTGATGACGCTCATCTTGGTCTGGTGGCTGCGCACCCCCGTGACCCCCACGAACATCGAGTCGATCATGATCGCTCCGCTCCTCACCCGCGCCTGGCTGGGTGGTTAGGGTCAGCCCGCCTCATCCGGGGCAGGTGGACCCGATTCCCCCCACGACCATCCCTGACCGCAGTCCTGTAGGTACCTCGAGCCCCGTCGGGCTCAGTCTTCTCCATCGACGACACCGCCCAGCTCGCTTAGCGAGAGCTGCCGGCCGCCGGCCCAGATGCGGGCCTCCCCTCCGGCGTACCGCACCGCCTCGACCCGGGCCCGCTGCAGCACCTGGCCGCTCACCTCGGTCCCGGCGGCGCTCGTGCCGACGACCGCCACTCGGTAGTCACCGACGGGAACCCGCTTGCCGTCGGTGCTGCGGCCGTCCCACGCCACCGACCCGTATTCCTCGCCCGTATTCAGGTCCCAGGCCCGGACCAACTGGCCGAGGGCGTCGGTGATCTGGAGCCGGGCCTGGGCCGTACCGTCGCCCAGCCGATAGGGCAAGGCCGCGTCGTCGCTCCCGTCCCAGCTCACCTCGGTAACCGGCAACTCGATGTACCGGCCCACCAGCGAGGTGGCCCGCTCGGTCGTCAACGCGGTCTTCAGCTCGGCATTGGCCGTCAGGTTCTGCTCCAGGGAGGCGTTCATGTTCTGGAGCTGCTCCAGCGAGGTGAACTGGGCCATCTGGGCGATGAATTCCTTATTGTCCATCGGGTCCAGCGGGTCCTGGTACTGCAACTGGACCGTGAGCAGGCGCAGGAAATCGTCCTTACCGAGCTGCTGGCTCTTGGTCGTGCCGGTCGGCGTCTGCTGCGGGCTGGTAATGCTGCTGACGTCCATCCTTCACCTCGATTCTATGATCCGCGACGGTCGCGGCCGGAGGGCCGATCGGTCCGTGGAAAACGGCCAAGGCCGTCGCTCAGATCGTGTAATCCACCGCGTGCAGACCGCCGCCCACCCGCATCGGCACGGCCGCGATCTCGGGGGTCGGTTCGGCCCCCGCGGCTCCGACGCCCGTGCCGGCACCGCCCGTCTCTTCGCGGTCCGGCGCTGACCGGGGATCGCGATGGACCCCGACGTCGAACCCCGCGAGCTGAAGCCCCTGCTCGGCCAGGGCCTCGCGCAGGCGGTCGAGCTGGCTCTCCAGCAGGTGCTTGATCGCGGGCTGCTGCACCGTCACCTGTCCATGGACCGTCGAGTCGGTGGCCCGCACCCGCAGCTCGATCTCCCCCAGCTCAGGGGGACGGAGCTGCAGGCGCATCTCGGCGGAACCGTCCTGCACCAGGGTGGCGATCCCGCGGGTGACCTGGGGAAGCACGGTCCGAGCAAGCTGCTCAAAGGCCACGCTGCGCTCCTGACCCACCGCCTGCTGCAGCCGCTCCAGGAGCTGGGTCGGGGCCGGCTCCGCGGTCAACCGCGGGTCCTGCCACTCGTGCGGGGAGAGCAGGCTGGTAACGCCGCCCGGCTCCATGAGAGGCGTTCCCGGCGGCACCGTCTCCGGCGACAGGCTCACCTCGGTGAAGGCCAGGTCAGCCGCCGAACTCCAGTCGGCGTCGACGGCCTTGGCCCGGTGGCCGTTGTCACCGCCGGGTCCTGGCACCTCGCCCGAAACCGGGGTGCCCGCTGCCGGAACGGTCGCCATCGCGCCTTCCGGCTCAACCGACCGAGTCGCGGTCCCTTCGATCTGAGCCGCCCCTGCCGGCACGAACGCCGTGGCCGCGGGTCGGCGATCATCCTGGGGGGCCGTCGACTCTTCGGCCGACTCGGATTCTTCGTTCGATCCGGGCTCCTCGGCCTCTGGCCGTTCCTCCTCGACCATCGGCTGCAGGGCCACGGCTGGACCGGCCGCTATCGCCGCGGTCTCGGTTACGCCCTCGACCTGGGTGTCCGCGGCAGGAACCACCGCGGAGGTAAGGGCTTCCGTCGCGGTCGCCCAGGCCGCGGCGTCCGGAAGGCCGGCCTTCTCGGGCTCCAGGTCCGCGGTCGCGGCCGGATCGGCCGGGGCCTCCGCGACCACGGCTTCATCGAGCTCGATCGCCACCGGAGCTCCGGTCTGAGCCGGCTCCCCGGATTCGGTCACCTCGGCGTCGGTCACGGTCTCGACCTCATCTGCCGTCTCTTCGGCAGGGACCTGGTCGTTGGCCGGCGAGAGACTGGACGGCCCGGAGGAGAGACCGGCATCGGTCGCCGTCTCGGCCCCGGTCCGACCGGTACCAGGCTCAGGGGTCGTGGCCTCCCGCCGCGCGGTCTCGAGCAGCTCGGCGAAGGCGCCCTCAGCACCCTTCCGCCCAGCCGTCCGCGCTGTCCCGCCTCGCGGTGGGGCGGCCGCCGTGGTCCCGCCGATCATGGTCTCCATCTCCTTGCTCCCTACTCGCCGTGCAGGGCCAGCTCGGCCTGCCGCCGGGCGTGCAACTGCTCACCGACCTCGTCGAGCTGCATCCGCTCCCGTCGCAACTGCTCCTCCCGGTGGGCCTCGAGGGCCTTCTCCTTGAGGATCTCGTAGGTCCGCCGATCCCTGGACGCGGCCAGCAACCGCTGGCGCCGCTCCTCCACGACCACCTCCACCTGGCGGATCCGCTCCTCCTGCTCGCCGATCTCCCGCTGGAGCCGCTGCAGGTACCCCACGTTGAGACTCAGAAATCCCGGGTCCAGGGGCGCCGCCGTCAGAACCGCCGAGGCCTGCCGGTACCGGCGCCGGATCTGGTGCAGTGCCTCCAGACGGTCGCGCTCCCGGTTGAGCACCGCGGTAGCCTCGCCCAGGGCGATCCGCCGCGCCTCCTCGATCCGCTCCTTGACCTCGAGGATCCGCTGAAAGCGGAAGCGGAACCTCCTCATCGCCGCCGCTTGGGCGGCGGGGGCGGCTCAGGCGGTGCCGCCAGCAGCCCCATCAGGCGCTGCACGTGCTGATCGAACCGGCCCGAGGCGTCGCTGTCCTGCCGCAGAAAGGCGTTGATCGACTCGACGAACTTCAGTGCCCGGTCGATCCGCGGGTTACTCCCCTTGGCATAGGCGCCGATGTTGATCAGGTCCTCGGCCTCGGCATAGGCCGCCAGCAGGGACTTGATCTCCAGGCTGCGCTCCCAGTGCGCCGCGCTGACCACGTCCCGCATGGCCCGGCTGATGCTCTCCATCACGTCGATCGGCGGGTAGTGACCCCGCGAGGCCAGCCGCCGCGAGAGGACGACGTGGCCGTCGAGGATGGCGCGCGAGGCGTCGGCGATCGGCTCGTCCATGTCGTCCCCCTCGACCAGCACGGTGTACAACCCGGTGATGCTGCCGCGCCGGGTGCTGCCGACCCGCTCGAGCAGCCGCGGGAGCAGGGCAAAGACCGACGGGGTGTACCCCCGGGTAGTGGGCGGCTCGCCGGCCGCCAGGCCGATCTCCCGCTGGGCCATGGCCACGCGGGTCAGGGAGTCCATCATCAGCATGACGTCCTTCCCCTGGTCGCGGAAGTACTCGGCCACGGTGGTCGCGACGAAGGCGGACTTGAGCCGGATGAGGGCCGGCTGGTCCGAGGTGGCCACCACCACCACCGAGCGCCGCAGCCCCTCCTGGCCCAGGTTCTCCTCGATGAAGTCGAGCACCTCCTTGCCGCGCTCGCCGACCAGCCCGATGACGTTGACGTCGGCCTCCGAGTGTCGGGCGATCATCCCGAGCAGGGTGCTCTTGCCGACCCCGGAGCCGGCGAAGATCCCTAAGCGCTGCCCCTTCCCCACCGTGGTCATGCCGTCGAGCGCCCGCACCCCGGTGCCCAGGGGCTCGCGCACCCGGGACCGGCTCAGCGGATCAGGCGCGGCGCCGTGGACCGGCGCCCACGCCTCGGGGTGCACCGGTCCCTTGCCGTCGAGGGGCTGCCCCAACCCGTCCAGGATGCGGCCCTGCAGCCCCCGACCCACAGCCACGCGCAACGGCGCCCGGGTGGGGAAGACCGCGGTTCCGGGCCGGATCCCCTCCATCGGCCCCAGCGGGGTGAGGAGCACCTGCCGGCCGCGGAACCCCACCACCTCGGCCTGCACCGCCCGCCGTCGCGGATCGCCGACCGAGCACAGCTCGCCCAAGGCCACGTCGTCCGGTCCGGCCGATTCCACGATCAGGCCGACGATCTTGCCGACCTTGCCGTACCGGCTCATCGGCTCGACCTCCTCGACCGCGGTAAGCAGCGCCCGGGTGTCCATCACTCAGTCCCTCTCCCCGGAACCGGCCGGCCTCGGCTCGGCCAACGCGGTCCGCAGGGCCTGGTGCAGAATGGTCAACTGGCTTTCGACTCTAGCGTCGACGTTCCCCTCTTCCCCCTCGATCATGCACCCGCCCCGACCGACGGCGTCGCTGGGCAGGACCCGGATCACGGCCTCGCGGGCCACCTTCTCCGTCCATCGCTGCGCGAACCGGCGGGCGAGCTGCAGATCCTCGGGATGGACCTTGATCTCCAGCCGGCTCTCCTGAGCCAGCAATTCCAGGGCGGCGCGGATCTCCCGCAGCAGCACCTTGTCGTCCAGCTCGACCTGGACCGCGGTGATCCGGCGGGCCACGGCCAGGGCCAGGTCGACCACCAGGGTCTCGGCCCCGCGCAGGATCTGGGCCCGTTCCCGCTCCAGGGCCTGGTGCAGGATATCCAGGCGCTCCACCGCCTCACGGGCCTCGGCCTCCTTGGCCTCGACCCCGGCCTGGTACCCCTCCTCGTAGCGGCGCTGGTGCACCTGCTGCCTCTCGGTCTCGGCTCGGGCCTCGGACTCCTGCAGGCGCTGGTCGGCGGCCGCCTGCAGCGCCTCCCGCTCCTGCTGCAGCCGGGCCGACCACTCGTCGTCCAGCCGTTGGCGCAACCCCGCCACCCGGACCTGCAGCAGGCCGGGAAGGTCGATCAACGGTGGCGCCGCGACGGTCCGGTCCGAGAGGTAGAGCTCGCGCTCGGCCTCTCCCAGGGTGACCACCGGTCCGGTAACCCGCACGGTGCGGATGATCTTCGACAAGGTCAGCCTCTCCGCCGCTCGGCCGTGAGACCGGCACCCACGCGCGGTCGTTGCCGACACCGGCCCGAACACCCCTGGGACGGCACTAGGCATTATCCTCCATCAGCATGGTCTTGATGACCTTGGCCGCGTCCTCCGGTCGCTCGCGCACCATCTGCTGCACCCGCGTCAGGATGATCTCGTGGGGGGTCTCCGGCCGCTCGAAGGTCTCCTCGGCGACCTCGGGCTGCACCTCGCCCAGGACCTCCAGCTCCTCCTCGACGCCGACCCCGCGGCCGATCGCCTGGATGATGAAGCGGAGGGTGATGAGCGCGGCGATGATGCCGAGGATCTTGGCCACGTTGATGGCGATGCCGGTCCAGAACTCCTTGCGCTGCTCGGCCTCGGCGGCCATCTTGGCCTGCAGCTCCTGGGTCTTCTCGAAGGGCATGGCGAAGACGGTGATCTGGTCGCCCCGCTTCTCGTCGAAGCCGACCGCGTTCATCGCCAGTTGCTTCAGGTTGGTGATCTCCTCGGGGGAGCGCCGCTCCTCGATGTAGTTGTTCGGGTTGTTCGGGTCGGCGACCACCTTGGTCTCGTCGATGGTCAGGGCCATGGAAAGCCGCTGGATGCTCCCCACCGAGCCGACGATGTTCTGCAGGGTGCGGTTGACCTCGTAGTTGCGGATGGTCTGTTCCTCCGACCCCTGCTCGGCCGAGCTCTTCTCGTTGACCTCCTCGCTGATGACCACCTGGGTCTCGCCCGGGTCCACGGTGTTCATCTGGGTCTGGCGCTGGCTGAAGTCCAGGTTGACGTTGATGCGCACCCGGGAGCGGTCCTTGGAGATCACCTGGTCCATCAGGGTCTGGACCTTGTGCTCGAGCACCCGCTCCACCTGCTGCTGCATCTCGAATTGCTTGTTGGCGACCTTGACCAGCGGGTCCTTCTCCTCCGAGAGCAGGTTCCCGCCCGAGTCGACCACCACCACGTTCTCCGGCTCCAGGCCCTCGACGCTGGCGCTGACCAGGTAGACGATGGCGTCGACCCGCTCGCGCTTCAGCTTGGTATTGTTGAGCAGGTCGAGGGAGACCGACGCGGTCACCGGGTTCTGCTGCTCGCTGAACAGGCTCGGCTCGGGGATGACGAGGTGGACGCGCGCCGTGCGCACCCCGTCGATCCGCTCCAGGGTCTTTTCCAGCTCCTCCTGCAGGGCCCGCTGGAAGTTCACCTTCTGCAGGAAGTCGGTCATCGTCAACTGGGCTTCCTTGAAGATGTCGTACCCCATGCGGCCCGACTTGGGGAACCCCTCGCCCGCCAGCCGCAGGCGCAGGTCGCGGACCTCCTCCTCGGGGACCAGGATGGCGCTGGCGTCGTTGGTCAGCTTGTGGCGGACCTGCAGCTCGCTGAGGCGGCGACTGACGTCGGCCGCCTCCTGGTAGTCGAGGTCGGCGTAGAGGATCGCGCCGTCCCAGTCCTTCTCGTCGTCGCCGCCGGTGAAGGCGAGGAGGGCGATGACCCCGATGACCAGCAGGGCGGCCACCCCCATGGCGATGCCGCGCTGGGTCTGGCTCGCCTCGCCCCACCAGCTTCGCGACCGGTCGCTGATATCCGTGAGCTGCGTCGGCAGATTCATCTAGCTCCCCCCCACGCCATCCTTACACCTGCATCCGGATGAGTTCCTGGTATCCCTCGAGCACCCGGTTGCGGATCTCCAGCATGAGATCCAAAGCGATCCCGGCCTCCTCGACCGCGATCATCACCTGGTGCACGTCGGCGGCCTTGCCGGTGGCCAGCAGATCCACGGCGTCGCCGGCGCGGAACTGGAGGTCGTTGACGTCCCGCGCGAAATCCTTGACCAGGTCGCCGAAGGTCGGCTGATCGACCGCCTTCGTCGAGCCGCCGCCCGGGCCCTGGGGCTCGACCCGCACGCGGAAGGCGCCCTCGCCCCGGCCGGTAAAGTCGCGCACCGCCTGCACGGCCATGGCTCAGCGCTCCCCGCGGCCGACGAGCTGGCGCCGCAAGCGAAGCACGCGCGGCACGTACTGACGGGTCTCCGCCGGCATGCGACCCTGCTCGACCGCCTGCGGTCCGGCGTTGTACGCCCACAGCGCCAGCTCGACCGAGTGGTACCGGTCGAGGAGCGAGCGGAGGTAGCGGGTGCCGGAGGCGATGTTGTGCTCGGGGTCGAAGAGGTCGCCCGGTCCCAGCTCGGCCGCGGTGGCCGGCATGAGCTGCATCAGCCCCTTGGCGCCCTTGCGGGAGACGGCGAACCGATCCCCGCCCGATTCGGCCTGGATGAGGGCCTTGACCAGATTGGCGTCGAGCCGGTGCTCGGTGCTGTACCGATCCACCAGCTCTCCATAGGGCTCGGTTGCCCGTCGCGCCGTTGCGGCGTCCCGCCCGGGGGGAGTTGGTCGGGTCGCCCCGGGCCGGCGGGGTCCACCGGGAGGATGGCTGCTGCGGCCGACGATGGCGCTCACCGCGTGCGGCGCGAAGCTGTTGGCCATGATCGCCGCCACCGGATCCGGCACCTGCTCCTCGGCTCCCGCCGCGCCTGCCCGGGTCACCAGCAGCAAGCCGACGCAGAACGCCGAAAACCGCACTGGCAGCGACCGAAGGAGAGCGGACACGGTCATCATCCCGTGAAGTCCGTCAATCCGCCCACGGTGGCCCGGACCTGCTGATCGTCGGCCGTACCGCGGAGGCTGTACACGACCGGCGAGGTCGGCGCCGCAACGGCGATCGGACGCGCGACAAAGGCCTCGCGCAGGGCCTGGGTCTCGGCGGCGCTGAGCAGGGCCTGCAGCTTGGGCGTAGAGGTGACGAGCGGCGCGGCCGGCGCGACCGGTGGGCGGACCGGCTCGGGCCGCGAGACGGTAACGGCCTCGGGCCGAGCCCCGGTCACCCCTCGGTCGGTGACCGTGAGGTCGACCGTCCGCGGGGCAACGGGAACGCGGGACACCCCGGAGGTCAGTCTGTCGACGTTCATGGATCCTCCCCCGCCTGGTAGTGGCGCGCCTCGAAACGCGACCGGATGCTCAGATCTCCAGCGAGCGGTTGATCATGTCCTTGGCCGCGGACATCACCGTGACGTTGGCCTCGTACGCCCGCGAGGCGGCGATCATGTCCACCATCTCGGTGATCGGGTTGATGTCCGGGTAGAGCACCATCCCGTCCTCGCGGGCGTCGGGATGGTTGGGATCGTAGACCATGCGCGGCTTCGTCGGCTCCTCGCGGACCTCCTGGGTCTGGACCCCGGAACCGACGAGGAACTCGCCGGGTCGCGGCTCCCCTTCTTCCAGGTGACCGGCATCGGTCCGACGCAGCCGGTTCTGCTCGCGGTCTAGCATGGTGGAGAACTTGCTCAGCTTGGGGGCCTCGAGCATGACCACCCGGCGTCGCTTGTACGGACCGCCCTCGTCCGTGCGGCTGGTGTCCACGTTGGCCAGGTTGCTGGCGATCGCGGTCAGCTTGCGCCGCTGGGCGCTCTAGCCCGAGCCGCTGATGTCGATGGCGTCGAAGATCTGCATGGCCACTCACCTGCCTGTCGAACGGCGGGCCGCGCGTCTAGCGGGACCGGCCGGTGATCGACTTCTTGAGCCCGTCGAACTGCCGCGCGATCAGCTTCTGCCCGGCGTTGAAGAACAGGTGGTTCTCCGCCAGCTCGGCCATCTCCAGATCGACGTCGACGTTGTTGAGACCGGAGTCGTTCACCCCGGTCTCGGGCTCGTAGACCTCGGGATTGGCGATCGGCTTCGGGAGGGGGATGTGCCGGGAGTCACTGCGGGCCCCCTCGACGGCCGGCTTGCTGACGATCGATTCCAGGTATTCCTGGAAACGCACGGTCTGCCGGCGGTACCCGGCCGTGCCCACGTTGGCGATGTTGTTGGCGATGACCCGCTGCCGGAGCTGGGTGACGTCCAGCACTCCCGTGAGCACGGGCACCTTGGTCTTGTTGAAGATGACTTGGTCGAGGAACATGGGACTCCCTCCGCGAGACACGGGCATGCCATCCTGTCGCCGCAGGGAGCAAGAAGCATACCACGGTCGGATTTTTCGTTCGTAACTTGTTGTCAGAAACAAACTTGAAAAGCCATCCCCCCTGCCGGGTCGCGGACCGGCAGAAGGAACAAAGCGGGCGGGGGTTCGTGGCGCGGGAAACTCTTGCCCGGGATCGACGGGCCGGAGTGGCGACGGGTTTGGGCTTACTCCGCGTCGGGCTCCAGGCGGCGGGCGATCCGTGGGGTTCGGCCGCCTCGCTGGTGCACGCTGGCCAGCATGTCGCCGATCAGCCCGGTGGAGATGAACTGCACCCCGACGATCAGGAGGAGCACCCCGAGCATCAGGAGCGGGTGCCGGTTCTGGATGTTCCCGTACTGGAGGCGCAGCCAGGCGATGTAGGCCGAGACCCCGGCGCCGGCCAGGGTGGCGACGATCCCCAGGGCCCCGAAGACGTGCATCGGCCGGGTCATGAAGCGGACGACGAAGGTGATGCTCAGCAGGTCGAGGAATCCGCTGAGCAGGCGCCGGGCCCCGAACTTGGACCGGCCGTACCGCCGCGGGTGGTGCTGCACCGGGATCTCGCCGACGCGGTACCCCGACCAATGGGCGATCGCCGGCAGGTAGCGGTAGAGCTCGCCGTAGAGGTAGGGGAGCACGTCCTCGGTCACCTCCCGGCGGTAGGCCTTCAGCCCGCAGTTGAAATCGTGCAGACGCACCCCGGCCACGCACGAGGTCACCCGGTTCCAGACCTTCGAGGGGAGAGTCTTGCTCAGCGGATCGTGCCGCTTCCGCTTCCACCCCGATACCAGGTCGAGATCGGACTCCAGGGCCTCGAGCAGCCGCGGGATCTCCTCGGGGTCGTCCTGCAGGTCGGCGTCCATGGTGATGACCACCCGCCCGCGGGCCTCGGTGAACCCGGCAGCGAGGGCCGCGGCCTTGCGGTAGTTCCGCCGGAAGCGCACGGCGCGGATCCCCGGGTACTGTCGGTGCAGCTCCTCGATGACCGCGAAGGAGCCGTCGGTGCTGCCGTCGTCGACGAAGACGACCTCGGACGGGAACGGCAGCCGTTCGAGCACCGGCCGGAGCTGCTCGTACAGCGGCCGCAGGCTCTCGACCTCGTTGTACACCGGAATCACCACGGACAGTCCTGGATCGAGGTTCGCCGGCGCTGGCTCGGACATCATCTCCCCCTCTCGGCCTTGGCGGCCAGCCGGGCCGCAAGCTGGCGGGCCGGCCCGTTCTCCGGATCGCGCCCGGTTACCTGACCCACCTGAGACAGCGCCAGGTCTACCCGTCCCTGCCGCTCGTATACCTGGGCCAGGTCCAGGCGCCACTCGGCCTGGTCCGGCGCCAACTCGATCGCCCGCAGCAGGGTCGTCTCGGCCTCGGCCAGGCGCCGGTCAGCCAGGTAGGCCGCCCCCAGGTACCCCAGGATCTGATGGTCGCCGGGGTGGGCCCGCGCCGCTTGCTCCAGCACGGCCACGGCGTCCGAGGCACGGCCGGCCTGCAGGTACTCGCTCCCCAGGTTGACCAGCAGCCCGGGGTTGTCCGGCGTAGAGGCCAGGGCCTGCTTCCAGGTCTCGGCCGCCTGCTCGTGCTGCCCGTCCTGCCGGTAGGCCAGGGCCAGCCAGGTATACCCCTCCACCTCCAACGGTGCCAGTTGCGTCGACCGGCGCAGGGCGGCCACGGCCTCGGCCGCCCGACCACCCTGCAAGAAGAGGGTCCGCCCAAGGAGCCGCAGGGCCCGGGGATTGTTCGGATGCAGGGCGAGGCTGCGGGTCAGCGCCTGTTCGGCCTGGGCCAGCCTTCCGGACTTGAAGTGAGACAATCCCAGCATGTGGTGATAGGCGAAGTCGTACCCCCGCCAGCGGATGGCTTCCTCGAAGGCCAGGGTCGCCCGGTTCGGGTGCCCGACCTCGTGGTAGCGCAGCCCCCGGAAGTAGTGATAGTCGGAGACCAGGCCGCAGACCGCCAGATAGACACCGACAACGACCGCGACCACTCCGGCCGCCGGGGCGGCCAGGC
>JBAZUN010000139.1:0-1574 GCA_041661365.1 Candidatus Latescibacterota bacterium
GGCAGGAGGTGTCCGGACGGCTGAAGTCCGCGCAGGGACAGAAGGGCGTCGTCGAGCAGAACCGGGCGGCGCTGACCACCAAGAAGAATAAGCTCGCCAAGAAGGTGACGCTGCTGAAGACCGAGTTGAAGCAGGTGGAGGACGAGGGGCAGGCGCGGCAGCGACGCACCGAGATGCGCAAGGTGGACTGAGAGACGCCCTGCGCCGCAACGCCGAGGGGCCGGACGACCAGGATCGTCCGGCCCCTCTATCATTCCCCTGCCGGTCTCAGACGTGGGTCTTGAGCCACTGGAAGCACTTCTCGTACCCCACCCCGCCCTCGGGCTCGGGCCCCTCGTACTCGGCGGTCCAGGCCCCGTCGTACCCGGCCCGCTTGAGGCACTGCACGGCGTGGTCGAGGTGGATCTCGCCGGCGCCCAGCGCCGCCCCCTTGTAGCTCTGCCGAGAGCCGGTCCCGTCCTTCATGTGGGTATGGAAGACGTGCGGGGCCAGGATCTCGTAGAAGTGGTCGATCTTGGCGATCTCGTGGCCGAACCACCGGTAGTTCATGGTGTCGAGATTGACCCCGAGCCGCTTGGAGCCGACGCGCTGGATCAGGCTGAGCTGCCAGTCGCCGTCGTTGGTCGACAGGCCGTGGTTGTCCAGGGCGATGCGGACGTTGTACTGCTCGAGGAAGTCGGTGCACTTCTTGAAGGACTCGAGCATCATCCCGTCCCAGCGCTCCTGCGGCACGTCCCCCTTGCGGTTCCAGCCGCCGTCGGTCCGCACGATGTCGGTGCCCGTCGCGGGGATGATCTGGCAGACGTAGCGGTACCGCTCGATCTGGGCCGCCAGCTGGGCCGGGTCCAACTGCAGGAAGTCGTTCCCCGCGGCCACGGCCGAGGCCTTCATCCCGTACTTCTCGAGCAGCTTGCGGGTTTGCTCGGCGGTCCGCTCGCCGTCGCGCGACTGGCCGTCCCAGATATCGTTGATCTGCAGCTCGCAGTACTTGTACCCGATCTCGCTGGCCCGGCGGGCGAACCCTTCGAGATCGTACCCCGGCCAGTTGTAGTGGATGACGCCGATCTTCGTTGCCGCCATGATGGGCTCTCCTTGTCTGCGTGATGGGCGCGGCTGAACGCGGCGGTGCGAGCCCCCGCGCTACTCGATGGCCAGCAGCTCGACCTCGAAGACCAGGGTGGCGCCGGGCGGGATCTCGCCCATCTGCTGGTCACCGTAGGCTAGCTCGGGCGGGACGACCAGCTTGGCCTTGCCGCCGACCTTCATCCTCTGCAGCCCTTCCTGCCAGCCCTTAATGAATTGGCCAAGGGGCATGCTTATTGGCTCGCCGCGCTTGATCGAGCTGTCGAAGACCTTGCCGTCGATGAGCGATCCCTGGTAGTGGACCTTGACCTTGTCGGTGAGCTGGGGATTCGGCCCGGTGCCGGCGGTGAGCTCCTTGTACACCACCCCGGAGGCGGTGCGCACGGCCCCGGCTTCGGCGGCGGCCTGCTCGAGGAAGGCCTTGCCGCGCGCCTTCTCCACCTCGGCGCCCTTGGCCATGCGCTGCTGGAGGAAGCCCTGCAGCTTGGGAC
>JBAZUN010000139.1:1584-12819 GCA_041661365.1 Candidatus Latescibacterota bacterium
GTTCAGGGCCACCTGGGGCTCGGCGCTCTGCAGGCCGTCGCCGAACCCCTGCTCGATCAGGGCGACCTCCTCGTCGGTGAAGGAGCCCTTGAACTGGGACAGGGAGTTGGTCGATACGGCCAGGCCCAGGGAGTAGAGGAGCTTCTGGTCCTCGGTCTCCAGCTTGACCGCGTCCTGGGCGCCACCCTTGAGGGCGTCGCACCCGAGCAGGGCCGTCACCGCCCACCCCGCCACCAGCCATCGCTTCGCGCGCATCGGTGCTCTCCTCGTCTCTTCGATATGGGTTGCGGCCACACGTCCTGCTTCAAGGATCGACCGCGGCGGCCTGCAGACGGGAGGGTCGGCAAGGAGCGCAGCGAGCGATGGCCTCAAGGCCAGACACTGGCCAGACGGGCGGCCCGAGGGGGCGCCCTGCCCACCCAAGGTATCCACGCCCGCCTACCCCGGCAAGGGCCGGTCAGGCGCGGGGGTGGAGCCGTATGACCCGGCTCTGCAGGGGCTGCACCAGGAAGGGGAACCCCGGGGCTGGCCCGGCTCCCGGACCCGGGGGCGAGGGCTGCAGGCCCAGCTCCGGAAAGGTGTCGAAGAGGAACTCGACGTGGTCCACCGGCCAGGGGAGGTAGTCGAAGCTCAGGATGACCTGGCGCGGGTGCACCGCGTCGAAGCCGTGGAGGAAGAGCAGGGCCCCGTCCTCGCAATGGCGGACGTAGGCGAGTACCTGGTCCTCGGGGTCGCCGCCCGGAAAGCCGTGCCGGTGGTAGTAGACCCGGCCGTCGCGCACCTCGGGCCAGGTCGTGGCCAGGGAGAGGAGCCGGCCATAGGCCCGGTCCAACTCGCGGTGCGGGGAACGCCCGACCGCGTCCAGGTCCAGCAGGGTCGGGTTCTCGAAGTCGGTTCGCGTGGTCTCGCCCCACCAGCTTCCCAGCTCCAGGCCGCAGGTCAGGGAGGCGCCGCTGGTCAGACCGGCGGACAGGTCGATGAGGCTGGCCTGGAGGTTCTTCAGGAGGGCCATCCGCAACGGGGCCTGGTCCCCGGCCCGACGCCACTGCCGGGCCGCCTGGTCGTCCGCCCCGAGCAGCCCGGCGTACCGGTCGCGCCAGACCTGGGTGGCCCGGGGGCTGTCGTGGTTCTCGAAGTAGGCCATGGCCACGGTCCCCGGGGCGTACCGGCGGTGCATCTCCTCGAGGAAGTCGATCAGGGGCGTGGCCTGCTGCACGTCGCGATGGAAGTCGACCAGCAGGGCGTAGACCATGTCCACCGGTACGTCGAGGGCCTGGTCGAGCGGGCAGAGGGTTTCGCCCAGGACCAGGGCCTCGGGGTGGACCGCGTTGATCCGGTTCTTGATCCGTCGCAGGAAGGGGCGGTCGACGGTCTGGCTGGCGTCGATCCGAACCCCGTCCAGGCCGCAGGTCTCGATCCAGTACGGGGCGATCTTGAGCAGGTAGTTCTGCAGGGGCCAGTTGAAGACCAGGTCGAAGAGGGCCACGTCCGAATAGATCAGCCAGGCGATCTGGTGGATCCGCGGCACCCCGTGCTCGTCGAGCAGGTAGTATTCGGGATGGGACTCGATCAGGGGATTGTCCCGGCTGGTCTGCATCAGCACCAGGTCGAAGATCACCCGCTTGCCCAGGGCGTGGGCCTGCCGGGTCAGCTCGCGCAGCTCGGCCCGGCCGATCACCTGCTGCAGCGGTTCGAGCCCCAGCCGGCGGACGGCCTCGGCCGGGGAGAGTGCGGCCAGCTCCGCGGTCCGGGCCAGCCCGGTGCCGGCCAGGTCCTGGTCGAGGATCAGCCCCTCGCGCACCAGTCTCGGCAGATCGGCCTCCTCGGGCGGGGAGACCAGGGCCGGGTCCACGGCGAAGAAGTCCTGCACCGCGTACACGCTCCCCAGCTCGCCCTTGCGGACGTCCTCGTGGCGGTGCAGGTCGCCGAACCCAGGCTTGAAGAACGGCAGGAGGTAGACCACCTCGGCCGGGAGCCGCGGCAGGAAGGCGGTGACCTGTCGCAGCCGACCGCTCTGGAAGCGGCCGTCGACCATCCGCGCGCCGACCTTGCGGCTGCAGACCTCGGCGACCGCGGGCTGACGCTGGATCCACTCCGGGCTGACCACGATCACGCCGTTGCGGTTGTCGGCCATCTCGTTGATGCTGACCCAGCGGCGCGCGGCCGGCGGCTGGTCGAGGTCGGCCGACAGCTCCACGGTATAGGCGTACGCCCCGGTAGCGGTGAGGGGGAACTCGTCGGACTCGAAGACCAGGTTGTTCCCGGCACGGACCGGCACCCCGTCCTGGTCGCCGACCAGGTGCATCGGCAGGTACCGGCCCGGGTCGTCGCGGAAGATCCCTTCGCCGTCCAGGCTGCCCCGTCGGTCCGCGTCGGTCCACAGGCGGGCCTCGACCTCGCCGGCCCGCACCTGGGCCGGATCGACCGCGGCGACGAACAGCTCGACTCGAACCCGGGCCAGGGCCCGCGGGTGACCAGGGCCGACGTAGGCCCGGGCCAGGGTGGCGCTGCACCGGGTGCCGTCGATGGTCACCTCGTGGTTCCCGGCCCAGACCACCCAGTTGTCGTACTGGTGGGGCTGGTATCGCTGGTGCAACTGCTCGCGGAGGACGGCGCGCCGGGATTGGGCTTCGGGACTGTCGGTCATCGCGCGGTTCCTTCAGGCTTGCCGAGGCCGCCGGCCAGGTCGTCGTGCAGGTCCACGGTGGTGAACTCCTCCCCGGGCCGCCGCACGGCCAGCCGCAGGAACTCCAGCTCCTCCGGTCCCGAACCGAACAGGCCGTGCGGCTCGCGGATCGCCTGCCAGGTCACGGTACCCGGCCCGACGGCCAAGGTCCGGCCGGCGCCGACCAGGGTCCCTCGACCGGCCAGCACGACGAAGGATTCCTCCAGGCCGTCGTGGTAGTGGTACCCGAGGGAGCTGCCGGGAGCGAGAACCGCGTGGTCGATGAAGGTCCAGGCGCCGCGGCAGTCGGCCGGTCCCCACAGGTGACGGCTGGCGATGCGGCCGATCCCGCCGTGGATCGCCGGCCGCCACGGGAGCGCGCCGCGGTCGAGGGGCTGGGTCCGGATCAGGCCCGGGGCCGGCCCGGGTTCGGTCGCGCCGGCAACGCATGCCAACAGCAGGCGCGTTGGCTCGGTTCCCGGGTTGGCCAACAGCAGCGGCCGGTCGACCGCAGGGCAAAGCGCCACGGCCGGAGCCAGGAGGGCGATCGGCTCGGGGAGGTCGGTTGCAGTCAGCGCTCCCGTCAGCAGCACCAGTCCGACCTCGACCGCCTGACCGCTCGGTCCGCGGTACTCCTGACCCGGCTTCAGCTCCAGCGCCTCGTACGCGGACCAGGGCGTGGTCCGGACCTGATCGGGGAACAGGGGCACGGCCTGACCGGGGCACCACAGGGGATCGAGCAGCGCCAGGCGCATCGGTTCTCCTCCCGACTTCTCCCGGGTCGCACGAACGGCCGGATAACCTACGGCACCGGTCACCGGTCCACAAACTTGACAGCCCGGGCCGCTATGCGCTTACTAGGCCGCGTTACGCGCCGTATAGTGCACAGCCCCACGGAACCTCATGCCCCACCTCTCCTTCGGAGTGAAGACCATGTCGGCAAGCAAGAGCGGCGGCCCGATCCGCGTCGCGGTCCTGGGCCAGGGACGGAGCGGTCTGGACATCCACTGCAACTGGTTCCGCCGCTCCCCGGCGAAGTACCGCATCGTGGCGGTCAGCGACATCCTGGGCGACCGCCGCGAGCGGGCCGCGCGCGAGCTGAAGTGCGACGCCTACGCCGATTACCGCGCCCTCCTCGCCCGCGAGGACGTGGAGCTGGTGGTCAACTCCCTGCCCAGCCACCTGCATCCGCAGGCCTCGATCGACGCGCTGAAGGCGGGTCACCACGTGGTCTGCGAGAAGCCCCTGGGCTGGAGCGTGACCGAGGTCGACCGCATGATCCGCACCGCGGCCCAGGCCGACCGGATCCTCGCCCCGTTCCAGCAGTCCCGCTACTCTCCCCCGTTCCAGCGGATGCTCCAGGTGATCGAGTCCGGGGTCCTTGGCCGCCTGGTCCAGATCAACCTTTCGTTCAGCGGCTTCGGCCGGCGCTGGGACTGGCAGACCCTGCAGGAGTTCCGCGGCGGCAACCTGCTGAACACCGGCCCTCACCCGATGGACCAGGTGGTGCGCCTGCTGGACTTCCAGAAGCCCAAGGAGATCATCTGCACCATGGACCGGGCCAACACCTGGGGCGACGCCGAAGATCACGTGAAGATCCTGCTGCGGACCCCGGGCAAGCCGGACGTGGACCTGGAGATCTCCTCCTGCGCCGTGTATCCTCGGCCGATGTACGTCCTCTACGGTACCCTGGGTGGGCTGAGCGGTGGCCCGGGCGGCCTGGAGTGGAAGTACTACGATTCGCGGCGCGCGCCCAAGCAGAAGCTGCTGCGCGACCCGCTCCCCGGGCCGAGCTATTGCAGCGAGGAGCTGCGGCTGGTGGAGAAGAGCTGGAAGCCGAACAAGCAGCAGCAGAACAGCTTCCAATTCATGTCCAAGTCCTACTACGACCACCTCTACAAGGTGATCCGCGAGGGGGCGCCGCTCTACATCACCCCGGAGCAGGTGCGGGTGCAGATCGCCGTGATCGAGGCCTGTCACCAGCAGAACCCGCTCTCGCGGCTCCCCGCCCAGGGGTGGCCGGCCGGGAATTGAGGAGGAGCGGATGAACGACGCCAAGGCCCGCCGGTTCGAGGACGCCCTGGCCAGGCTGCCGCGGGTGCCCCTGGCCTCGGTGCGGCCGACGCCGCTGGAGCCGATGCCCCGGCTCAGCGCCCGGTGGGGCGGTCCGCCGCTCTACATCAAGCGGGACGACCTCACCGGCCTGGCCTTCGGCGGCAACAAGACCCGCATGCTGGAGTTGTCCCTGGCCGATGCCCTGGCCAAGGGGGCCGACACCATCGTCTGCGGCTCGGCGGTGCAGTCGAACTACTGCCGGCAGATGGCCGCGGCCTGTGCCCGGCTCGGCCTCGAGCTGCACCTGCTCCTGCGGCCGGTGCGGCCGATCGACCTGGAGGAATCGCAGGGGAACAACCTGCTGCAGCGGCTCTTCGGGGCTCACGTCACGGTCCTCCGCGAGTCCGGCCTGGCCGCGCAGCAGGCGGCGATCGCGGCCCGAGCCGAGGAGCTGGCGGCCCAGGGCCGCAAGGTCTACCGGCCTCGCCAGGACGATACCGTGGACCTGGACGCCCTGGCCTACGCCGAGGTGGGGATCGAGGTGGCCCGGCAGTGCTGCGAGCTGGGGATCGATCCGGCCTTCCTCTACGTCGCGGCCCTGGACACCACCCAGGCCGGGCTGGTCCTGGGGCTGAGGTGGGTGGAGAGCCCGATCAGCGTGCGGGGCTTCTGCCCCTTCGGCCGATGGCCGCGCCGCTTCGCCGAGATGGCCCGCATCGCCAACCAGGGGGCGCGCCGGCTCGGCCTGGAACTGCAACTGCAGGCCGAGGACTTCGACAACGACGATTCCTACGTCGGTCAGGCCTACGGCATCCCCACCCCGGCCGGGATGGAGGCGGTCCGCACCGTGGCCCGGACCGAGGGGATCCTCATCGACCCGGTCTACACCGGCAAGGCGATGGCGGCCCTCCACGATCACCTGAGCACCGGCAAGCTGGCACCGGACCGGCCGGTGGTCTTCCTGCACACCGGCGGAGCCCCGGCCCTGTTCGGCTATGCCCGGGAGGTGCTCGAGGAGTAGTCGACTCAGGGCCGGCTGACTTCTTGGCGTGGCGGCAAGCCTGGGGTGATTATACAGCAGGCGCCGACCCGCGGACGGGCCGGGCAAAGGCCCGGGCCGGGTTGCCGACCAGCAGCTCGTCGATCTCCTCCTCCCGCAGACCCCGTTGGCGGAGCAGGGGCACGAACCGCTCCAGCAGATACCCGTACCCCTTGCCGCCGCGGTACCCCAACTGCTCCAGGGTGCAGATGTCCTCGGAGAGGAGCACCCGCGTCCCGAACCCCTCCCGCACCAGGGCCACGACGTTGTCGGCCCGAACCTCCTCGGGCTGGTAGTCGAGGTACCCGATGTTGTCGACCTCCAGGTAGACCCCGCGCGCGGCGATCGGCAGCAGGTGGTGGACCCCGCGGCGGTCGCCCAGGTGGCCGATGATGACCCGCGTCAGGTCAGCGCCGAATTCGGCCAGCAGGTCGATCTGCTCCATGGCCAGGGTCCCCCAGCGGGTGGTGTGGGTGGAGATCGCCACCCCGGTCCGCTGCTGGGCCAGGGCCGCGGCCCGGAAGACCCGCTCCTCGGCCGGCTTGACGAAGTGGCGGCCGGTCCCCAGCTCGCCGATGAACCCGGCCCGGATGCCGGTCTCCCGTACCCCGACCTCGATCTCGCGAACCAGGATCTCGGCCAGCTCGCGGCTGGGCCGCTCCTCGACCTCGCGGGGGTAGCCGAACTCCCGGTACCAACCGGCCCCCATGACCACGTGGATCCCGGCGGCCCGGGAGATCCGCGCCAGGGCCGCCGGGTTGCGGCCGATCTCGTCCACCGTGGGGTCGCAGATGGCCCGGCCGCCGCGGGCGGTGAACGGCCCCAGCTCCTCGACCACCAGCTCCTCGTCGTCGATGACGAAGTGGTACCCGCCGTAGTGGTCCATGGCGTCGATGACCAGGTGCTCGTGGGTCTGGGTCACGCCCAGACAGGCCGGGTCGATCGGCCCCTGCACGGTGATGACCTCGTGGCCGGACAGGCTCGCGACAGGCACGGGCATATCTCCTTCGGTATGGTCTGGCTCGGGTCAGACGATCCCGGCCGAGCGATAGAGTCGGTCGAGCAGGCGCTGGACCTCGAGGATCTCGCGGAAGGCGGGACCAGCGCGCCGTCCCTCGGCAATGGCACTGACGAACTCGGTCAGGGCGCCGGCCATGCCGACCCGGGCCCGGGCCGCGTGGTCCGCCTCCGGCGGATAGCACTGGTGGACCTCGGGCGGTCCTGCTCCCGGCTCAAAGGCCCAGCCGCGCCAGGCCCAGATCCGCAGGGTGCCACCGGTTCCGTACAAGGTCAGCTCGTCGTCCGTGGCCCCGTCACCGCGGGGCCAGGCCGCCAGCAGGGAGACCGGGGTCTGGTCTGCCAGGGAGAGGAGCAGGGACGCGGTGTCCTCGACGTCGCCGAGCCGCTGGGTATGGCCGAGGATCCCGTGGTGCAGGCGCAACGGCTGGCCACAGACCCAGGCGATCCGGTCGAGCATGTGGACCCCGTTGGTCGTGGCCACGCCGCCGCCGGCCTGGACTCGGTCGAGCATCCAGGCCGGCAGCTCCTCCTCGCGGATCGGCTGGACGATCCGCTCGGCCACGGCGACGACCTGGCCGAGGCGACCGGAGCGGGCCAGCGCGCGGGCCTGGACCACCGGTGGGTAGAAGCGATGGGTCATCTCGACCATGGTGACCGCGCTGGAGGCTTCGGCTGCCGCGGTCATCTGCTCGGCCTGTGGCAGGTCGAGGGCCAGCGGCTTCTCGACCAGCACGTGCTTGCCGGCAGCGAGCGCGGCCAGCACCACCTCGGCGTGCAGGTGATGGGGCAGGCAGACGCTGAGGGCGTCGAGCCGCGGGTCGGCCACCGCCTCCTGCCAATTCGCGTGGATCGCGATCCCCGGCGGCAGCCCGGTCAACCGGTCCGTCCTCGCCTCGACCACGGCGCGGACCTCGACCCCGGCCACCTCGTCAGCCACCCGCAGGTGCTGCCACCCGGTATACCCCATACCGATGATCCCCATGCCGGTCACGTCTGCCTCCTGGTCACTGGAGCCGGGCCGATGGCGCTTGAAGTGTCGGGTAATTTGGCGTTCTTTCCGGGGCCGCGGCAACCGGGTCGATTCACCCGGTCCGGCCAGGCCGCGCGACGCACTCACCGAACTGACAGGGGAGATACCCATGTACGGACGGGTTCGCCAGGTACCGGAGAAGTGGCAGTGGTTCCCCGCGGCCCGCTTCGGCCTGTTCATCCACTGGGGGGCGTACGCGGCGTACGGCCGCGGCGAACAAGCCCTCTTTCGCGAGCACCTCGACCAGCAGGAGTACGGCCAGGCCGCCTGCCGGTGGAACCCCCAACACTACGACCCGCGGGCCTGGGCCGACGTGGCGCGGCGGGCCGGGATGCGCTACGCCGTGCTGACCGCGCGGCACCACGACGGTTTCTGCCTGTGGGACTCGCGGTACACCGACTACTCGGTCGGCCGACAGGCCCCGAAGCGGGACTTTGTCCGCGAGTTCCTCGAGGCCTTCCGCGAGGCCGGCCTGCGGGTCGGGCTCTACTACTCCCTGGCCGATTGGCGAATTCCCGCTTACTGGGAAGGACCGGCCCACGACCCGGCCGGGTGGGAGGGGTTCCGGCAGTACTTCCACCATCAGGTCGAGGAGCTGCTGACCGACTACGGCCACCTCGACGTCTTCTGGTTCGACGGGGCCTGGCCGCAGAACGCCCTGGAGTGGGGCGGGCCCGAGCTGGTCGAGCGGATGCGGGCCCTCCAGCCGCACCTGCTCATCAACAACCGGCTCGGCTCGATCCCGGTGCCGGCCGGTCAGCACGCCGACGGCGGCGCTGGTCCGGGAACCTCGCAGTTGGGCGACTTCGGCACCCCCGAGCACCATATCGCCGCCGAGGCCGAACGGCTGTGGGAATCGTGCCAGGTCACGACCTGGCGGCTGTGGGGGTACGCCGCCGGCGAGCGCTGGCGCTCGGCCGATCAGGTCCTGGACATGCTGGTGCAGGCGGCCAGTATGGGCGGGAACCTCCTGCTCAACGTCGGACCGGACGGTGAGGGCCGCCTACCCGCGCAGGTCGTCGAGCGGCTGACCCAGGTCGGCGACTGGCTGCAGGTGCACGGGGAGGCGATCTACGAGGCCGAGGGCGGCGACGTCTGCGAGATGATCACCCGCGGGTACCAGACCGTGCGCGGCAACGCCCTGTACCTGGTGCTCCGCTTCTGGGACGGCCGGCCCGAGCTGCGGCTGGCCGGCCTGGCCACGCGAGTGTCGCGCGCGATGCTGCTGACCACCGGCCAGGAGTTGGCCGTGACCCAGCAAGGGGACGAGGTCGGAATCACCGGGCTGCCGGCCGAGGCCCCGACCCGACTCTTCCCGGTGATCCGCCTGGACTGCGAGGGACCACCGGTCCCGGCGGACTGGGCCCGGGACCGGCTCTGGGGCGGGGACCCGCGCCGGATGACCGCCTGGGCGCGAGCCCGGGGGACCAGCGTGTGGGCCGACGGGAAGAGGCGGTCCTGAGTCGGTGGGCCAGGGACGCAGGAACGGATGGAATGCACTGGCGCTCGCCCGCATATTCCCGTTACTAAAGTGGGGCTCAGCGCGCACCGCGCTTCTGGGTTGCCGGCTGTGTAGACTATCCTGGCGCTAACCGCAGGTATCACCGCAGCAGGCTTTTTAAGGAGCCCTGAATCTTTGGCATGGCAGCCGAAGCACTTCCGGCGGTTCGAGCGGTCGTTCGAGAATAGCACAGGTCCCGCACGGGTGCAGACCGATGCGGGCCCTGCCTATATCAAGGCGCTCGGCAATGCCGAGGGACCACACGCCCTCGCCTGCGAATGGGTGGCCACCAACCTCGCACGCCAGTTGGGATTGCGGACTTTTGATTTCGCCCTGCTTGATCTAGTTGAGGGCGATGAGGTGCCACTGGGTCACGGGCGGCAGGCTCAGCCAGGCCCTGCCTTCGCCACCCGGGCTGAGCGCGGCGAGCCATGGAGCGGCCGACCCTCCGAGCTCGAGGCCATCACCAACAAAGGCCACCTCTCGCGCCAGATCGTCTTTGACTCCTGGGTCCGGAACCGCGACCGTTATGTGCCAGGGCGTCGTTGCCATGTGGACAACGTGTTCCTGTCGTCTGCCACCACCAGAGGTGTGGCCAGGGAACTCGTGACCATGGACCACACGCACTGTCTCTCTGATAACCAGCAGTTGACGCCACGTCTAGCCACGCTCGCCATGGTCAGGGACGAGACAGTATACGGGGCCTTCCCGGCGTTTGGAGCTTTCTGGTCGGTTGAGGAGGTCAAGGCGATCCAGGGATGCTTGGCGGTGATCGACGTGGAGCGACTGCGGGCACTCGCGGCCAGTATTCCACGGCAATGGGATGTCGATGGAGAGACCCGGGCGGCGCTGGTTCGGTTTCTGACTGACCGCGCGGTATGGCTCGCTCAGCGCCCTTCAGCGGTGTTCCGACCTGTAGAGTCAGCCTGACAGAGGAGGAGCCACATACCATGGACCTGATTACCCAACCTGGCTACTACTCGCTCATCCAGTATTGCCCTGACAGCACCCGGTCGGAGTCCGTGAACCTGGGTGTAGTCCTCCTGTGCCCCGCGTACAGGTTCATCCAGGCTCGGACGGTTGCCTCTTTCAGTCGGGTCGAGAAGCTCTTTGGCAGGAGCTCTTTCGACCGAGAGAGCCTGCTGTCATCGCTCCAAGCCATGCAGGCAAGGATTGACCAGCTCTGGGGTGAGGTCCAGAGCGCCGAAGATCTTCTTCAGTTCGCTCAGACCCGAGCCAACGAGATTACGTTGACGCCTCCCCGCCCCATCAAGGTGGGCAGCCCTCGCGAAGAGCTGGACGCGCTCTATGAAGAGTTGTTCCCACGGACTCGGCGCCTCACCGCCCCGCGAGCCCTGCAGTTCCCCGAACTAGAATCGATCTTTCGGCGCCCCTCCTTGGTCGGTCGGGTCCAATACGATCAGAAGGTGGAGATTCCGGTTGTGGGGAAGATGCTCATGTTCCCGTACGCCTATCAGAACGGTACCTTGAACCTGGTGCGTCCTGAGCCCATGGTCGGTCCGGTAGCCGCGGTGATGAACCGCGTTGAACGTCTCGCGCTGGAGGGGGACCTTCTGCAGCGCCATTCAGGTGATGACGAAGCTCAGCGTCGACTCATCGTGGTCTTGAGCGCAACCCACATCGAGGAGCGTGTGCCCCTCCAGACGCGCGTGAAAGGCTTGCTCGACACCTACCTCATCCGGGCAGTCGTTCCCTCTGAGCTTTCCAAGTTCGGGGATGAGGTAGAGGCTACTGCCCACGCGTGACGCCGCTTGGGGTACGCCTTTCGGCGGCGACCTGTGCCGACGACGTGTATAACAAGTAGCCAGCAGGAGCCCTCATGCCCCTGACTGAAGCCGACACCCGGGCCAAGCTCATCGACCCAGCCATTCACCACAGGGGCTGGACCGAGGACCTGATTCGCC
>JBAZUN010000140.1:0-12728 GCA_041661365.1 Candidatus Latescibacterota bacterium
ATCTGTTTATCCTCCAACAGGTTAATTCCCTTTCATGGCCCTGGACCGCCCCGCGCAGAGGCTGGAACAACGGCCCAAAGAGCATCGGTTTTCTGACGGAACTCTCAGTTTTCCGAGAGCTGCAACTGACACCAGCGGAATACCGCGGGCCGAAAGGAACGGGCCCACGGGCCCAAAATCGATCGGATGATCCCGTTCTGATCCGATCACCGCCTGGAACGGGCTGGTTGGCGTGACCAGGCTCACGCCCGACCGGACAGGATCACCTGGGCAGGTCGTGGTATGCCGATTGCTGCCTCCTTGGTGGTTGACAGCCCCGCGTACCCGGCTTTTTCAGGCCGGGCGCTACCGACCAGGAAGGACTGACTGCCATGAAGCGGACCGGCGAGCTGTCGGACAAGGAGATCCTCATGCAGGCCGCCGAGGACCAGGGCAGCCTGTCGATCCTCGTCGAACGGTACCGCGCGCCGCTCTACAACTTCGTGTACCGGTTCGTCGGCGACCGCGAAACAGCGGAGGACATCATCCAGGAGACCTTCCTCCGCTGCCTGCGCCACCGGCATCAGTACCCGGCCATCGAGCAGGTCTCCACCTGGCTCTACACCATCGCCGGGAACCTGGCCAAGACCGAGCTGCGCCGCCGCAAGCGCTGGCACTGGATCCCGATCGGCCCGGACGACGAGGAGGAGCGGAACGGCTTCTTCGAGCCCCTCTCGCGGGAGCTCCTCCCCGGCGAACAGGCCGACACGGCCCAGGTCCGCGACTCGGTGGTCGTGGCGATCGACGACCTGCCCGAGGAGTTCCGCGAGGCGGTGCTGCTGCGCGACCTGAGCGGGCTCTCCTACGAGGAGATCGCCGCGGTCATCCACTGCCCGGTCGGCACGGTCAAGTCGCGCGTCAACCGGGGCCGTCTGCGGCTACAGCGCTCCCTGCGCGAGCTGGCCGAGGAGGTCATCGGCCCCCTGGCGGCCACCGCCTGAGCAGCCGGCGCCACCTCGACAAAATGGTCGAGGATCAGAAGGCCCGTTCGACCAGAAAGTCGAGCATCTCCCCCAGCAGGTCGCGGGCCGGACCGGCCGGGATCCCGTCGAGGTACACCAGGCTCTCGCGGGCCTTGGCCTGGCAGACCTGCTCGGCGTACCGGTCGCTGCCGTACCGCTCGATCAGCCCGATCACCCATTCGATCTGTTCCGGGGTGTTCCGCTGGCGCTCCTCGTGCAGGATCCGCAGCACCTCCTCCCGCTCCGAGGAGGCGCACCGGCGCAGCAGGTCGATGACGATCAGGGTGCGCTTCCCCTCGGCGATGTCCCCGCCCCGCTCCTTCCCGTACGCCCCGGAGGTGATCCCCGGCGCCCGCTGCGCGTCCTGATCCGAGGAGCGGATGTTGAGCAGGTCGTCGCGGATCTGGAAGGCCATGGCCATGGCCTCGCCGAAGTCGCCGATCGCCCGGCGCTGCGGCTCGGGGGCGCCGGCGATGATGGCCCCCGCGGTGCACGGCCCGCGACCGGTGTACCAGCCGGTCTTCTTGCGCAGCATCACCATGAACTGGTCCTCGGTCGGGATGCAGCGCTCGCGGATCCACCCCATGTCGTAGGCCTGGCCCTCGCAGGTCTCGCGCGAGCCGCGCACCATCTCGTCGATCAGGGCCAGGGTCTTCCCGTCACCCAAGAGCGGCCGGTTGGCGACCAGCACCTCGAAGACCTTGGCGTAGAGCGCGTCGCCGATGTTGATGCTCAGCGGCACCCCGTGGAGTCGGTGGAGGCAGGGCTTCCCCCGTCGCAGCTCGGAATCGTCCTCGATGTCGTCGTGGACCACGGCAAAGGACTGGTACATCTCGAAGGCGGCGGCCGTGCGCAGAGCGAGCCGGAGGTCGCCGCCGAAGGCCTCGCAGGAGATCAGCACCAGGGCCGGTCTGAACCGCTTGCCACCCCGCTGCGGATAGTCGCGCATCGAGGCGTAGAGGAAGGGCCCCGGCTCCTGCACGGGGAGGAAGGAGAACATCTCCCGCTCGATCTCCGGGATGTACCGGTGCAGGTAGTCGCTCAGGGCCGGGGAGATCGACGACATCGGGCAGGTCCTCGGATGCGCGGTGCGGGAACAGGCTCCGAAAGAAGGTACGGGGTCGGCATGGGAAAGGCCAACCACCCCTCGGTGATTGGCCTGGGACGGAAGTCCGCTGGCGTCGGGTTACTCGGTCCCGGCGGCCTTGAGCCGGCTGCGGGCCCGGGTCAGGGCTAGGTGCCACTGCTCGGCCCCGGCGGCCCTGGGGGCGTGGGCCAACTCCTCCGTGGCCCGGGTCAGGGCTTGACGGGCCCGCTCCACGTCGATCTCCTCGTCCAGCTCGGCGGTCTCTGCCAGGACCACCACCCGGCCCCGCTCCACCTCGGCAAAGCCGCCGGCGACCGCGGCCCGCCTCGACCTTCCCTGGGCGTCGACGAAGGCCAGAAGGCCGACGGCCAGCGAGGTGAGCAGGGCCGCGTGCCCCGGCAGCACCCCGAAGAGCCCCTCGGTCCCCGGTGCCGTGAGGCGGCCGACGGCACCGGTGTAGACGGTCCGCTCGGGCGTGACGATGTCGAGCTGATAGGTGGCCATGGGCGTCAGTGCCGCGTCGTGGACATCAAAGGGTCTTGGCCTTCTCGACCGCCTGGGCGATCGACCCGACCCTGTAGAAGGCCTCTTCGGGCAGGTTGTCGTACTCGCCCTCGATCAGGCCGCCGAACCCCTGCACGGTCTCCTCGATCTTGACGAACTCGCCCGGCAGGCCGGTGAAGGCCTCGGCGACGAACATCGGCTGGGTCAGGAAGAGCTGCAGCCGCCGGGCCCGTCCGACCACCACCCGGTCCTCGTCGGACAGCTCGTCGACGCCCAGGATGGCGATGATCTCGCGCAGGTCGCGGTACCGCTGGAGGATCTCCTGCACCCGCTGCGCCACCCGGTAGTGGTCCTCGCCGACGACCCGCGGGTCGAGCACGCGCGAGCTGGAGGCCAGGGGATCGACCGCCGGGTAGTAGCCCTGGTCGGCCAGTGAGCGCTCGAGGACGATGCGGCCGTCGAGGTGGCTGAAGGCGGTCACCACCCCCGGGTCGGTGTAGTCGTCGGCCGGCACGTAGATGGCCTGGACCGAGGTGATCGAGCCCTTCTGGGTGGTGGTGATCCGCTCCTGCAGCTCGCCCATCTCGGTGGCCAAGGTCGGCTGGTACCCCACGGCCGAGGGCATGCGGCCCAGCAGGGCCGAAACCTCGGACCCGGCGAGGATGTAGCGGAAGATGTTGTCGATGAAGAGGAGGACGTCCTGGCCCATCTCGTCGCGGAAGTACTCGGCCACGGTCAGGCCGGTCAGGGCGATCCGCTGGCGGGCGCCCGGGGGTTCGTTCATCTGGCCGAAGACCATGGCGGTCTTGTCGATGACCCCGGACTCGCTCAGCTCGAGCAGGAGGTCGTTCCCCTCGCGGGTTCGCTCGCCCACCCCGGCGAAGATCGAGTACCCGCCGTGTCCCTGGGCCACGTTGTGGATCAGCTCGGTGAGGATGACCGTCTTCCCCACCCCGGCGCCGCCGAACAGGCCCAGCTTGCCGCCGCGGGCGAAGGGGCAGATCAGGTCGATGACCTTGACCCCGGTCTCCAGAATCTGGTCGGTGGTGACCTGCTCCTCGTGGGGCGGCGGAGCCCGGTGGATCGGCAGCCGCGGCGCGCTCTCGGGGATCGGGCCCTTGCCGTCGACCGGATCGCCGACCACGTTGAGGAGCCGGCCGAGGACCGCCTTGCCAACCGGCACCCGGATCGGAGCCCCGGTGTCGATTACCCGAGCACCGCGCTCCAGGCCGTCGGTGGCGTCCATCGAGACGCACCGGACCCGCCCCTCGCCGAGGTGCTGCTGCACCTCGAGGATCAGGCGGCCGCCCTCCCGGGGCACCGCCAGCGCGTGGTTGATCGGCGGCAAGTCGCCGCCGGCGAAGTCCACGTCGACGACCACGCCGACGATCTCGCTGATCCTGCCCTCGCTCATCTCATGGCACTCCCGGGAAACAACCCCTTCTGCAATCCGGTATCCTCATCCTGCCGCCCCGGTCAACCCTGGGAGACGGCGTTGGCGCCGCCGACGATATCCATCAACTCCAGGGTGATGGCCGACTGGCGCTCCTTGTTCATCTGCCGCGTCAGGTCGCCGATCAGGTCGCCGGCGTTCCTGGCGGCGTTGTCCATGGCGGTCATCCGCGCCGCCTGCTCGCCGGCGTTCGACTCGAGCAGGGCTCGCCACACCTGGTAGTTCACGTGCCGCGGCACCAGGGTGCTCAGCAACTGCTCGGGGTCCGGCTCGAACAGATAGTCATGCGCCGGATCGACCTCTCCCTCCTCCGGCTGGATCGGCAGCAGTTGGTGGACCACCGGGGTCTGCTGGCCCAGGGACTTGAACTCGCTGAAGACCAGCAGCACCTGGTCGACGCTGCCGGCCGTGTAGTGGCCGATCAGCTCGTGGGCGATGGTGGCCGCCTGGCCGAACTCCAGCCGGCGGAAGAGCCCCACGTGCTCGCGGGCCGGGACGACCCCGCGATGGCGGAAGAAGTCGCGGCCCTTGCGGCCGATGGCGATCAGCTCGACCCCCTGCCCCTCGTGCTGGCGGATCTGGGTCTGGGCGAACCGGCAGATCGCCGAGTTGAACCCGCCGCACAGCCCCCGGTCGGAGGTGACCACCACCAGGGCCAGCCGTTTCACCGGCCGCGGCCGCATCAGCGGGTGCTGCTCGGGGTCGACGCTGAGGCTGAGCTGCTGGAGGATGTGCTCCAACTGCATGGCGTACGGCCGCGCGGCGAGGATCGCCTGCTGAGCCCGGCGCACCCGGGCCGCGGCCACAAGCTGCATGGCGTTGGTCACCCGCTGGATGTTCCGGACGCTGGCGATCCGGGTCCTGAGCTGCCGCAGCGTGGCCACGCGATCTCTCCCTACCGTTTCCGGGCTAGGCCGCCGCCACGGAGGTCTTGAACCCCTTCTTGAACTCGGCGATGGCCTTGTCCAGGCGGGTCTTGGTCTCGCCGTCCAGGTCGCGGGTTTGGCGGATCGCCTCGATCACCTCGGCGTGCTTCTCGTGCAGGAAGCCGAGCAGCTCGCGCTCGAACCGCCGCACGTCGGCGGTGGGCAGGTCGTCGATCTGACTGCCGGCGTAGAGCGCGGCCACCATCTCCTCGAGGGGCATCGGGCTGAACTGGCCCTGCTTGAGGATCTCGGTGAGCTTCTCGCCGCGGTTGAGCAGGTTGCGGGTGGTGGCGTCCAGGTCCGAGGTGCCGAACTGGGCGAAGGCCTGCACCTCCTTGAACCGGGCCATGTCCGCGCGCAGGGTGCGCGACACCCCCTTCATCGCCTTGGTCTGGGCCTTGCTGCCGACGCGGGAGACCGAGGCGCCCACGTCCATGGCCGGCCGCACCCCCGCGTAGAACAGCTCGGGCTTGAGCAGGATCTGCCCGTCGGTGATCGACCAGACGTTGGTCGGGATGTAGGTCGACATGTCCCCTTCGAGGATCTCGATGATCGGCAGCCCGGTGAGCGAACCGCCGCCCAGGGCGTCGCTCAGCTTGGCGGCCCGTTCGAGCAGGCGCGAGTGCAGGTAGAAGACGTCGCCGGGGTAGGCCTCGCGGCCGGGGGGACGTCGCAGCACCAGGGACATCTCGCGGTAGGCCCAGGAATGCTTGGACAGGTCGTCGTACACGATCAAGGCGTCCTGGCCGCGGTCGCGGAAATACTCGCCCATCGAGCAGCCCGAGTACGGAGCCAGGTACTGTAGCGCCGCCGGGTCGCTGGCCGTGGCCGAGACCACCGTGGTGTAGGCCATGGCACCGCGCGACTCGAGCTCGGAGACCACCTTGGCCACGGTGGAAGCCTTCTGACCGATGGCCACGTACACGCATTTGACCCCGGTGTCGCGCTGGTTGATGATGGCGTCGACGGCGATGGCGGTCTTGCCGGTCTGCCGGTCGCCGATGATCAGCTCGCGCTGCCCGCGGCCGATCGGCACGGTGGCGTCGATGACCTTCAGCCCGGTCTGCAGGGCCTGGGTGACCGGCTGGCGCTCGATGACCCCGGGGGCCTTGCGCTCGACCGGGAGCTGCTCCCGGGCCTCGATGCGGCCCTTGCCGTCGATCGGGTGCCCCAGCGGATTGACCACCCGGCCCAGCAGCTCCTCGCCCACCGGCACCTCGACGATGCGGCCGGTGCGCCGCACCACGTCCCCCTCGCTGATGACCGAGTCCTCGCCGAAGAGCACGCAGCCGACGCTGTCCTGCTCGAGGTTGAGGGCCATCCCCATGATCCCGTGGGGGAACTCGACCAGCTCGGTGGCGCGGACGTTCCCCAGCCCGTGCACCCGGGCGATCCCGTCGCCCACGTAGAGCACGGTCCCGGCCTCGTACACGTCGACCTGCTGCTCCAGGCCCAGCAGCTGCTGCTTGAGGATCCGGGTGATCTCGTCGGGCTGGACCATTGCCTCGGTGGCCATACTGCTTCCTCTTCTGGGTGTCCTGTCGGTAATGCCGGAACGGATCAGACCCCGATCAGGCGGCGACGCAGGCGCTCGAGCCGGGTGGCCACGGTACCGTCGATGATCGTATCCCCCACCTGCACCACGGCGCCGCTCCCCACGGCCGGATCGACCTCGATCTCCAGCTCTACCTGCCTGCCGGTGAAGGCCCCGAGCCGCTCGCGGAGACGGTCGGCCTGGAGCGCGTTGAGCGGGACGGCCGACCGGACCCGGGCGGTCACCTTCCCGGCCCGTTCCTCGGCCAGCTCGGTGAACCCGGCCAGGATCGCCGGCAGCAGGCTCCCCCGCCTTCGGGTCGCGACCAGGCGGAGGAAATCGCGCGTCAACGGCTGGACCTTGTCGCCGAAAAGGGCCTCCAGGGCCCGGGCATGTCCCTCACCCGCCAGGAGCGGATTGCCGAGGAAGGCGACCAGCTCGGGCGAGGCCGCTAGCGTGACCCGGAGCCCCTCCACGTCGCGCGCCACCTGCGGGAAGGAGCCTTGCTCCTCTGCCGTTTCCAGCAGGGTCAGGGCGTATCGCCGCGCTACCGCCGCTGCGTCCATCGATCCGGAATTCCTGCTCCGCTGGCTGACGTCCTCAAGGGCGGCGGAAAACGACCGTCCCTCGAGACGCGGTTCACTTCTCGGGCGGGCCCGGCACGCCGGCGATCAGCTCGTCGACCAACCGGCGGTTCCGCTCGTTGTCCAGGTTGGCGTTGATCACCGCGCCTGCGGCCTGCACGGCCAGCTCGGCGACCTCGCGCCGCAGCTCGGCTATCGCAGTCCGCTTTTCGCTTTCGATGCGGAGCCTGGCCTGGATCACCGCCTGCTGGGCCTCCTTGCGGGCCGCCTCGATGATCTCCTGGCCGGCCCGCTGCGCCGCCTCGCGCGCCTGCCGCACCGTCTCGCGCGCCTCGGCCTCAGCCTGAGCCGCGTGCTGGGCCTGCTCCTCGAGCATGGTCTGGGCCTGGGCCCGGACCCGCTCCGCCCCCTCGAGCGCCTCCTTGATCCCGGCCTCGCGCTGGTCGAGGGCCTGGAGGAGCGGCTTCCACACCGTGCCCTTGAGGACGAACAGGACGATGAGGAAGGTGATGATCGTCCAGGCGATGGTCCCCGCATGGGGTTCCAGTAACATGGTCGCTCTCGTCCGCCGGTGACGGCGCTACTTGGTGGCCAGCAGGATGCAGATCACCAGGCCAAGGAAGGCTACTCCCTCGATCAGTGCGGCCGCGATGATCATGGTGACGCGCAGGTCGCCGGTCGCCTCGGGCTGACGGGCCACGCCCTCCAGGGCCGCGGCTGCCAGACGGCCGATCCCCAGACCGGCGCCCAGGGCCACCAGGCCGGCGCCGACGCCGGCGCCGATGCCGGTACCGATACCCGCTAATTCCATGGCTCACTCCTCCTCAGACAGGTGATGATTCGCCAGCGATCAATGCTCCGGATGGGCCGCCATGTTGATAAACAGAGCGGAGAGCAGGGTGAAGATGAAGGCCTGGACCAGGGCCACGAAGATCTCGAGCAGGTAGATGGCCGCGACAAAGAGGACCGAGCCCGGGGCCACGTAGATCGTGCCGAAGAGGAAGATCATCCCCAACAGGGCCAGGATGACCACGTGCCCGGCCATCATGTTGGCGAAGAGACGGATGCACAGGGCGAAGGGACGGGTGAAGATCCCGAACAGCTCCAGCGGAACCATGATCGGCAGCAGCCAGGCCGGCACCCCGTGCGGCACCAGGCTCTTGAAGTAGCCGAAGAGCCCGTTGTTGGCGATCCCGGCGCCGAGGAAGGTGACGAAGGTGCAACCGGCCAGGGCCGCGGTGACGCTGATGTTCCCCGTGGCTGACGCTGAATACGGGATCAGACCGAGCAGGTTGCAGGTGAGGATGAAGAAGAAGACGGTAAGCAGGTAGGGCAGATAGGGCTTGCCGCGCTCCCCCATGACGGCGTAGACGATGTCGTCCCGCACGAAGACCGCCATGGCCTCGAAGAGATTGGCCAGTCCCCGGGGAACCGGCTGCGGCCGACGGAAGGCCCGCAGCAGCAGCCCCGTGATTAGCAGCCCGGCCACCCACATCATCACCACGTGGCGGGTGATGGAAAGGTCGACCGTGATCCCGGAAACCTGGAACGGGGGGAACTGCGGCAGGTCGAGTCTGCCGTCGATTACGTGATGAGCGTTGAGGAAGGGAACGTCCAGGTAGCCGTGGTCCTGGATGTGCCCGAGGATGTCCAGCTTGCTTTCCGCTGCCGCGGCGGCCTGCGCTTCAGCCGCCATGGCTAACCGCTGTCCGGTAGCGCGCCACGGTTCCGTCTGCGGGCTTCGGGTGGAGGAAGACGCCGAAAGGACGTGATAAACTACAGCGCCCCCCTGGAGGTGTCAACCGCCGGAGGGACCCGGATCGATCCGGTCGGCCCGCGGCGCCGCGGGCAGCCGCCGCGCTCGGCGCAGCAGGTACGCGACCTCGCCGGTGAGGAGCACCAGGTAGGTGCCGACCAGACCGGCGCCGAACCCCAGCCGGTGGACCTTGGTCAGTCCCAGCACCAGCAGGGCCGCGGCCGCCAACACGAGCAGGCGCCCACCGATTCCGGCGAGGAAGACTCGGATAAAGGTGACCGAGCCCCGGCCGAGGGCCCAGCGGAAGAGCCCCCAGGTGACCATTCCGGTCACGAGGGAGATGGCGGCTCCGATTCCGATCCCCTGCCACATCCGCGAATCCCCTGTCGGCCGCGCCGGCCGGTCCGGTGGACCAGGTCCCGGTACAAGGTGATGAAGCCGGCGGCACCGCCGCCGAAGACCCCGACCACCAGCAGCACCGGATGGGTGCCGAAGCGGGCGTCGAGCCAGTGGCCGACAAAGAGAAAAACCAGGATGGTCGCGGCGAACTGGAACCCGAGGCCGAGGTACTCGCTGGCCTGGGCGTAGGTCCGCACGGCCTTGCGGGTCGGTGATTCCTTGTCCGGCATGGTGTCCGCCCCGGAGTCGTCAGGCCGGGGTCCTGACTTGGTCGGTCTCCGTGGTCTGTCCGACCGACGCGTCCGCCGGAGGCGGTGCCTCGAGGCTCACGCAGCGGGTCCGATCGCCGCCGCACTCGCACAGGGGCACGCCGACCTTGGCGGCCAGGGCTCCCAGCCCGCCGCACGACCCTTTGATCGCGCGATGGCTAAAAATTACCCCGATGGCCATGGCCGCCATCACCAGGGCAAAGGCCGCGAACGCCGTCAGCACCACGGTCATCGGTCGCGCTCTCCGTTCAGCTCCCGAAGTCGTCGAACCGGACCATCTCGGGCTCGACGCCCAGGTTGTCCAGGGTGCGGCGCACCGCCTGCAGCATCATCGGCGGGCCGCAGAGGTAGTACTCGATGTCCTCGGGCGCCGGGTGCGTGGTCAGGTAGTTGTCCAGCAGCACCTGGTGGATGAAGCCGATGTACCCGGTCCAGCGGTCCTCGGGCAACGGCTCGGACATGGCCACGTGGAAGGCGAAGTTCGGGAACTCCCGCTCGATCGCCCGGAACTCCTCCTCGTAAAACAGCTCGTTGGTCGAGCGGGCGCCGTACCAGTACGAGACCTTGCGGCCGGTTCGGAGGGTGTGGAAGAGGTGGAAGATATGCGACCGCAGGGGGGCCATGCCGGCGCCGCCGCCGACGTAGACCATCTCGCGCTGGGTGTCCTGGATGAAGAACTCCCCGAACGGCCCGGCCACGGTGACCTTGTCCCCGGGTCGGCGGCTGAACACGTAGGACGAGACGATCCCCGGGGAGACGTCCATCCACCTTCCCTTCTGCCGGTCGAACGGCGGGGTGGCGATGCGGACGTTCAGCATGACGATGTTCCCCTCGGCCGGATGGTTCGCCATGCTGTAGGCCCGGATCGCCGGCTCGCGGCTCACCGTCTTCAGGTCCCACACCCTGAAGCGATCCCAGTCGGGGTGAAAGCGGGAGTCGACGTCGAAGTCGCGGAAGGAGCACTCGAAGGACGGCACCTCGAGCTGCACGTACCCCCCGGAGCGGAACTCCAGGCGCTCGCCCTCGGGCAACCGGACGACGAGCTCCTTGATGAAGGTGGCGACGTTGCGGTTCGAGACCACCTCGCACTCCCAGCGGCGCACCGAGAAGACCTCGGGCGGCACCTCGATCCGCAGGTCCTAGCGGACGGCCACCTGGCAGGAGAGGCGGGCCCCTTCGCGGGCCTCGCGCTTGGTGATGTGGCTCAGCCCGGTGGGCCGGATGTCGCCGCCGCCGGCCAGCACCTTCACCCGGCACAGACCGCAGGTGCCGCCGCCGCCGCAGGCCGAGGAGACGAAGACCTTTTGGTCGGCCAGGACGCTGAGCAGCTTCCCGCCCGCCGGCACCGCGAGCGCCTTGGCCTCGTCCTCGTTGATGACGATCTGCACCTGCCCGGTGGCGACCAGCCGCGAGCGGGCGGCCAGGATCAGCGCGACCAGGGCCAGCACCACGCCCACGAACATCCCCACGCCAACTACCGCGTCGATCATCGGGTCAGTCTCTCAGAGCTGGATGCCGGAGAAGGACATGAAGGCCAGGGCCATCAGGCCCGCGGTGATGAAGGTGATCCCCAGCCCCCGCAGACCGGCCGGCACGTCGCTGTACTTCAGCTTCTCGCGGATCCCCGCGAGCGCCACGATGGCCAGGGCCCAGCCGAGCCCCGAGCCGACCCCGTAGACCACGCTCTCGCCGAGGTTGTAGTCCCGCTCGACCATGAACAGGGAGCCGGCAAGGATGGCGCAGTTGACCGTGATCAGCGGCAGGAAGATCCCCAGGGCGTTGTAGAGCGACGGCACGTACTTGTCGAGGAGCATCTCGAGGATCTGCACGATGGCGGCGATCACGCCGATGTAGCTGATGAGCCCGACGAAGGTCAGGTCCACCCCCTCGAGGCCGGCCCAGCTCAAGGCGTTCTCCTTGAGCAGGTACTGGTAGACCAGGTTGTTCGCCGGCACGGTGATCGTCTGTACCACCACCACGGCGATCCCCAGACCGATGGCGGTCTCGATCTTCTTCGAGACCGCCAGGAAGGTGCACATCCCGAGGAAGAACGCCAGGGCCATGTTCTCGATGAAGACCGACTTCATGAAGACGCTGAGATAGACCTCCAGCATCTCAGTGGCCCTCCTCCACCTGGTCCGGCCGGAAGGTGCGCAGCAGCCAGATCAGCAGTCCGATGATGAAGAAGGCGCTCGCCGGTACCAGCAGCAGGCCGTTGGGCAGGTACCAGCCGCCCTCGTTGACCAGCGCGAAGATCGGGGCGCCGAAAAGCTTCCCCGAGCCGAACAGCTCGCGGATCACCCCCACGGTGAGGAGCACCAGGCTGTACCCCAGGCCGTTGCCGATCCCGTCGAGGAAGCTCAGCCCCGGGCCGTTCCGCATGGCGAACCCCTCGGCCCGGCCCATGACGATGCAGTTGGTGATGATGAGCCCGACGTAGACCGAGAGCTGCTTGCTCACCTCGAAGGCGTAGGCCCGCAGGAACTGGTCGACCACGATCACCATCGCGGCGATGACCGTCATCTGCACGATGATCCGGATGCTGCTCGGGGTGTGGTTGCGGATGAGACTCACCGCGGCGTTGGAGAAGGCGGTCACCAGGGTGACGGCGATGGCCATGGTCACCGCGGTGTCGAGCTTGCCGGTGACCGCCAGGGCCGAGCAGATCCCCAGGACCTGGAGCCCGATCGGGTTGTTGCCGAAGACCGGGCCGAAGAGGACGTCCTTGACCTTCTCCGCCATCGCCTCAGACTCCTTCCGCCTTCACCCTGGCGAGAAACGAACCGAAGCCGTTGGCACCCAGCCAGAAGTGCAGCATCTGCTCGACCCCGCGCGAGGTCAGGGTAGCCCCCGAAAGACCGTCGACCTGGTACTGAGCGTCCGGACGGCTCCGGTCCACCTGCCCCTTGATGACCTCGATCCTCACCCTCCCGGTCTCGTCGAAGGCCCGTTTCCCCTTCCACAGCGCCTTCCAGGCCGGGTTGTCCACCTCGCCGCCCAGTCCGGGGGTCTCGGCGTGCTCGTAGAAGACCAGTCCCTTGATCGTCGTCAGGTCGCCGGCATCGAGGGCGACGAAGCCGTGGAGGGTCGACCACAGCCCCAGGCCGGAGATCGGCAGGATCACCTGCTCGACCCGCCCTTCGCCCTGGACCAGGTAGACCGGCGCGTACCGGGCGCGTCGCTTGAGGCTGGCCACGTCCTGGTCGGCGGGCACC
>JBAZUN010000141.1:0-12718 GCA_041661365.1 Candidatus Latescibacterota bacterium
CACGACAGGTTGAGGAGGGAGTAGAACTGGGTCCGCGGGAAGGTCCAGCGGATGAGGATGACCGAGAAGACCAAAAGGTAGGTCTTGAGCAGGAACCAGAGAGGCCCGGACCAGAAGCCGAACGGGCTGTCCCACCCGCCGAGGAAGAGCACCGTGGCGAGGCAGCACCCCACCACGACGTTGGCGTACTCGGCCATGAAGAACACCCCGAAGCCCATCCCGGCGTACTCGGTGAAGGCCCCGGCAACCAGCTCGCTCTCGGCCTCGGCCATGTCGAACGGCGCCCGGTTGGTCTCCGCCAGGATGCAGGTGTAGAAGATGACGAAGGTCAGCGGCATCAGCGGGTTGGCCGACAGCCGCAGGATGTTCCAGTGCCAGAAGCCCCCGGTCTGCTGGGCGACGATCTCCCCCAGGTTCATCGTCCCGGCCACCATGAGCACCGTGAGCTCCACCAGCAGCAGGGGCACCTCGTAGGCCACGTCCTGAGAGACGATGCGGGCGGCGGACATCACCGCGTATTTATTGCGGGACGCCCAGCCGCCGAGCATGATGGCCAGCACGGTGACCGAGCCGAAGGAGAAGACCATGAGCAGGCCCACGTTCAGGCTGCGCGCCACGAGTCCCTCGCTGAAGGGGACCACGGCGAGACACATCAGGGCCGGAGCGATGACCATGAGGGGGGCCACCCGGAAGAGGATCCCGTCGGCCCCCGGCGGCACGATGAGCTGCTTGGAGAGGAGCTTGATGCCGTCGGCGATCGGCTGCAGCAGGCCCGCGTACCCCACCTCGGTCGGTCCGGGGCGGCGCTGGATGCGGCCGGCAGCCTTGCGCTCGACCCACACCAGGTAAGCGGCATTGAAGGCGACGAAGGCCACGATGCCGACGACGAAGGAGAGCAGCCTCAGGGGCTCGGGCAGACTCATCGGCTCAGCGGTCGATGTCGGGGATGACCAGGTCGAGGCTGCCCATCAGGGCCAGGGCGTCCGGGAGCAGCATCCCCCGACTGGCCTCCTCGAAGAGGCTGAGATTGGAGAACGACGGCGTGCGCAGCTTGACGCGGTACGGCGTGTCGCTGCCGTCGCCCTGCACCCGGACGGCGAACCGGCCCCGGGCGGCCTCGGTGGCGAAGACGTAGTCCCCCGCCGGCACCTTCACCACCCTGGGGACCTTCTCGGCCATCACCGGCCCGTTGGGAAGCCGGTCGAGGGCCTGCTCGACGATCCGCAGGCTCTGGACGATCTCCTCCATCCGCACCAGGTACCGCGCCATGCAGTCCCCTTCGGGGTGGACCGGTATCTCGAAGTCCAGCTCGGGGTAGACCGAGTACGGCTCGGCTCGCCGCACGTCGTAGGATATCCCGGAGCCCCGCACCACCGGCCCCGTGGCGCCGTACCGACGGCAGGTATCGGCGCTGATCATGCCGACCCCGATGAGCCGCTTGCGGAGGATGACGTTGTCGGTCACCAGCTTGCGGTACATCACCAGGCGGGGCCCCATGGAGGCGACGAAGGCGCGGGTCCCGGCGATGAAGCTCTCGTCCACGTCGTCGCACAGGCCGCCGAAGCGGTAGTAGCAGTAGGTCAATCGGGAGCCGGTCACCGCCTCGAGCAGGTCCAGGATCTTCTCCCGGTCGTCGAAGGCGTAGAGCAGCGGGGTGAAGCCGCCCAGGTCGAGCAGGTAGGCGCCGAACCAGACCAGGTGGCTGGAGATCCGGTTCAGCTCGGAGGTGATCACCCGCAGGTACTCGGCCCGCGGCGGCACCTCGATCCCGGCAGCCCGCTCCACGACCGCCACGAAGGCGTGGGTGTAGGCCATGGCCGAGAGGTAGTCGATGCGGCTGGTGTTGGGGAGGAACTGGGTCCAGGTCCGGTTCTCCCCCATCTTCTCGTGCATCCGGTGGATGTAGCCGATCACCGGCTCGGCCCGCACGATGTACTCCCCGTCCATCTCGAGCTTGACCCGCAGGACCCCATGGGTCGCCGGGTGCTGGGGGCCGAGGTTGAGGACGAAGGTCTCCTGCGGCGACCCTCCGGCGGACACGGCGGCAGGGGTAGGCGCGGTCAAGGGGCGTAGTCCTTCCGCAGCGGATGGAAGTCCGCATCCTCGGGAAGGAGCAGCGGGCTGAGATCGGGGTTCCCCGCGAAGCGGATGCCGAAGAAGTCGTGGGTCTCGCGCTCGTGCCAGGCGGCGCCGGGGAAGACCTGGTGAATGGTGTCCACCGCGGGCTCGGACCGCGACACCCGGGTCCGGGCCGCGACGCGGGCACCGGTCACGGGGTGGTAGTAATCGTAGATCAGCTCCATCTCACCGTCCGCCAGCCAGTCCAGACCGGTGATGGTGTCCAGGGCGTAACCGGCCTGATCGAGAACCTCGGCCACGGCAACGACCTGGGTCGGCGCGAAGCGAACGTCCAGGTGGAACCCCCGCGCCGCGTGGTCGGTGGGCGTCACCGCCGGCGCGCCCCCCTCGGGGGCCGTCGCTGCCGGCGGAATGGCCGCGAGCCGCGCCGCCAGATCCTCCAGGTCACCGCTCACGACGTCTCCACCCTGGGCCAGCGGCGCTTACCGGTGAGTTTCTCCTCGAGGGCGAGGATCCCCTCGATCAGGGCTTCGGGCCGAGGCGGACAGCCAGGGATCACCACGTCTACCGGGAAGAGCTTCTCCACCCCCTCGATGACGGAATACTGGCCCGGGTAGACGAATGGCCCGCCCGAGATGGCGCAGTTCCCCATGGCGATCACCCACTTGGGCTCCAGCATCTGATCGTACAGGGTCTTCACCAAGGGGGCCATCTTGCGATTGATCGTGCCGGCGACGATCATCAGGTCGGCCTGCCGCGGGGAGGGCCGAAAGACCTCGGCGCCGAACCGCGACAGGTCGAAGCGAGAGGCCCCGGCCGCCATCATCTCGATGGCACAGCAGGCCAGACCGAAGGTCAGCGGCCAGAGGGAGTTGGCCCGACCGAGGTCGAGCAGCTCGGTCAGGCGGCTGAAGCGGACGATCTGGGAGCAGTCTGTCTGCGGTTCCATTCGAAAACCTGCTTGCTCCACGCGTAGACGATCACCAGGGACAGGATGGCGACGAACAGGGTCACCTCGACCAGGTCGCGGACCGCAAACTCCCGGTCGTATACCATGGCCACCGGGACCAGGAACGGGATGTCAACGGCAAAGGCGATGAAGACCAACGCGTAGAGGAAGTAGACCGCGCTGTACCGCACCCAGGCGTCGCCGATCGGGTCAGCGCCGCATTCGACGAACTGCCCGGTCTTGTTGGCGTAGTTGCGGGTGGAGCGGGACGCCACGAGGTAGACGACGACGAACGGACCGAAGGCGAACAACACCCCGGCCGCCCAGAAGGCGAACAGGTAGATGACGTCGACGGCTATGGTCTCAGTACTGTTGAGGAACGCGTCCATCTCGACTCCGCGAGGCGGGCCTTCGCCGGGCACCGGCGCCCACCTGAACACCGCACCCAGGCGTAAGGACACGCTAAAAGGGCCTGGCATTTACCCGCCAGACCCCTTGCGCCGACGATCGACCAGCGTGGAGGATTCGGCGCTGCCAAGCGACCCCTCGTAGTTCAGCATCAGGTCGTTGTGAACAAAATAACGATCCGCTTCTCCACGTCAACCGACGACCGTGGGTGAGCCGCAAAAAAAAGCGCCGGACCAGCGGCAGCCGATCAGGCGGTCAGTTTCAGCACTCGTCCCAAGGATCGAAGGCGGCCTTGACGATCGGCTGGCTGCCGTCGAGGATCGCCCGCAGGGTGGCCTCGGCCTGGCTGAACCCGAAGGTGTGGGTGATCAGGGCCTCGGCGTCGACCTGGCCGTTGCGCAGCAGGCGGTTCGACATCGGGAAGTTGATCGCCGGCTCGGCAAAGGTCGGTCGGAGGGTGATCTTGTTGAAGATCAGGTCGTTGACGTCCACGGTGATCCGGCTGCGGCCGCCGAAGTGCAACCCGAAGAAGGTGATGATCCCGCCGAAGCGGATGATCTTGAGGGCGTCGTAGATGCTCTCCGGCGGGGAGCTGACGATGACCCGGTCGACGCCGTTGGGAAACCGTCGCTTGATCTCCCCCTCCACGTCCTGTTTCCCCGCCTCGATGGCCAAGTCGCAGCCGAGCCTGCCGGCCAGCTCCAGGCGGGCCCGCTCCCGCGGACAGTCGGCCGGCAGACCGGTGATCGCCACGAATCCGGCCCCCTTGAGCCTGGCCAGCCTGGCCGACATCAGCCCCAGCGGCCCCGGACCCAGGACGACCACGCTCCCGCCCAGGGGGATCTCGGCGTTCTCCACCGCGGTGACGCAGACCGCCAGCGGCTCGGTCAGGCAGGCGGCTTTATAGTCGAGGCCGTCGAACCTCACCAGGCAGTTGTACCGCACCGACAGGTACTGCCCCATGCCGGGCTGCCCCTCGATGTTGAACATGCTGCGACAGAACTGCGGCTGCCCGCTCTTGCAGGCGTCGCAGATCCCGCACAGGGTGCAGTCCTCGACGATCACCCGGTCCCCGGGCTTGACCGAGGTAACCGCGCGGCCGACCTCGAGCACCTCGGCGGCGATCTCGTGGCCCAGCGGCATGACCTGCTGATCCCAGTCGCGGACGAAGTTGACGTCCGTGCCGCAGACCCCGCAGGCGTGCACCTTGACGATGACGTGGTCGTCGTCGCCCAGCTCCACCTCGGACTCGCGCGTCTCGAGATGGAGCTCCTTCTTGCCGTACAACCCCTTGCTCTTCATCCTCGCCTCCGGTGGTGCAGGTGCGGTGACGGGCGGTCTCAGGCCGCCCCGTAGAGCTTGCCGTCGGCCCCCGGATAGACCTCGTCGTCGGCGTGGGCCAGGGCCTGGTCCAGACTGCCGAAGACCTTGTGGAAGGCGGCCAGGATCCGGTCCATCAGGGCCTGGCCGTTGGGGGCATGGACCCCGTGGACCACGGTGTAGGTGTCGCACAGCATCTGGGCCACCGGGAAGCGGGACGGGGTGTAATCGTAGATGATCCCCTTGGCCTCGTTGACCCGCCACGGATAGCTCGAGCCGCCGTACCCCAGCTTGCTCTGGAACAGGTCCTGGGCCGGCACCGGCATGGTCTGCCACTGCCCCACCAGCACCCCTTCCTTATAGAGCGCCTTCTCGACGGCGACGCGGAATCGCCGCGGCTCGGCCTCGACCCCGGCCGCGCGCGGATCGAACCGCACGTTGTACATGAAGTACACGTGACGGCAGTCGGGCGGGCAGTACGGCGGGATCACCCCCGGGATCTTCCCCAGCTCACGGCTGAGGTACTCGGCGTTGGCGATCCGCACCGCGTTGTACTCGTCGAGGTGGAGGAGCTGGGCCCGGGCCAGGGCCGCGGGCAGCTCCTGGTTGCGGTACATGTACCCGAGGATGGAGGCGTTGTAGACCCGCCGGCGGCTCACCTCGTCGACCTCATCCCCGAAGCAGCGGATGAGCACCCCCTTTTCCAGGTACTCCTCACTGTCCGTGGTGAACAACCCGCCCTCACCGCCGCACAGGTTCTTGAAGTTGTTCAGGCTGAAGGTGCCGACGTCGCCCAGGGAGCCGACCTTCCGGCCTTTATACATTGCGCCGTGGGCCTGGCAGGCGTCCTCGATGACGAACAGGCCGTGCTTACGGGCAATGGCCAGGATCGGGTCCAGGTCGGCCGGGACCCCTTGGATGTGGACCGGGATGATGACCTTGGTGCGCGGGGTGATCGCCGCCTCGAGCAGCACGGGATCCATGGTGTAGGTGCGGGGATCGATGTCGACGAAGACCGGGATCCCGTTCTGGTGCAGGGCGCACGAGGCCGAGGCCAGGAAGGTGAAGGCCGAGGTGATGACCTCGTCACCCGGTCCCACCCCCACGGCGGCCAGGGCCATGTGCAGGGCGGCCGTGCCGCTGGTGGTGGTGAGGCAGTGCTTGCTCCCCACGTACGCGGCCCATTCCCGCTCCAGGGCCGTGACCTGGGGGGCCGTCCCTCCGGCCACGATCCCGCTGTCGAGCACCTCGTTGACCAGGCGCCGCTCGTCGGGCCCGATGATTGGCCAGTTCAGGTAGTCGCTCCGCTTCAGTACCGGCGTACCGCCGTTGATGGCCAGTTCCTCTCCCATCCGTGCCTCCTCGATCGGTGAAGGTTCAGTATATGCCCTTGGCCACGGCGCCGGAAATTCTCACGCCTCTATCTATGGAAGGCGATCTCGCCGGCGACGATGGTGCAGACCAGGTCGAGGTTCGCGTCGACGACGATCAGGTCCGCGTCCCGACCCACGGCCACCTCCCCCTTGTTCAGCCCCATGAGCCGGGCTGGATTGGCCGACCAGAGGCGGCTGGCCGTGGCCAGGTCCTTGCCGAAGAGCCGTATCACGTTTCGCAGCCCCTCGATCGGGGACAGGGCGCTGCCGGCCAGAATCATCTCGCGGTCGGGCAGGCGCACCCCGTCCGAACCGCTGCGGATGACCACGTCCCCCCAGGAGCCGGGCATGGTGTACCGGCCCGGGGGCATCCCCGAGGCCAGGTTGCTGTCGGTGACAAAGGCCAGGCCGGCCGGTCCCTTGCAGCGGAAGGCCTTCTCGACCAGGAGCGGATCGACGTGAGTGCCGTCGCCGACGATCTCGCAGACCACGCGATCCTCCAGCAGGAGGTAATCGACCAGCCCCGGGGCGTAGATGTCCGGGTCCGGGTCCTTCCGCTCCGGGGTGTGGTAGAAGACGTCGAAGAGATGGGTCACCAGCCGGGCCCCGGCCGCCACCGCGGCCCTCCCCTGGGCGATGCTGGCGCGGGTGTGGGCGATGGAGCAGACGATCCCCTGGCCGGTGATCCGGCGGATCGCCTCCACGGCGCCGTCCAGCTCGGGCGAGAGGTCCCAGATCTTGACCAGGGAGGTGCTGCTCCCGGAAACCGCGCCGGCAGCCAGCAACCTCTCGGTGACGGCGTCGCTGACCGGGGTCACGTCCTGGTCCGTGCCGCCGCTGGGGATCGCCAGGTACGGGGATTCGAGCCGGAAGCCGGGGACCTGCGGCACGGCAGCCAGGTCGTCGGTCTCGCGCCGGTGCCGCGCCAGGTGCTCGACCGCCCGGTCAGGGGCGCAGAACAGGGTGGGATAGAAGGTCGTGGCTCCGAGCGTCGCCATCACCCGGGCATAGGCGGCCAGGTCGCCGGTCTCGGCCGACTGCCCCTGCATCCCGTGGGTGTGCAGCTCGATCAGCCCCGGCAGGATCGTGCAGCCAGAGGCGTCGACCTCGGCCTCGGTGGTCAGCCCTGGCCCGACGGCCGCCACCCGGCCTTGCTGCAGGACCACGTCGGCCTCGATCAGGCTGCCGTCCGGCCGGAGTACCTGTCCTCCCTTCAGCCGCAGCACGCGGTCTGCCATGATTCCCCCTTGGTCGGCGGTCCGTCGTGGACGATCTTCAACAACCTGTGGACGTAGCCAGCTCCGGTTCCAGCCGGCGCCCAAGTACGCCCCTTACCCCGGGGACGTCAAGCCCCCGGAGTCCCTCATCCGGACTGCCGCCACGAGGAGATAGCGGGATGTTTAGGTGGACCGACCTGATGCTGGACGGAGTGCCCGTGGTCGAGCTGGAGAGCCGCTGGCTTCGAGTCCAGGTGGCCCCCTCGGTCGGCGGCCGGATCGTCAGCCTGGAACACCGGCTCACGGGTCAGGAATGCCTCTGGCGCAACCAGGGGATACCCCTCCGTCGGGTGGCGCCAGGCACCCCGTACGACCCGGAGTTCTACGGCGGGATCGACGAGCAGATCCCCTGCGATCCGGCCGAGGAGGTGGCGGGGGTCCGATACCCGGACCACGGAGAGCTGTGGACGCAGGCGCTGGAAGGCCGACGTGAAGGAGAGGAGCTGGTGCTGCGCGGCGAGCTGCCCCTGCTCGGTTTTTCCTACGAGCGCCGCCTGAGTCTGGAGGAGGACACACCGACCCTGCGGGTCCGGTACCGGTTGACCAACCGGTCGGGGCAGTCGAAGGTCTTCCTGTGGAAGCTGCACGTGGCCCTGGCCGTGGCCCCCGGAGACCGGATCCTCTGCCCGTCAGCCCAGGCCCGGCCGCTCGACCTGGCCTGGTCGCGGTGCGAGCGAGATGAGCCGTTCCCCTGGCCGACTTGCGGTGATCTCGATATGAGCCGGGTGCCCGAGGCCGACGGTACGGCCGAGTTCCTCGCCCTGACCGGACTGGCCGAGAGCCGGATCGGCTGGCTCCGGGCAGCCACGGGCCTGAGCCTGTCCCTTTCGTTCGACCCGGCGGTCTTCCCCTGCTGCCAGCTCTTCGCCACCTACGGCAAGCTCCTCGGCCTGTTCACCGTGATCCTCGAGCCCAGCACCACGCCCTGCGTCTCCCTGGCCGAGGCCGTGACCGCCGGCACCTGCCGATGGCTGGCGGCCAGCGAGACCTTGGAGACCGAGGTGACCTATCGGGTCGAAACGCCGGCGGATCGCTCCACCCCTTGACGGCCGGCTCGTAGCGAGCCTGTGTTACGGAGAACTGGAACCCCTCGCCCAACCGAACCGCGAGCGCGCCCTCGCGCTCTGATGAAGGAGGACCCATGGCCCAGTCGTTCAGCGTCGGCAGTGCAGCGGTCGAGATCACCCCGAGCAAGCCGGCGTACCTGGCCGGGTACTACTACGACCGCCTCTCCACCGCAATCCACGATCCGCTCCTGGCGCGCTGCCTGGCCGTCTCCGACGGGAAGACGACCGTGGCCCTCTGCGTCGGCGACATCATCGACCTGCCCCGGAACGCGGTGGAGCAGACCCGCCGCCTGGTCCAGCAGCGATGCGGCCTGCCGCCGGAGTGCCTGATCCTGTCCGCCATCCACACCCACACCGCACCTGACCCGGACCGCGAGACCGAGTATACGGCCGGCCTGCCCGAGCTGCTGGCCCAGGGCGTGAGCCGGGCCGTGACCGGCCTGGTCCCCCAGGAGATCCGGACCGGCCGGGCCGAGGAGAACACCCTGCAGTACATCCGGCGCTTCCGGATGCGCGACGGCTCGGTGCGCACCAACCCGGGGATCGGCAACCCCGAGGTCGTGCTGCCGATCGGGGCCGTCGACCCCTCGGTCTCGGTGGTCCTGGCCGGCCAAGGCGGCAAGATCAGCGGCGGCCTGGTCCACTTCGGGCTCCACTGCGACACGGTCGGCGGAACCGAGATCTCCGCCGACTGGACCCACTACCTGCGCCAGGCCGTGGTCCAGGGACTCGGAGGGAAGCCGGTCCTCCTCACCCCGATCGGCACCTGCGGCGACGTCAACCACTGGAACGTCTTCCGCAACGTCTCCCTGCGCGGCTTTGCCGAGACCGAGCGGATCGGCACCAAGGTGGCTCAGGCGGCCCTCGAGGCCGCGGGCCGGGCCACGGTCGTCGAGCCGGGCCGGGTCATGGGACTCCGGCAGGAGATCACCGCCTCGATCCGGGTCCCGAGCGAGGCTGAGCTGGCCGCGGCCAAGACCCTCATGGCCACCCCGCCGCCCGACGGCGTGGACTTCACCATGGACCGGGTGATCGCCGGTCGGCAGGTCGCCGCCGCCGCCATCGGCCCGACCCTGAAGACCGAGATCACGGTCCTGACCTTCGGCAGCGTGGCGATCGTCGGGGTTCCGACCGAGTACTTCACCGCCCTGGGCCGGCAGATCAAGAACCGCTCCCCCTTCCCGCAGACGATCATCGTGACCCTGGCCAACGGGAACGTGGGATACGTCGGCGAGCGGCACAACTACGAGGAAGAAGGGGGGTACGAGATGACCTCGGCGCCCACCTGTCCGGGTACCGGTGAGCTGATCGCCGATACGGCCGTGGACCTGCTCCGACGGGCCGGCTGACCGGCGGCACAGCGAGCGGGGACGCGTTCGAGCGGAGGAGCCATGCCCGAGCTGCCCGACGTGGAGGCCTACCTGGTGGCTTTGGACCGTCAGGTAGGCGGCCAAGTCATCGAGGGGATCGACCTGAAGAGCCCGTTCCTCCTCCGGTCCCACGACCCGAGTCTGCAGACCGCCCAGGGCCGACGGATCATCGGGTTCCGCCGGCTGGGGAAGCGGATCGTCTGGGAAGTAGAGGGCGACCTTTTCCTGGTCTTCCACCTGATGATCGCCGGCCGTTTCCACTGGCGGAAGGCCGGGACCCGGCCACGCTCGCGGGTCGATCTCCTGGCCCTGCACTTCGCCTCGGGCACCCTGATGCTCACCGAGGCCAGCTCGCGCAAACGGGCCTCGCTCCACCTCGTGGCCGGGGCCGCGGGGCTGGCGGCCCACGACCCGGGTGGGCTGGAGGTGCTCGAATCCGGACTCGAGGAGTTCCGCGCGGCCCTCACCCGGGAGAACCACACCCTGAAGCGGGCCCTAACCGACCCGCGCACCTTCAGCGGCATCGGCAACGCCTACTCGGACGAGGTCCTGCACGCGGCCCGGCTCTCGCCGGTGACCTGGACCAGCCGGCTCGACGACGAGGAGGTGGCGCGCCTATATGCCGCCACGCGCGAGGTGCTCACCCAGTGGCGGGACCGGCTCTGCGAGGAGAGCCGCCGGACCTTCCCGGAGAAGGTGACCGCCTTCCGCAAGGAGATGGCGGTCCACGGCCGGTTCGGGGAGCCGTGCCCGGTCTGCGACACCACGGTTCAGCGGATCGTCTACGCCAGCAACGAGACCAACTACTGCCCAGGCTGTCAGACTGGGGGAAGACTGCTGGCCGACCGGGCCCTGTCCCAACTGCTCAGGGGGGACTGGCCCAAGACGATCGAGGAGCTGGAGGAGCGGCTGGCCAATCGGTAACGGTGAGTCGCTCAGGCCGGCTGGCCGCGCCCGCCGCCCACGGCCATCACCGCCGAGCTTTCCTGCTGGGTTCTGACCAGCTTGTAGAAGATCCCCTCGCGGGCCATCAGCTCCGCGTGGGTTCCCATCTCGGCGATCCGGCCCTCGTCGATCACCACCAGCCGGTCCGCGTGCCGCAGGGTGGAAAGCCGGTGGGCGATGGCAAAGGTGGTCCGCCCCTGGACCAGCCGACGGATCGCCTCCTGCAGCTTCTTCTCGGTCGGGGTGTCGACGGAGGAGGTGGCCTCGTCGAGGATGAGTATCCGCGGATCGCGCAGGATCGCCCGGGCGATGGCGATCCGCTGCTTCTCGCCGCCGGAGAGGCGGCCCCCGCTCTCGCCCACCAGGGTATCGTACCCGTCGGGCTTCTGCACGATGAACTCGTGGGCGTTGGCGGCCCGGGCGGCCCGGAAGACCTCCTCGAGGGGAGCCTCCGGCTTCCCGTACCGGATGTTCTCGAGGATGCTGCCGTTGAAGAGGAACGACTCCTGGGCCACCATGCCGATCTGGCGCCGCAGGTCCTCGAGCCGGATCCGGCGGATGTCGATCCCGTCGATCTCCAGGATGCCGCGGTTGGCCTCGTAGAAGCGGCAGACCAGGTTGACGAGGGTGGTCTTCCCCACCCCGGAGCGGCCGACCAGGCCGATCATCTCGCCGGGCTTGACCTCCAGGTCGACCTCCTTGAGCACCGGCTTGGCCGGGTCGTACCCGAAGGCCACGCCGCGGAAGGAGACCCGGCCCTCGACCACGGGCAGGGGCACGGCCCGCGGGTCGGTGAACGGCTCGGGTCGGGCGTCGATCACCTCGAAGACCCGCTCGGCGCCGGCAAAGGCCCGGGTGATGAAGTTGTTCACCTGGCTGAAGAACTGCAGCGGCTGGTAGAGCTGCCAGATGTAGGAGACGAAGGCCATGAGGGCGCCGATGGTCAGGGTCTCCCGCAGGATCTGGCGGCCACCGAAGTACCAGACCAGGAAGACCCCGAAGCTCATCAGGAAGTTCATCACCGCGTAGAAGATGAACCAGACGCGCTCGGCGCTGACGCTGGCCTGCCGCAGGTCGTCGTTGCGGGTGCGGAAGCGCTCCTCCTCGCGCCGCTCCTGGGCAAAGGCCTTGACCACCCGGATGCCGTTGATCGACTCGGTGAGGTGGGTCGACAGCCGCGACCACTTGGCGTGCCAGCGGGTCCAGTACCGCACGAGCTGCCGCCACTGGCGCAGGCTGGCCGCCACGATCAGCGGCACCGGGGCCAGCACGTACAGGGTCAACTCCCAGTTGAGGTAGAGGAGCAGGCCCAGGACGCCGACCAGCATGAGGAGGTTGCTCAAGACGTAGGGCACGCCGAAGAGGAGGAACATCTCCAGGCGGTCGGAGTCGTTGAGGAACCGCGAGATCAGGCTGCCGACCTTGCGGCGGTCGTAGAAGCGCAGGGGCAGGAACTGCAGGTTGCCGTAGAGCCGCGAGCGGATGTCGCGGCCGGTCCAGGCCGCCAGGTCGGCCCGCACGAAGCCGTTGACCAGGTTGATCCCCCAGGAGAGCAGCCGCACCGCCAGCAGGCCCAGGACGAGGGTTCCCAGCAGCTCCACGGCCCCGAGGCCGACCGGCGCGACCACTTCGGATCCGGGCGATCCCGGACTGCCGGCCGGGACGAGCACGTCGTCGATGATGTGCGCGACCAGGATCGGCGGGATCAGCTCGAGACCGGTGATCAGGGCCGAGCTGAGCATCAGGATGATGACCCCCCACCGGTACGGAGCCAAAAAGCCGATGATCCGCTTGAGGGTATCCCACTTGCGGATGCAGAAGGGGCAGAGGCCGTCCTTCTCGGGGAGGAAGCGGCCGCACTGGTCGCAGCGGGTCCGCTCGATCTCGGTCGGCAGGGTCAGCGTCTCCAGAAGGACGGCCTCTGCCCCTT
>JBAZUN010000142.1:0-12687 GCA_041661365.1 Candidatus Latescibacterota bacterium
ATCCGGCCCAGGCGTCGAGGAAGACGAGGTTGTAGGCCCCGTCGAACCCCGAGGCCATCTCGACCATCACCCGCTTGAGCGCGGGCAGTTTCTCGCCCCGCAGGCCGTAGGCCAGGGTGTGCATGATGATCTCGGTGTCGGTGCCCAGGGAGAAGTGATACCCCCGCTTGTTGATCAGGTCGTCGCGGAGCGCCGGATAGTTGGAGAGGGTGCCGTTGAAGGCGAAGCTGAACCACTTCCACAGGCGGCCGTGGTGCCGCTCGAACGGCTGGGCGTAGCGCGAGTCATCGGCCCCGGAGGTGGCGTAGCGGGTATGGCCGATGGCGGCCTTCCCCGCGTATTCCTCGACCAGCGCCCGGCACTTCTCCGGCTGGCTGAGGTGGAAGACCTCGTTGACCGTTCCCACCTCTTTGTAGGTGTCCAGCATCTGTGGTCGACCGGCGTTGTAGGAGCTGAAACCGGCGGCGAGCTGGCCACGGTTCTGCAGGTGCAGGAGCATGGCGGGCAGGAGGGCGGCCACGTTGGCGCGGCCCGGATCGACCCCGGGAATGGACCAACCGTTCACCGGCTCGTCGAGCCAGTAGAGCGCCGCGACCCCGCACTCGTGGTGCAGCTCCTCGCCCATGGTGCCCTCCGAGCTAGTATTCCGCGGGGACCGGCTGAAACGGGGACGTCACAAGATCAACGGCCGCGGCTCTCTCCGCAAGGGGACGGCGGCCGGCCGGGAGGGCGCCTGGCGGACTTCTCCGCGGCCGCGAATTCCGTAGATTGAGAGGAGCCGGCCCTGGCCGGATCCACGCTCCCGAGCAGAAAGGACCTTGCCTTGTTCGACCTCATCAGCGCCGCGCAGGCGATGGGCTCTTCCACGGAAGGGGGCTCCACGGGCAACCCGATCCTCTCGCTGCTGCCGATCGTGCTCATGTTCGTGGTCCTCTGGCTGCTGATCCTGCGGCCCCAGCAGAAGCGGCAGAAGGCCCACCAGCGGATGGTCGATGAACTGCAAAAGGGCGACGAGATCGTGACCAACGGCGGGATCCACGGCAGCGTCGTCAACCTCAAGGACGACGTCGTCGTGGTCAAGATCGCCGAGAACGTCAAGGTCGAGCTGTCGCGGAGCGCCGTCGCCCGCGTCAAGAACAAGGAACAGGCGAAGTAGCTTAGTGCTCCGCCATGGAAATGATCTGGTATTCGGGACCCGATCCATCCCGGCCTGCGGCGTTCCACTCGCTCCGCGCATCTCCCTTCGGATGCGCCTTCGCTCGTGCGCCTTGCAGGCCGGGCGCCTCGGGCCCCTCAATACGCAAGCTGATTTCCATAGCGGAGCACTAGCGCCATGAACCTGGTGTTCCTGGGGACGCCCGAGTTTGCCGTGCCGACGCTGCGGCTCCTGGCGGCCGGATCGCACCGGGTAACGGCGGTGGTGACCAACCCCGACCGGCCCCAGGGTCGCGGTCGTCGGCCGGCGCCGCCGGCGGTCAAGGTCGCCGCGACCGAGCTGGGCCTGGAGGTGGTGCAGCCCGACTCCCCGCGGGAGCCCGGCCTGGCGGATCGTCTGGCCTCCCTGTCGCCGGAGTTGTTCGTCGTCGTCGCCTTCTCCATCCTCCCCCGATCCCTGCTGCGCCTGCCCCGGCTGGGGTCGGTGAACCTGCACCCGTCGCTGCTGCCGGCGTATCGGGGCGCGGCCCCGATCCCCTGGGCGGTGATCCGGGGCGAGGTGCAGACCGGGCTGACCACCTTCCTCCTCAACGACCGGGTGGACGGCGGTGACCTGCTCCTCCAGCAGCCGGTGGCCATCGGTCCGGAGGAGACCGCCGGCGAGCTGGAGCAGCGTCTGGCAATGCTCGGGGCCGAGCTGGTGTGCCGGACCGTGGACGGTCTGGCGGCCGGTACCCTGCAAGCCACGCCGCAGGCCGCGGGCCAGGTTTCCCGCGCCCCGAAGCTGGGTCGCGAGGACGGCCGGCTCGACTGGTCCCAGCCCGCCGAGGTCGTGCGGAACCGGATTCGCGGTACCAATCCGGTGCCGGGGGCCTTCACCCGCTGGGCCGGCGGCGAGCTGAAGGTGCTGCGGGCTCGGCGGGAACCAGGATCGTCACCCGGGCCGCCGGGAACGGTGCTGGCCGCGGACCCGCGTTGCGGTCTGGTGGTGGCAGCGGCCGACGGCGGACTGCTGCTCACCGAGGTGCAGCCCGCGGGCCGGCGTCCCATGGAGGGGAGCGCCTTCGTGCGCGGGTACGGCGTCGAGCCGGGGATGCGACTCGGCGAGGGCCCCAGCTAACCGCATGGTCGCGAGGTGCGGATCGAACCACGGCCCGGTCCGGCGCACCGGTCTCGCCACCGGTCCGGCGCTGGCGCTGGCCTGGCTCCTCGCCGGCGGTGATCCCGTTTCCGGTGTCGATCACGGCGTCGCCGCGGACACCACCCGAGGTCCGTCGCCGCGGGGGGCGCTCTGTCGCTCCCTGTTGATCCCGGGCTGGGGACAGCTCGCCAACGGGAGGCCGGTCAAGGCCATCGTCTGCGGCGTCACCTCGGCGGCCCTGCTGGCCTCGGTGGTGGCCAGGCAGCGCTCGCTCGACGAGGCGACCACCGCGCTCGACCACCAGGACCGGGCCGGCCGGCGCAACACCGGCCTGCTCCTGCTGGGCCTGTCAATCACCCTGTCCGCGCTCGACGCCTACGTCGACGCCCAGCTCCGCGGCTTTACCACGGCCGAGGTCGCGGTCAGCCTGCAGCCGGCAGCCGGCGGAGCAATGGTCTGCCTGAGCCTGATGCGTCCGGGTCGGAGTGGTCCGGCCCTTCACCGTGGAGCACGATGAGATGAACCAGCGCTGTCGTGGCGGTCGGGTCTGGCTTTTGGTGGCCCTGGTCTGCTCCGGTTGCGAGAGCGATCCGAGCAAGGACAGCGGCACCAACGGGACGCGCGTGCCGACTCTGCCCACGACCTCGACCTCAGCGGGTTCGGGGTTGAACCACGAGACCGTCCTGAACGGACAGTACGCCCGGGCGGTGCGCATCGAGCCGGCGACCTGGGCCGCCGACGGTCCGGGACAGGAGATCTCCCTGACCTTCTCCGCCACCGGCATGCGGAACGTCAAGCAGTTCCGGCTGAGGATCCAGGCCGAGCCGGCCGAGGCGTTCGTTCTGGCCTCCTCCCGCTTCACCTCGCGCGATCCCTTCTTCGTCCCGGGGATCGACCTGCCCGGAGCGACCGGCCTGGTGGAGACCGGGGCCGCCATCCTGGGAACCCAGCGGGTGGAGGGGGACGGCCTGCTGGGGACCCTCACCCTGATCACCGGCCCTTCCTTTACGGCCGCTACGCGGGTCAGCCTGCGGGTGGTCCTCTTCTCCATCGGGTCGACCTCGACCAATCGGGACGAATACGCGGCCGACGACCTGAACCTCGGGGTGCAGGTCAACGGGCCGTGAACCTGGGTTGACGGCGCCTTGGTCTTGGTTTAGTTTCATCTGCCCGTGGGGCTGTAGCTCAGTTGGGAGAGCGCCTGAATGGCATTCAGGAGGTCAGGGGTTCGATTCCCCTCAGCTCCACCATTTCCCGTACCTGTCGGCGGCCTCAGGGTCGTCTTTTTTTTTGGCCGCCCGTTCATTGAACCGCCATGATCATCGAGCTTCATCAGCTCAGTTGGCTGCGGTCGCAGTGGCGGCGTTTCCGGTCTCTGCTACTGCTCGCGGTCAGCGCGGTCTGGCTCCTGTGCTCGGCCGGGATCCTGCTGACCGGTGAGGGGGAGTTCCTGGTGACCATGGCCCTGCTGGCCATGCTCCTGGTCTCCACCGTGGTGGCCGGGTGGCTGCTGTGGGTCATCCGACGGGAGCTGCGGGCCCTCGACCAGCAGGCCCTGGAATCCCGGATCGCCGGGGCCGACGAGCAGACGACGGCGGGAAGACCCCCGAGCCGCTGACTATGGACCCCGCTCACGCCCTTGACGAGATCGCCCGGAGGGCGGCTCAGACGACCTCCTTCCGGGAGGTGACGGCGCGGCTGCGCCACGGGGAGCGGCGGATCCTGGTCCACGGCCTGCCGTCAACCCTGGCGGCGCTCCTCGCGGCGCACGTCTTCCGGGACCTGAGCCGTCCGGTGCTGGTGGTGGCGGCCAACGAGGACCGGGCCGAGGAGTGGCGGGACGACCTGCAGGCCTTCCTCGGCGAGGACGCGGTCCGTTACTTCCCGGCCTGGGACATCGATCCCTACGACCGGCGCTCCCCCGATCCCGAGATCACCGGCCTGCGGCTGGAGGCGGCGGCCCGGGTCGGTGGCGGCACGCCGGCCGTGGTGGTGGCCCCGGCAGGGGCCCTCCTGGCTCCGCTCATCCCGCCGTACGCCCTTGAGCTGGGGACCCTGACGCTGGAGGTTCGCGCCCGCCGCGATCCGGCCGAGGTGACGGCCCACCTGGTCGACTGCGGCTTCGAGCGGGTGGCCGCCATCGACGGGGTCGGCCAGTTCAGCGCCCGCGGCGGTATCCTCGACGTGTACCCGTTCGGCGTCGAGAACCCCTATCGCCTCGAGTTCTTCGACGACGAGGTGGAGTCGATCCGGCTGTTCGACGCCGGCACGCAGCGGTCGCTGGCCCGCGTCGACCGGGCCACCATCCTGCCGGCCCGCGAGGTGCTCCTGGCTTCCCTGTTTCACGAGGAGTATCGCCAGCGGCTGGCCCAGGTCGAGCCCGGGCACCTGCCGGCCCTGGCCGGAGTCCGCGACCAGCTCGAGCTGGGCGGCTCGCTGGAGGGCGTAGAGAGTTACCTGGCGCTCCTCTACGGGTCAGGAGACGGGCTCTTTGAGTACCTGCCCGATCCGGTGGTGTTCTGCGACGACCGGGCCGAGATCGACGCCGAGGTGGAGCAGGTTCTGGCGCGACCCCGCCGCGAGTACGAGCGGCACCGCGACCGGGGCACCCATCTCCCCCCCGAGCTCCTCCTCCGGGACGAGGCCTGGCTGCACCGGGTCCTCGACGCCCGGGTCAGCCTCGAGCCGGCCCCGCTCGGCAGCCTCGACGGCGCGATCCGCTTCGGCGCTACGGCACCGCCGCCGGTCGAAGGCGAGCTGCGCCTGCTGCGGCAGCAACTGCTGCACCTGCAGGCCCAGGACTACACCGTCCACCTCCGCTGCGAGACCCAGGGGCAGTGCGCCCGCCTGCAGGAGATCGTCGGTGAGTGGTCCGACCAGGTCGAGTTCGGTCTCGGCTCGCTGCACCAGGGGTTCGTCTACCCCGAGGCCCGCCTGGCCCTGTTCAACGACCACGAGATCTTCACCCGCCAGAAGCGGCACTACCGCTACCGCCGGTTCAAGACCGCCACCCCGCTGAGCAGTTTCTCGGCGCTGCAGCGCGGCGACTTCGTGGTGCACGTGGACCACGGGATCGGCCGGTACCTGGGGATCAAGCGGCTCCGGCTCGGCGGTCGCGAGCACGACTGCCTGACCGTCGCCTATCAGGGGGAGGACCGGCTGTTCGTACCGGTCGAGCAGTTGGACCGGCTGCGCAAGTACTCCAGCGCCGAGGGGGACGTGCCGCTCCTCAGCCGGCTGGGCGGCACCGCCTGGGAGAAGCTGAAGGAGCGCACCCGGGAAGAGATCTTCAAGATGGCCGGCGAGCTGGTGCAGCTCTACGCCGAGCGCAAGGCCCTGCCGGGATTCCAGTTCAGCGCCGACACCCCGATGCAGCGCCAGGTGGAGGCCGCCTTCCCGTTCCAGGAGACCCCGGACCAGCTCCGCACCGTCGAGGAGGTCAAGCAGGACATGGAGCTGCCGCATCCGATGGACCGCCTGGTCTGCGGTGACGTCGGGTACGGCAAGACCGAGGTGGCGGTGCGGGCGGCCCTCAAGGCGGTCGCCGATCACCGGCAGGTGGCGGTCCTGGTGCCCACCACCATCCTCGCCCAGCAGCACTACCACACCTTCTGCGAGCGGCTCGCCAGCGCTCCGGTGCGGATCGAGGTGCTCAGCCGCTTCCGCACCGCCCGCGAGCAGCAGCAGACCGTGCGGGAGCTGCGCACCGGCAAGGTCGACATCGTCATCGGCACCCATCGCCTGCTCTCGAAGGACGTGGTCTTCCGCGACCTGGGGCTGGTGGTGGTCGACGAGGAGCAGCGATTCGGGGTGCGGCACAAGGAGAAGCTCAAGCAGCTCAAGCGTCAGGTCGACGTCCTCACCCTGACCGCGACGCCGATTCCGCGCACCCTCCACATGTCGCTGATGGGGGCCCGCGACATGTCGGTGATCAACACCCCCCCGCAGGACCGGCTGCCGATCCACACCGAGATCCTGGCCTTCGACGAGGCGCGGATCATGGAGGCCATCCACCGCGAGGTGGAGCGCGGCGGCCAGGTCTACGTGGTCCACAACCGGGTGCAGTCGATCAACCGGCTGGCCCAGTACCTTCAGGAGCTGCTCCCCCAGATCCGCGTCGCCGTGGCCCACGGCCAGATGGCGCCCCGCCAGCTAGAGCAGATCATGCTCGACTTCCTGGAACGGAAGTACGACTGCCTGGTCTGTACCATGATCATCGAGTCCGGGATCGACATCCCCTCGGTCAACACCGTCCTGGTCAACCGCGCCGACACCCTGGGGCTGAGCCAGCTCTACCAGATCCGCGGCCGGGTCGGCCGCTCCAACGAGCGGGCCTACGCCTACCTGCTGGTCCCCAAGGGGAAGAAGCTGACCAAGAAGAGCCGGATGCGGCTGCGGGCCATCGAGGAGTTTGCCGACCTGGGATCCGGCGTCAGCATCGCCATGAGGGACATGGAGATCCGGGGGGCCGGGAACCTCGTCGGGGCCCAGCAGCACGGGTTTATCACCGCGGTGGGGTTCGACCTCTACTGCCGTCTGCTCGAGGAGGCGATGCGGGACCTGCGGGGCGAGCAGGTCGCCGAGGGGCCAGAGCCCGAGCTGCGGATCCCGGTCTCGGCCTACATCCCCGACGAGTACGTCGCCGACGGCGACCAGAAGATGGAGTTCTATCAGCGGCTGGCCGACGCCCGGCGGGTGATCGATCTCCTCGCCATCCGCGAGGAGCTGGAGGACCGGTTCGGCCGGCTTCCTTTCCCGGCCCGGGCCTTGATGCATCTGATGGAGATCCGCGTCATGGCGCGCCAGCTCGGGCTGGAGCGGGTGCAGCTCGAGCGGAGCCGCCTGCGGCTGACCTTCGGGGCCGAGCGCACGCCGTCGCCGGTCGAGATCCAGCGGCTGGTCGAGCGCGCCTCCAACCAGTTGGAGTTCGCCGTCGGCGAGCAGCTCTCGCTGGAGGTGCAGTTGGCCGGCCGCGACGAGATCGAGCGGCTGGAGCAGGCCCGTGACGCCCTGCAGGAAATGGTCTGAGCCATGATGGCCCCGCGACCCGCGCTGACCGCGACCCTGCTGGCCCTGCTGGCCGCCGGCTGCGGCGACGAGCCCGCGCCGAAGGGGGTGGTGGCCCGTGTCGGCGACGCCGTGCTGACCGAGGCGGAGCTGCTGGCCCGGCTCCCCGACGGGGCGGCCGCCGAACCGGGCTCAACGGTGCGCGCCCAGCTCGTCGAGCACTGGGTGGAGCTCGAGCTGCTCTACCGGGAGGCCGTGCGCCGCAAGCTCGACGAGCGGCCCGCGGTCCAGGAGCGGCTGGGGCAGACGCGGCGGGACCTGCTGGTCGCGGCCCTGCTCGACGACGAGGTGGCCGAGCAGCGTCCCGAGTTGGAAGAAACGGCGATCCAGCGATATTACGAGAGCCACACCGCCGAGTTCGAACGGCTTCTACCAGAGGTTCAAGCCCGCCACATCCTCTTCGCCAGCCAGCGGGAGGCGGCGGCCAAGTACCAGGCCCTGCAGCGCGGCGAGTCGTTCGAGCGACTGGCCCGGGAGCACTCCCTCGATCCGGACAGCCGCCTCGACGGCGGTGAGCTGGGGTACTTCACCCGGGAGCAGGAGCCCGAGCTGTGGAGCGCCTGCGTCGGCCTGCCGCTGCACCAGGTCTCCGGCCCGATCCGCACCGAGTCCGGGTACCACCTGATCGAGGTGCTCGACCGGCAGGAAGCCGGAACCCGCCGGCCGCTGGGGCAGATCCGCGGTCAGGTCGTCGAGGCCGTGGTCCGGCAGTGGTACCGGGACCGGGTGGCCGGTCTGGTCGGCCGGCTCAAGCAGGCGGATACCTGGAGCGTCTCCGAAGCGGAGCGTTCCCGCACCCCGTAACCGGCCGTCCCGCGCCCGTCGCGGGCATCGGCCATCGAGGCTTATGATCCCCCTTCTTCTTCTGGCGCTGCTGGTCCCGGTCGGCCTGTCGGCCGCGGCCCCGATCTCCCGGCCCGAGCTGATCGACCGCATCGTGGCGGTGATCGACGACAACGTCATCCTCTGGTCGGAGCTGAACTACCGGCTGCGGATGGAGCTGGAGGAGCGCGGCTCGACCGCCTATCTCGACCCGACGGCACTGACCGAGCTGCGGCGTCAGGTGCTCGATCAGATGGTCGACGAGCAGGTGCTGGTGCTCAAGGCCCAGAAGGACAGCGTCGAGGTCGACCCGAGCGAGGTGGAGGAGCTGCTCAACGAGCAGTTCCGCATGCTGCGGAGCAGCATGCCCGAGGCCGAGTTCCAGCAGATGCTCGAGCGGATCCACATCAGCGAGCGGCAGCTCAAGGCCCGGTACCGCCGCGACATCCGGCACCGGCTCCTCTACCGCCAGATGCGCAGCCAGGTGGCGTTCAAGATGCACATCACCCGCCGCGACTTGGACGCCTTCCGGGTAGCCTGGAGCGACAGCCTGCCGCCGCAGGTCTCGATCAGCCACGTCAATCTGCGGCTGCGGCCGAGTCCGGAGGTGCTCGCGGCCAAGCGGGAGCGGATCCTCGAGCTGCAGGCGCGGCTGCGAGCCGGCGAGACGTTCGCCGACGTGGCCAAGCGGTATTCGGAGGACCAGGGAAGCGCTTCCCTGGGCGGCGACCTGGGCTGCTTCGAGTCGGGGCAGCTCGTGCCCGAGTTCGAGGAGGCCGCCTTCAAGCTGCAGCCGGACGAGATCAGCGAGCCGGTCCTCACCAAGTACGGCTACCACCTCATCAAGCTGCGGGAGAAGCGCGAGGACGGGCTCTGCGCCAGCCACATCCTGGTGATGGCCCAGCCCACCGAGGAGGACCGGCGACGGGTGCTGACCGAGCTGCGGGAGCTGCGACGACGGGCGCTGGCCGGCGAGGATTTCGCCGAGCTGGCCCGCCAGCACTCGCAGAATCTGCAGACCGGGGTGCGCGGCGGGCTGTGGGACGTCTTCCCCCGCGACCGCGTGCCGGTCTTCCTGCAGCCCCATCTGCGCGGTCTGCGGCTCGGCCAGATCAGCGAGCCGTTCTTCCTTGACGACGGCGGCCACATCATCAAGGTGAACGACGACCAGGCCACCCTGGAGTCCCTGATCCGGGAGCAGCGCACGGCGCAGACCATGGACCAGATGATCGAGGACTACAAGCACCAGATCCACCTCGAGAAGCGGCTCGATGACGACTTCCTCCGTCCCCCCGGATATGATACGTCTGGACGTCTTCCTGAAGAGCGTGGGCCTGTTCAGGCAGCGCAGTGAGGCCCGCCGGGCCTGCGACCTGGGACGGGTCCTGGTCGACGGCCGGCCGGCCAAGGCCTCCCGCCCGGTGAAGGTCGGCGAGGTGATCCGCCTTGAGGACGGTTCCCGCTGTCTGGAGGCCGAGGTGCTGAGCCTCCCCGAGCGTCCCCCCAGCCGGTCCGAGCGCGAGCGGTACTGCCGGGTACTCAGCCAGCAGCCGCGCCAGCCCGACGACGAGCTGACCTTCTGACCATGGAGTCCGCGGGGTCGCCTCCCTACGAGCGGCTTGCCGCCATCTACGACCACGTCATGCGGCACGTGGACTACCGCTCCTGGGCTGGGTACCTGCGCGACCTCCTGGCGCGGTACGGTCCGTCGCCGGCCTCGGTGATCGAGCTGGCCTGCGGCACCGGGAGCGTCGGTCTCGAGGCGGTGCGGCTGAAGGTGCCGGTCGTCCTCGCGGTCGACCTGTGCGAGGCCATGCTCCAGGTGGCAAGGGAAAAGGCGCTCCGGGCCGGGATCGCGCTGGACTTTCGGCGCGCCGACCTGCGCGACCTGAGTCCCGTCGCTCCCCCGTCGCCGTTCGCGGCGGGGTTCTGCGTCTACGACAGCTTCAACTACCTGCTGACCCCGGACGACCTGCGGACGGCGCTGGACCAGGTGCACGGTATACTCTCGCCGGGCGGTTTGTTTATCTTTGACGTGTGCACCGAGCGCAACTCGCTGCGTTACTTCAGCGACTTCGAAGACCGCGAAGAGGGGCCCGGCTTCAGCTACGAGCGCCACAGCTTCTACGATGCACGGGAGCGGCTGCAGATGAACCGCTTCCGCATCCGTTTCGAGGGCGAAGCGGCGCCGGCCGAGGAGCTTCACGCCCAGCGCATCTATCCGCTCGCCGAGGTCCGGGCGGTTGTCGCCGAGTCCCCGTTCGAGCTTGTGGCGGCCCACGATGGGTTCACCTTCCGCAAGGGCTCGGACCAGTCGGACCGGGTCCACTTCGTGATCCGCTCCCGGTGAGCGCCGGCGACCAAGGAGCGAGGATGATCGCGTCCCTGCAGCCCCACCTGGAGACCGCCGCCCACTTCCTCGGCGAGGGGGACGACTTCCTGCTCACCTCCCACGTGGGGTGCGACGGGGACGGCATCGGCGGTTGTCTGGCGCTGGCGCGGGTGCTAACCCGGATGGGGAAGCGGATTTCGGTGGTGCTTCCCGACGAGCCCGACCCGCACTACGGGTTCCTCGCGGGGTTCGCGGCGATCCGCGCCGTCGAGCAGGTCCCCGCGTCGCCGGCTGGCCGGTTGGTGGTTTTCGACGCTCCGGACCTGGGGCGCATCGGCGCGGTGGCCGACCGGATCGGCCCGGAGACGAGGGTCCTGAACCTCGACCATCACCCCGACAACCAGCGGTTCGGCGCGGTCAACCTGGTGTCGGACGAGGTCAGTTCGACCTGCGAGATGGTTTATCACCTGCTGGTGGCCATGAACCAGGAGATCGACGCCGAGGTCGCCACCGCGCTCTACGCCGGGATCCTCTTCGACACCGGCGGTTTCCGGTTCTCGTTGACCACCCCGACCACCTTCGAGGTGGCCGCCGCGCTGGTGCGGCGGGGGGTGCACCTCGACCGGGTGGCGGACCGCGTCTTCGGCCAGAAGACCCTGGCAGAGCTGCAGCAGCTCGGACGGGCCATCGATACCCTGGGGCTGCACTTCGGGGGACGGGTCGCGGTGATGCACCTGACCCACGCCGACATGGCTGCCGGCGATCCCGAGGAGGTCGTCAACTACGGGCTGCTGGTAGAAGGGGTGGAGGTGTCGGCGCTCATCCGCGAGCCCGAGCCGGGGCATCAGCGGGTGAGCCTGCGCTCGCGGGAGCGTCTCGACGTCAGCAAGATCGCCGCGCGGTTCGGTGGCGGCGGGCACTACCGGGCCTCGGGGTACCGGTTCGCCGGAACCCGGGAGGCCGCGGAGGAGCAGTTGCTGGCCGCCCTCGGGCAGCAACTGTCAGAAGGATTCGGATAGAGAGCCGCGCGACGGATCGGGGGCCCAGTCGTTCGCGGCCGTACACGAAGGGGAGATGCGGGTGCACCTGGTAACCTTGAAGGATTGGTCGAGCGAGGACGTCCTCGACGCGGTCGATCGCGGCCTGGAGGTGAAGCGCCATCCCGGGAAGGTCGCGCGGGCCATGGAAGGCCGCAGCCTGGGAATGCTCTTCCAGAAGACCAGCACGAGGACGCGCTGCGCCGGCGAGGTCGGCATGACCCAGTTGGGTGGGCACGCCGTGTACATGGACTGGCGCAACACCAATTTCGGTCTGGCCGACCTGGGCGACGAGATCCGGGTGCTGTCCCGCTACGTCGACCAGATCGTGGTGCGTCTCCTGCACCACGAGGATGTGGTCCGCGCCGCGGCTGCGGCCGAGGTGCCGTTGATGAACGGGTGCTGCAACCGCTACCACCCGATGCAGGCCCTGGCCGACCTGATGACCATTCAGGAGAGCCTGGGGCGGCTGGAGGGGATCCGGCTCACCTACGTCGGGGTGCTCAACAACGTCTGCAACTCGCTGGTCGCCGCCGGCCTGAAGGTGGGGATGCACGTCACCGCGGTGGTCCCCGAGGTGAACCCCGCCGCCGACGATCCCGAGCTCTACGCGACCGCGGCCAGGGCCGGTCTGTTCGCCCGCGGCGAGAACCTGCGGGAGGCGCTGGCCGTCTCGGACGTGGTCTATACCGACACCTGGATCGACATGGAATACTTCGCCGATCCGGCGTACGAGGAGGAGAAGGAACGGCGGATCCGGCTCTTCCGGCCGTATCAGCTCAACGCCGAGCTGCTCGCGGGCCTGGATCTCCGCGTGATGCACTGCCTGCCGGCCCACCGCGGGTACGAGATCGACGGGAGCCTGCTGGACGACCCCCGCTCGGTCATCTTCGACCAGGCGGAGAACCGCCTGCACGGTCAGAAGGCCCTCATCCTCAAGCTGGCCGGCCAATGAGCGGCGGCGGAGGCGCCTGACCTGGCATCGATGAGCCGTATCTCCGTTCTGTTGCTGGCCGGTGCCCTGCTGGCGGGAGCCGCTGCTGTCCGCGGGGCCGAAGCCGACGAGGAGCCGGTGCCGGCGGTCACCGCCCCGTACCGGATCACCCGCGTGCACCTGCTTCCCGGGCTGCAGG
>JBAZUN010000143.1:0-12679 GCA_041661365.1 Candidatus Latescibacterota bacterium
TCGCCCCGGCGCCGCGCCGCGGTCAAGCGCCGCCCCTTGCGCCGGCTTGCCGGCCCGGCGATCGTAGGACCTGACGCTCGAACAGGACCTGATAGACCTGGGGTGGCATCAGAAGGAGTTCCAGCGGCGCTCGTCGTTCGCCTACGCCGCGATGAGCCCCGAAGGGAAGCGGCTGCTCGGTTGCGCCTACGTCGATCCGCCGGAGGACGACGCGCACGACGCCGTGGTCTGGTACTGGGTGCGGCAGAGCGAGCTGCACACGGGTCTGGAGGAGCACCTCGGCCTCGTCGCCTCCTGGCTGCTCGAACGTGACCCCGCCAATCCGCATCCGCGCCGCCGTGCCCGGAACGAGCAGAGCCAGGCGACAGCGAGGCCGGCTGGTCGTGCCCGGGTTCTCGCTGTCGCCTGGCTGAGTCGGGGCGGACGGGGTAAGGGGGCGGCTTTTCCTGCTCCTCAGGCCGCGGTGCCCTGGGCCGCTCGCTCCTTCCGGCTCCGCCGGTGGTATTCGCAGAGCCCCACCCCGACCAGTACCGGCACCAGTCCCCAGATGCTGACCGCCAGGGGCGACACCACGTCGGCCGCCGGGCTGAGGGACAGGCTGACCTGGGTGGCGATGGCAAAACCCACGCCCAGGGCGATCAGGACCCAGGCGGTCCGGCGTCCGTCGGACTCGGTCATCGCCGGCAAGGTCGACAGACCGCGCTCGATCGCGGCCAACTGCACCTTCTCCTGGGTGCGGTAGTGCCGGCGGAAGACCAGCCAGGTGAACAGACCAGCGAACAGGGTGATCGGAACCAAGTGTTCCACGATGAACCTCCGGGTGAGGGGTGCGGTTCAGGCCAGGTGCTGCGCGGCGACGAACACGGCCAGAGCGCAGCCGGCGGCATAGAGGATGAACAGGTGAGCCAGGTAGAGCCCAGTGAGGGCGCGGTCGAAGGCGCTGGTCCGGGTCCTGGGCTGGGTGCCGGTGATGGTCGCGTTCACTGGGTCCCTCCTGACTGCGGTGCGTTCCTGGCAAGGGTATCGCAAGCGCCGTGCCAGGTGGCGAGGAAGGGGGAAGATGACCAAGTAATGCGATGCAGGCCAATCGGTTACACGTCCTTTGCCTGAGCCAGGGGTGGACTACCGCGGGCGCCCAAGGACTGGTCACCCAGGAAGGGTGGATCACGCCAACAGCCTGTTGGGTAAGGAGTTGCGAGGATGCCAAGGGGTTTGGCACTCAGGCGGGTCGAGCGACGGCGGGCACACCTGGGGCCAGCCCCGGGTGATCGCCGACGAGATCGGCACCAACCAGCTCAGCAACCACGGACAAATCCAGCTCGACGACGGCCGGCTGCTGCTGGGCATCAGCCACTACCGCGACGTCCGGCCGATGACCAGCGACCTCGACCTGGCGATCTTCGACGAGGCCTGGCTCGCGGCCGATTAGCCGGCGTCGCTCGGCCATGCGGTTCTCCAAGGCCGACCTTCCGGACCCGCATTTAGCTGAGTCCCGCTCATCTCGCACCACCACCCTCCCTCGCGCTGCTTGACCGACCATTCGGAGAGGGCCTTCGTTCTTCCTATCATTTCAGGACCGCATCATCGCGGCCCCCGAGCGCAGTCTGGCCAGGGACGGAGGGAGCACGCCATGACCTCGCGTGAGCGCTTGCGCACGGCCCTGCGCCGCCAGCCGCCGGACCGCCTGCCGCGGGTGGAGCAGTCGTACTGGCCCGAGACCCTGGCCCGCTGGCGGACCGAGGGCATGCCGGCCGATGCGGTGCCGGCCGAGCTGTTCGACCTGGACCCCTTCGTCAGCTTCGGACTGGATCACAGCTTGAGACTGACGCCCCTGGTCCTGAGCGAGACCGACGAGTGGGTGATCGACCGCGATGCCGACGGCGTGGTCCACCGGCGCTGGAAGCACAGCTACCACACTCCAGGCACGGTCGACTTCCTCATCAAGACCCGCGCCGACTGGGAGCAGCACGCCGAGCGTCTGGCGTACGACCCGGCACGGATCAGCGACGAGGTGCGCCGCGGCATCGTCCAGGCCAACCGCGACGGTCAGTTCTGCACGATCAGTCCGGGGGAGCCGGTGTGGTGGGTCATCAGTGCCCTGGGCATGGAGCGAGCCCTGCTGACCCTGGCCGAGGACCCCGGCTTCTTCGCCGCGATGATGACGGCGCAGACCGAGCTGGCCCTCCGTATGACCCGACAGCTCCTCGGCGAGGGGTACCGACCCGACGCCATCCTGTTCTCGTCCGACCTGTGCTTCCGCAACGGCATGCTGTTCTCACCGAAGACCTACCGCCGGCTGATGATGGAACACCACCGGCAGTACGCCCGGCTGTGCCACGAGCACGACATGCTCTTCATCCTGCATTGCGACGGCGACGTGCGGCAGTTCATCCCCCTGCTCATCGAGGCCGGCTTCGACTGCATCGAGCCGCTCGAGGCGCGCGCCGGCAACGACGTGCGCGAGCTGAAGCCCCGCTACGGCGACCGCCTGTCGTTCTTCGGCAACATCGACATGGACGTGCTGGCCACCGGCAACCGCGCCGCGATCCGCCACGAGGTGACCACCAAGGTGCGGGCGGCCAGCGCGGGCGGCGGGTACATCCACCAATCCGACCACTCGGTGCCGCCCACGGTGAGCTACGACGCGTACCGGTACTGGATGGACCTGGCCCAGGAGCTGGGGGGCTGAGGCGGCCGCAGCCCGCGGCACATACCGGGCAGGGCCGCGAGGACCCGTTGCCGTGGGCCGGATTCCGAACGGCCGCGCGCGCCGCGTCTGCTCCTCCTTGACCCGGGCCCCGGGGGCGCGTATACCTACCACGCCGTCCGCGGCACCCGCAGCGCCCAGGCGGCTCGCCCTTGGACTGCGCCTGGGGGCGCTCCTGCCGTCCACCGACCTGCCGGGACGCCGGGCGCCGCGGACGGACCAGGCTAGCATGCAGGCACGCCCGGTCCGACCCGCGCGGCGGAAGGAGAGCACCATGCCCCACGAGATGCCGACGATCGAGCTCGGGCCGCACCGGGTCAGCCGCCTCATCGTGGGCGCCAACCCCGTGCTGGGGTACTCGTATATGGGCGCCATGCTGGGCCGCTTCATGCTGGACCACTTCACCCCGGACAACACCCATCGCCTGCTGGCGCGCTGCCTCGACCAGGGGATCAACACCTGGCAGACCTCGGCCCACGAGAAGGTCGAGCAGGCGCTGGACCGGCTCCGGCACGAGGGCCGCAGCCTCCACTGGATCCTGCTCACCAGCGAGGGCGACGACCGGGTGCAGGACCTGGCGGCAACCGTCCGGCGCTACCACCCGATCGCCGTGGTCCACCACGGCGGGGTTTCGGACCGCCTGTACCGCGAGGGCAGGATCGCCCAGGTCCGCGAGTTCACGCAGCGGGTCCGTGACCTGGGCGTGCTCGCCGGGGTCTCCGCGCACGACCCGGCGGTCATCCGCCACGTGGAGGACGCCGGCTGGGAGGTGGACCTGTACATGACCTGCTTCTACCGCCTCACCCGCACGCCCGAGGAACTGCAGGAGGGCATGCGGGAGGTACCCGTCTGGGGCAACTTCCTGCCCGGTGATCCGGCCCGGATGACCGAGGTGGTGCGGCAGGTGCAGCGCCCGTGCCTGGCGTTCAAGATCCTGGCCGGGGGCCGCCGCGCCGAGCGGCCCGAGGACGCGGAGGCCTGCTTCGAGTTCGCCTTCCGCAGCATCAAGCCCGGCGACGGCGTGATCGTCGGCATGTTCCCGCGCTTCCGCGACGAGGCCGAGGAGAACGCCGCGTGGGCCCGCCGCTACGGCGTGGCCTGAGCGGGGCCGGCGCGGGCCAGGCACACCAGCCGGGGCCGCCGACGTCGGTCGGGGAGCCGGTCCTGCTCCTCAGGCCGCGGCGCCCTGGCCTCCGCTGACAAGCAGCCGCCACTGACCACCATTCGATACTCGGCCTTGAGCACGACCCCCGGGCGGCGATCTCCGGCCTTGCGGCATCCGCTCTGGCAGTGTTCCTTCCGGCGGAGTTGCCCATCGCCGGCGTGGTCCTGGCCGACCAGGGGCGCAGCCTCGGCCCGCGGCCAACGGGCCTGGCGCCGGTCACCGGGCATTCACGCCATCGGTACAGGGAGGTCGCATGAAGATCACGTCCATCGCCCCACTGAGCTACACCCCCGGCAAGCTGGAATACCATCAGTTCATCCGCGGCGGCATCGGCGCCGACTACCACCAGGGACCGTCGTTCTACCAGTTCGCCGACGGCGAGGTGATGGTCACCTGGGGGGCGTACGACTACGACGAGTGCTCACCCAACTGCGTCACCCTGTACTCACGGTCGCCGGATCGGGGGATCCACTGGTCTGACCCGCAGGTCTACATGGTCGATTACCCCGCCGGCCCCCTGGGCGGTACCCTCCTGCGGCTGCGGGATGGCCGGTCGACCCTGATGATCGTGCAGCAGGCCCGGCACGAGATCGAGGTCGATCCCGAGCGCCGGGTGGCCATCGCCGGCGCTAATTACTTCCGCACCCGCACCCATGCCGTCCTGCGCCGGTCCGAGGACGGCGGCCTCACCTTCGACCACGGCCACGAGCTGGCCCACCAGGGCTTCAGCCGGGGGCTGAGCCTGCCCGGCGGCGGCTGGTACGGCAGCATCGATTCGCTGCTCCAACTCCAAGATGGCCGTATCGTGGCGGCCTTCATGTACCTGGATCCGGAGCGCTCGGACCTGGCCCGGCAGGACTGGGGCTCGCAGCACTACACCGTCGGCTGCCTGCTCTCCGACGACGAGGGCCGCACCTGGCGGCCGGGCGGGCAGATCACCGTGGACACCCCGCGCGGGGCCATGGAGGCCCAGGTCGTCGAGCCCGAGCCTGGCCGGCTGTTCTGCCTGTTCCGCACCAAGGGCGGCTGCCTCTACCAAACCAGCTCGATCGACGGCGGCCAGACCTGGACCGCCTCGGCACCCTCTCCCCTGACCGCGCCCGAGTCCCTGGCCCGGCTGGTCAAGCTGCACAGCGGCCGCCTCCTGGTGGTCTGGAACAGCGTCTCCTCCGTGACCCAGCAGCCGCGGCACCCCCTGGCCGCGGCGGTCTCGAGCGACGGCGGGCACACCTGGGGCCAGCCCCGGGTGATCGCCGACGAGACCGGGACCAACCAGCTCAGCAACCACGGACTGATCCAGCTCGACGACGGCCGGCTGCTCCTGGGCATCAGCCACTACCGCGACGTCCGGCCGATGACCAGCGACCTCGACCTGGCGATCTTCGACGAGGCCTGGCTCGCGGCCGACTAGAAACCTTTCTGTACCGGCCCTCTGCCCGAGCTGCAGAGCCTGGTCTGACACCCCAACCGAAGGAGCGAGGACATCCCATGTCGGCAGTCGCGCGCGCCAACTCCCAGCCCCTCCACCGCAACGACGAAACCATGGCCTACCGCGATCTGGGCCGCACCGGCCTCAAGGTCTCGGCCGTCTCCATGGGCTGCATGCGCCTGGGCCCGGACCAGGAGGTGAACACCGCCACCGTGGCCCGGGCCATCGAGCTGGGCATGAACTACTTCGAGACGACGCGCGGGTACTGCGGCGGGCAGTGCCAGCACCGCGTGGCCCCCGGGCTGCGCGGACGAACGCCCCACCTGATCGTGTCCGGGAAGGGAGGCCTTGGGCCGGACACCACGGAATACTCCTTCCTCAAGGAGATCGAGCGGCAGCTCGACATCCTCGGCATCAGCCACTTCGGGTTCTACCAGGTAGGCTGGTTCTCCTGGGGCAACATGGCGCACCTGCTCAAGCGCGGCGGCGCCCTGGACGCCTTGCGCCGCGCCCAGGACGAGGGCCTGGTGCACCATATCGGCTTCACCGGACACGATACCCCCGACAACTTCACGCGCTGCATCGAGACCGGGATCTTCGACTCGCTGACCGTGCCGTACAACCTTTTCCACCGCCAGTACGAGCCGACCATCCACCGGGCCGGCGAGCTGGGGGTCGGCGTCGTGGCCATGGGGCCGGTGGCCGGCGGCCTGCTCGGCGACGGCTGCGAGGCCCTGGAGCGCGAGCTGGGCCTCCAAGCTCCCATGGTCGAGGCCGCCCTCGGCTTCGTGCTGTCCAATCCCGATATCAGCACGGCGTGCTCGGGCATGAACACGGTAGCCATGGTGGAACAGAACGCGGACATCGCCCGGCGCTTCGACGGCGCGAGCGCCATCGACTACGGGGCGGTCACCGCGCGGCTCGACGAGCTGCGGGAGCGCCTGGAGGGCGGCGTCTGCACCTCCTGCGGCTACTGCCAGCCGTGTCCCCAGGGCGTGCGCATCCCGCGCTACATGGGCGAGTACCTCAACTGGAAGGGGTTCGGCCTGTGCGCCTGGGCCCGCCAGGCCCTGTCCTCCATCTCGGCCGAGCAGAGCCTGGACAACTGCAGCGAGTGCGGCCAGTGCGAGGAGAAGTGCCCGCAGCACCTGCCGATCGGCGCGCGCCTCAAGGAGCTGCAGGACCTGCTGCGGGCCTAGTCGGGCTTCGCGAAGGTACCGCCGGGCCAGCGGGCAGGACGAGATCGAGACGGCTCCTGCAGGCAGCTACCGCGCCCCGAGACGCTTCGCCAGGCTCTTCCCGTAGTGGACGTAATTGCGGAATGCCGCCCTCTTCGTACAGCTTGATCGAGGCCCACGTCCTGCCGAACGGCCCCGGGAGCTTGAGCTCCACCGGGAAGCGGGTCCAGGCGCAGCGCTCGATCTGCGGCTCGCTGCAGCGATAGAGGTAGCGATCCGGGTCGGCTCCTGCGTCGCCTGTTTCGAGGCCTGCTCAGCGTTTGCTCACCTTGCGGCCTACATGCCCCCAGGTTGCCCAGCGGCCCTTGATGCCGAAGGCTTCGGCTGGTACTAACTGGAGCGACAGCTACCAGGGGGGACTTGCACCCCCTGAAGGCATACGTCTTTTCACGGCGCACAGGGAATTGAGGCTATCCCTTCGGGCCGGCGGGCTGGCCATCCCGGCTTGCTCTGAGCCGCTCGGCGGCGCGTTATTCCTGCCCACCCCGCGCGCTGCCCCACGCTCAACAGCGCCTTGCCAGGAGGATCCCGCCGTGCGTCCCGCCGCTGCCCGGCCTGGAATGCCATCCCCTGACCGCCGGCGAGACCGTCGAGGGAGCCGGGATCGCGGTCCTGCCGCTGCCGGCCAACCACGTGGTCGAGTCCGGCAGCCAGTCCCTGCATTTCCTCTTCGAGCAGGACGGGCGATCCCTGTTCTACGCGACCGACGGCGCCTGGATCCTCAAGCCCACCTGGCTGGCCCTGCGCCAGCGCCGGCTGTCGACGGTGATCTGGGACGCGACCAACGGCGAAACGGCCGGAGACTGGCGCATCTTCGAGCACAACAGCGTCGACATGGTCCGGGTGATGCTGCAGACCCTGCGGCGAGAGGGAGTCGTCGACCGGACCACGCGAGTCTTCCTGACCCACCTGGCCCGTACCCTGTGCGCCCCGCACGAGGAGATGTGTCGGCGACTGGCTCCGGAGGGACTGGTTCCGGCCTTCGACGGCCTGCGGGTGGACCTGCTCACCGCGGCGGGGTGATGGACCTGGAGACCGGCGCCTTATTCGCCACTGACCTGGCCGAGTCGTAAATGGCCAGGCTGGTCCGCAGCCTGGCCCGACGATCGGGCCGACTCAGCGGTCCCATGACCATCCCGGCGGCAGCGCCAGCGACCAGACCTCGCTGTCGAGTACCTCGGCGTACCCGCCGGCGATCCAGATCCGGTCCTGGAACACGTACGCCGAGTGCTCGTGGCGCGGAGTCCAGATGACGCGAGACTCGACCTGGGTCCAGGTGCGGCCGTCCGCGGAGGTCCACACGTCGCCGAAGTTGCCGTGCTCCCGGGACCAGCCGCCCAGCACCCACAGGCGGTCCCGGTGGACCACGGCCGTGAACCACAGCCGGGGCGCCCAGGGAGCCGCCGCACACACCTGGTGCCAGCGCGCACCGTCCTCTGAACACCAGACGTCGTTGATGGCCACGTGCTCGGGGTGCCACAGACCGCCGCCCAGCAGCCACAGGCGATCGCCGAACACCAGCGCCTGACCGTGGGCGCGGGCCGACCAAGGGGCGCTGGCGGTCACCTGCGTCCACGCCCTTCCGTCCGCGGAGGACCAGACATCGTTCCGCACCTTGGCCGGGCTGTGATCGTAGAAGCTCTCCGTGCCGCCCAATACCCACATCCGGTCGCCGAACACGGCAAAGGCGCTGGCCACGCGCGGGCTCCACCCGGCCTGCCCGGCCTCCAGGACCCAGTCGACGCCATCGGAGGAGGACCAGACCTTGTTGCTGCACTCGGTGCCCGGCAGCTTGCGGCCGCCCATGAGCCACATCCGGTCCCGGAACACCAGCGCCACCGGCAGATCGCTCTGCACCCAAGGGCCGCGCTCCTGGACGCAGGTCCACTGCCTGCCGTCCGGGGACTTCCAGACATCCAGCGGATTGGGCGTCTCCGGGGTGAACCAACCGCCCAGGATCCACAGGTGATCGCGGTACACGTAGTCGCCCATCGAGTCGCGCGGCTGCCAGTCGGCCTTCGGGTTCACGCAGACCCAGTCCGGGGCGGGGATCGAGCTGTCCATGGTGTCGGTCATTCCTCTCGTGTCGGAGGTCGGCGATGGTCCCGGCGCTCGGCCCGGGGTCGGTCCGCGCTCAAGATACCTTCGGCGACGACCGAGGCCAAGAAGCCCCGCGATAATAGGCAGTCCCGCTCGAATCGCCTCCGCGCGGTCCTGCCGCGGTACTCGTGGCGAGAAGCAGTACAGATCTGCCCGACCCCCCCCTTGTATTCCCCATTCGCGGTGCCCAGGTACACCCCCTGGGCAACCGGGGTGGCAAGCCTTATCTGTAACGGCGCGCGATTAAAGGGCATGGAGGCTCAACCTGGGAAATGGGTCACGCCAGGCCTCGAAGCAGACCCGAGAGCAGGAGGAATCACACGGACTCGCTTCGAGGCGCAACCACTCATCCGTCCCCGCCGCCTGCCGCCGGCGGCCCGGCATCCCTCCCCCGGCTTGACCAGAATCCGTGAAATCCCTAATCCTTTTGTCCGCCAAGCGTTCCGACCATCCCAACCGAAAGGGAATGCGATGAAGAAGCAACCGAACCTGATCCTGTTCGGCATCGACAGCCTGCGCCGCGACCACATGAGCCTGTATGGCTATCCGCGGCTGACGACCCCGCACATCGACCGGTACGCGACCGGCGGCACGGTGTTCCTGAACCACTTCTCGCCGCACATCCCGACGACGCCGGGGTACACCTCGATGTTCACCGGGATGGACGTGTTCGGCATGGACGTCGTGGCACTGCGTCACCTGGGCGGCCTGGCGCCGCACCTGCAGACGCTGGCGGAGATCCTCGGCGGCCGGGGCTACAGCACGACGTGCGTGGGCTTCGGCGGCAACGCGGCCTCGCGCGGCTTCCAGAAGTACATCGAGTTCTCCGGCTGGGGCCCTGCCCAGGAGGGCGGGCGCAGCCCGAAGGCGGAGAACCTGAACGCGGTGGCGATGCCGGAGCTGTCACGGCTGGCGGGCGAGGACAAGCCGTTCTTCCTGTTCCTGCGCCACATGGACCCGCACTCGCCGTACCTGCCGCCGCTGCCGTTCGAGCGGTTGTTCTACCACGGCAACGAGTGCGATCCGGCCAACCGCTCGCTCGACGATATGAAGTCGTTCAAGCCGTTCCGCGACTATATCACCAGCTGGCTGCCGGCAGGCTGCACCGACAAGGAGTACGTCATCGCCCAGTACGACGGCGCGCTGGCCTACATGGACGCCTGCATCGGGAACATGCTGGCGCAGATCAAGGCGCTCGGGCTGGAAGAGGACACGCTGGTGGTATTCACCTCGGACCACGGCGAGACGCTGCACGACCACCACTGCTACTACGATCACCACAGCATGTACGACCCGACCCTGGTGATCCCGCTGGCCTTCGTCTGGCCCGGCAAGGTGCCGGCAGGGAAGCGCCTCGATCCGATCACGCAGATGAAGGACACCACGCCCACGATCCTGGACCTGATGGGCGTCAGGACCGGCATCCAGTACGACGGGCGCAGACTCAGGCCGCTGATGCAGGGCAAGCCGCGCGCGGCCGAGCCCGAGTTCTACATCACCGAGTGCACCTGGATGCGGAAGCACGGGTGGCGCACGCCCCAATGGAAGTACATCCACGCGCTGGAGCCCGACTTCCACTTCTTTCCGGAGATCGAGCTCTACGACCTGATCCGCGATCCGGAGGAGAACCGCAACATCGCGGCGCAGGAGCCCGAGGTCTGCCGGATGCTCGAGGCCCGCATGCAGGCGCACATCGCCAGGCGCGAGAAGACGACCGGCCGCCAGAACCCGATCTACACCAACCTCGACTGGCACGGCAAGGGCTGCGGGCCGTTCAAGACCTCGCAGCAGGCGTACGACTCGATGTACATCGGCTCGATCGTCTCCGCGCAGAAGCTGCAGGCCGCCAACAAGCCCAACCGCAACCTCAAGGAGCAGCAGACCCAGCGCGGCGCGAAGCTGTGAAGTGACCCACGGCTGGCGCTGCCGTGCGCGCCCGCTCCCGCGCCGAAGGACGCTGATCAAGGACCGGCCCGATGCACCTCCATGTTCTCGAGGGATTCCCGATGGCAGTGATGACGAGTCGCGAGCGCTTCAAGCGGATGTACGAGCACCGGGAGGCTGACCGGGTGCCGATCCTGGGCGGGCCGTGGGGCACGACGATCGAGCGCTGGCAGCGCGAGGGCATGCCGGCGGACGTCAGCTTCAGCGACTACTTCGGGCTCGATCAGATCGTCCACCTGGGAGGCGACATCAGCCCCCGCTTCGAGACCAGGATGATCGAGGAGACCGACGAATACACGATCTTCAGGGATTCCTGGGGCACGACGGCGAAGAACTGGAAGCACGTGGCGTCGACGCCGCACTGGCTCGCGCGCACCATCGTCGACCGCCCGACCTGGGAGATGGCCAAGGCGCGGATGGTCATGGGGCGCGATCGCGTCAACTGGGACCACCTCAGGAGCAACTACCGGACGTGGCGCGAGCGGGGCTATTGGATCGAGGGCGGGCTCTGGTTCGGCTTCGATGTCACCCACGCCCGGGTCGTCGGCACCGAGCGGCTGCTCCTGCTGATGATGGACGATCCCGAGCTGGTCATCGACATCTTCAACACGGAGCTCGACTGCAGCCTGCATCTGCTGCAGATGATCTGGGACGAGGGGTACACCTTCGACTCGATCCACTGGCCGGACGACATGGGGTACCGCAACGGGCCGTTCTTCTCGGTCGACACCTACCGGGAGATCCTCAAGCCGGTGCAGCAGCGGGCGATCGCGTGGGCGCACGCGAAGGGGATCGTCGCCCGGCTGCACTCCTGCGGCAACATCAACAGGCTCCTGCCGGAGCTGGTCGACATCGGCCTCGACGGCCTCAACCCGCTCGAAGTCAAGGCCGGGATGGATCCCGTCCGCATCAAGGAGACCTACGGCGACCGCCTGCTGCTGCACGGCGGGCTGAACGCCATGCTCTGGGACCATATCGACCGGATCGAAGCCGAGATGCGGAGGATCGTCCCCGTGCTGAAGCAGAACGGCGGCTATGTCCTGGCCGAAGACCATTCGATCCCCGACAGCGTCAGCTTCGGCAACTACCAGGGCATCGTCGCCCTCGCCAAGCAGTTGGGAGCATACACCTAGCGCGGGGCCTCCCTCCTGGCCTGCTCCCCCGCGGTCAGCGGCTCGAAGGCGTCGGCCACGGCTAAGCCTTTATGCGTCCGGAACCAATCCTGATTCAACCAGGGAGGAGCCCGTCATGCCTTATCCCCTCGACCGATTCCGCGGCATCTTCCCCGCGGCGCTCACCATGTTCGACCGGGAGAACGCTCTCGACGAGGACGCCACTGCCGCGCCTTGGGAATGGCTGATCCAGCAAGGCGTCGACGGTCTGGTCATTGCCGGTACCAGCGGCGAGTTCATCGCGCTCGAGAACCACGAGCGGGTCCGGCTCTACCGATTGGCCCAACAGGTGACGCGGGGCCGCGTCCCCCTGATCTACGGTTCCGGGCACTACAGCACGCGCCTGTCCATCGAGCTTTCGGAACAGGCGGCCAAGTACGGGGCCGACGGCCTGATCGTGATCCTGCCCTACTACCAGAAACCTCCCAAAGCCGCCGTGATCGAGCACTTCCGCCACATCCGCAAAGCGGTTGACCTGCCCGTCATGCTGTACAACAACCCGGCCAACTCCGCGTGCGTCGACCTGACCCCGCGCGAAGTGGCCCAACTGGTCGAAGAGGACGTGCTGCACATGGTCAAGTCGACCTACGAGACCGTGGTGCCCGTGCATGACCTGCACTTCCTGCTCGGGGATCGCCTGGCCATCTTCTACGGCTCTTTCCAGGCGGCGTTCGAGGCCGTGTGCGCCGGGGCCCACGGTTGGATCAGCGGCGTACTGAACGTGGTCCCGCGCGCCGCCAAAGCCATGTACCAGGCCTGCAGCGCGCAGAATGACGCCCGCCGTGGGCTCGCGATCTGGGAGAGGATCCTGCCCATCGTGCACCTCTGGACGTGGCAGCAGGTCGGACCGGTAAGTGACCTGGCCACCTACCGGTCGGTCCTCAACTTCTGGGGGCTGAAGGGCGGTTACAGCCGGAATCCGTT
>JBAZUN010000144.1:0-12563 GCA_041661365.1 Candidatus Latescibacterota bacterium
CCCCCCGGGTGGCCCTGTCCTATCTCGCCCATCTGCCCGGCCGGATCCGCTACGGCCGGCTGGGCAACGTGATCTGGTGAGCCGGGCCGGCAGCCGTCTTGCGACCGGCCCGTTCCCGGGGAGCGGCCGGTGACCGCCCGCGACGAGGCCCACGCGGAGGGCGGCGGCCGCCCCGACGAGCCAGGGCCACGTCCCGCGGCCGGTGAACCCGGAGATCCGACCGGTCCGGTGGCCCAGGTCGACCGGATCCTGGCGGCCCTTCCCGAGCGTGACCCGGCCAGGAAGCTCCTCTACCGTCTCCGCCGCGAAATCCTGGAGCACGAGGTCTCCCTGCAGGAGGCTCGACGGAGCCTGCTCGAGCTGGAAACGGCCCTGGAGAAGGTCACGGCGCCGGCCAACCGGATCGGCGTGTACCTGGGCTCCCCGGCCCCCGGGGCTGCCACCATCCTGGTCGGCGGGACCGAGTACTACGCCAACCTCGATCCGCGGGTCGATCCTTCGCGGCTGCGGTTGGGGTGCCGGGTGCTCATCAACGAGGCCTACGCCGTGGTCGGCGACCTGGGGGCCGCTCCTGCCGGGGCGGTTGCCCGGGTGGTCGAGGTGCTCGAGCCGGCGCGCCTGCGGGTCGCCGCCGGACAGGGGAGCCAGGAGACGGTCGTCGAGCGGGGGGCGGACCTGGCCGGTCGCACCCTGCGCGTCGGCGACGAGGTGCGCCTAGATCCCTCGTCCCGGGTCGCCCTCGAGCTCCTCTCCGGCCGGCAGGGCCGCGACTATCTGCTCGAGACGATCCCCGAGATGCCCTGGTCGGCGATCGGCGGTCAGGACGAGGCGATCCGCGCCATCCGCGACGCCATCGAGCTGCCCGCCCTTCACCCCGAGCTGTTCGCCCGCTTCGGGTACGGCACCCCTAAAGGGTTCCTGCTCCACGGCCCGCCCGGATGCGGCAAGACCATGATCGGCAAGGCCACGGCCTGGAACCTGGTGCAGCACCTGCAGGCCCAGGGCGGGACCGAGGTGCGCGAGTACTTCCTCCACGTCAAGGGACCCGAGATCCTCAACATGTGGCTCGGCGAGAGCGAGCGGCTGGTGCGCGAGCTGTTCGCCCAGGCCCGGCAGAAGCGCCGCGAGGGGTATCTGCCGTTCGTCTTCATCGACGAGGCCGAGTCGGTGCTCGGTACCCGCCGCTCGATGCGCTCGCACTACATCGCCAATACCCTGGTGCCGATGTTCTGCGCCGAGATGGACGGGATCGAGTCCCTGCGCGACCTGGTGGTGATCCTGGCCTCGAACCGCCACGACCTGATCGACCCGGCCATCCTCCGGCCGGGCCGCATCGACCGCAAGATCAAGGTGCGGCGGCCGGACCGGACCGGGGCGCGCGAGGTGCTGGCGATCCACCTGACCGCGGGGATCCCGATCGACCCCGGGGAGTTGACCCGGCACGGCGGGGATACGGAGACGGCGCGGCAGGGGCTGATCGACGCGGCGCTCGAGGAGCTGTTCAGCCGGGTCGACCAGGCCCGGTTCCTCGAGGTCGGGCTGCGCAGCGGCCGGCGCGAGACCCTGTACCGCGCTGACCTGGTCAGCGGCGCCATCCTGGCCGCGGTGGTGCAGCGGGCCAAGGAGCTGGCCATCCGTCGGGCCTTGGCCGACGGCGAGACCGAGGCCGGACTGCGGGCCGACGACCTGCGTGCCGCCGTGATCGCGGAGTTCGCCGAGAGCGAGATCTTCCCGCCCACGGACAGCGCCGAGGAGTGGCTGCGGCTGCTGGATTTCGACCCTGAGAACGTCGTGCGGATCTTCCCGGTGCAGCGGGGCACCCGCGGCAGGGCAGGGACCCCGGGACAAGTGGTCTGAGTATGGCCCGCCTCTGCGGTCTGGAGACCGAATACGGCATTCAGGTCGACGGCGACGAGGGGGCCGACGTGGTGGTGGAGTCGATGGAGCTGGTCCGCGCCTGCGTCGCCGGGGCCTTCGTCGCCCGCTGGGATTACCGGTTGGAGAACCCTCGTCGGGACGTCCGAGGCTTCGTCGCCGGGTCACTGCGGAACGAGGAGGACGAGGCGGCGTACGGCGCGCGCGACGGGCAGCGGTCGATCCCCCTGCCCGAGCTGAAGAGCGACCTGGTCCTGGCCAACGGCGGCCGGCTCTACAACGACCACACCCATCCGGAGTACTCTACTCCGGAATGCCGCGGCCTGCTCGATCTGGTGGCCGCTGACCGGGCCGGGGAGGAGCTGCTCCACCGGGGAGCCGGCCGGCGCACCGCGGCTCGCGGCCTGGGACGGGTGCGGCTGTTCCGGAACAACACCGACTTCGCCGGCCACAGCTACGGGTGCCACGAGAACTATCTGCTCGACCGCAAGATCCCCTTCGACGCGGTGGTCGAGGGACTGCTGGCACACCTGGTCACCCGGCAGATCTGCTGGGGCGCGGGAAAGGTGGGGGTCGAGGGGCCGGCCGCGCCGGCGGACGGGGTGCACTACCAGCTCAGCCAGCGGGCCGATTTCCTGGAGACCGTGGCCGGGATCGACACCATGGAGCGGCGCCCCCTGGTCAACACCCGGGACGAGCCGCACGCCGATCCAAGACGGTACCGGCGGCTGCACCTGATCGCCGGCGACGCCAACATGGCCGAGTACGCCACGGCCCTCAAGGTCGGGACCACCGCGCTGGTGCTCGATCTGCTGGAGATCGGTGCCCTGGAGCCGGTCTCCCTGGCCGACCCGGTGGCGGCCTGCCGGTCGATCTCCCGCGCGCCGGACGGTCCCTGGGCCGTGGCCCTGGCCGACGGCCGACGGACCAGCGCCCTCGAGGTGCAGCAGGATCTGGCGGACCAGGCCAGCCGGCGGTTCAGCGGCCGGGACGAGGAGACCGACTGGGTGCTCCGCGAGTGGGCCTGGACCCTGGCGGCCCTGGCGGCTGGTCGCCGCGAAGAGTTGGTCGGCCGGCTGGACTGGGTGACCAAGAGGTGGCTGCTCGATACCTTTGTCGAGGTCGAGGGCCTGGATTGGGAGCGACCGCAGGACCGGGCCTGGCTCCAGGCCCAGGATCTGGAGTACCACAGCATCGACCCGGCCGAGGGGCTGTTCCGGCTGCTCGAGGGACAGGGCGGCGCCCTGCGGCTGATCGATGACGAGCGGGTCAGCACGGCCGCGATCCTGGGGCCGGCCGACACCCGGGCCCGGTTCCGCGGTCAGTGCGTGGCCCGGTTCGGCGAGGCCGTGGGCACGGTGGGCTGGGCCGGCCTGGAGTTGTCCTGGGACGGCCAGCGGCAGACCGTCGAGCTGGAGCCGGACCTTGAAGCGGCCCGACGGTACAGCCGGGCTATCGAAGTGGCGACCACGGTGGCCGAGCTGGCCGCGGCAGTACGAGCCGAGGAGGGCAAGCGATGAGCCGAGTGCAGTGGCAGGAGCGGGAGCGGCTCCCGGCGCCGGTGCGGCCCGGGGAGGAGACCGACGGACCGGACCAGGGGCCGCGACGACCTCGCGTCGAGCGGTCGGCCGCCGACGAGATCCTGCGTCGGATGCGGCGGGTCGACCCGGACCAGGCGCGGCGGTACAACCAGCGCACCGGCCAGTGATGGTGGACGGCGATTTCCTCTCCCTACTGCGGGAGCGCGGGATGCTACCCGCAACACCGGCGATGAATCCTTCTGGGACGCCGGCCATCGAGGGGACCACCGTGCTGGCGGTCCGTTTTGCCGAGGGGGTGCTCATCGCCGGGGACCGGCGGGCGACCATGGGGAACACCGTGGTGCACGACCGGGCCGACAAGGTGCTGACCATCGACGACGAGGCGGCCCTGGCCCTGTCCGGCTCGCCCGCCGCGGCGTACGAGATCGCCCGGCTCCTCGAGATGTCCTTCCAGCACTACCGGCGTACCCAGCTTCAGCCCCTGAGCCTGGAGGGGAAGCTGCGGGTACTGTCCCGGCTGCTGCGGGATAACCTCCCCCTGGCCCTGCAGGGGATCGGCGCCGTGGTCCCGATCTTCGCGGCCTTCGACCGCGGGACCGGCAACGGTCGGATCTACTTCTGCGACCTGCTGGGAGCCCAGTTCGAGTCGGTCGACTTCTGCGCCACCGGGTCAGGGTCGCACATCATCCGCGGCGCCCTGTACTATCTCAACCGCTGGGGCGAACCACCGCTCGCCCGGATGGACGAGGCCGCCTCCCTGGCCCTGGTCCTGCGCCTGCTCGAGACCGCGGCGGCCTACGACACGGCCACCGGCGGGTACCGACCCGAGGCCCGGGTCTTCCCCCAGGTGGTGCGGATCTCGGCCGGAGGGATAGCCGCCATCCCCGAGACCGCGCTGGAGGCGGTCTACCGCACCGAACTCGCGTTGGTCTGACGGCCGTCACGGAGAAGCGCCATGCTGGAGGAACCCTACCACTGGGTGGAGGCGGTCCGCAACCGGCGGGAGTACGTCGAGGAGCAGCTTCGCCCGGTCAGCCCGGCCGTGGGCTTGGCCTACGGCGACGGCATCCTCCTGCTCACCGGCTCCACCGGCCCCCGGAAGCTGTTCGAGGTCTACGACCGGATCGCCTTTGCCGGGGTCGGCCACTCCGCCGACCTGGAGAAGCTGCGCAAGGCGGCCATCGACCTTGCCCACCTGGACGGGTACACCCTGTCGCCGGCCGACGTGACCGTGCACCGGCTGGTCAGCGCCGGGCTGGGGCCGCTGGTCCGGGCCGCCTTCGACGGGGTCCTCCACTCGCCCTTTACCGCGCGCGTGCTCCTGGCCGAGCTGGACCCGCCCGTGGACGGACCGACCGACGGGGCCCTGTTCTTCACGGTCGAGCCGGACGGCGCCTTCACCCCGGCAGGACGGATGGCGGCGGTGGCCGGGTCTGTCGCGGCCGCGGCCGCGGCCGGTAGCGAGCTGGAGACCGCGGCCGGTGACCTGCCGCTGGACCGGGCCCTGGTCGTGGCCCTCAGGGGGTGGGCCGCGGGGATCCTGGCCGGCCGTGGCCTCGAGGCCGATGCGGACCGCCTCTCCGAGGCCCTGCCGGGGCTGTTGGAGAACCAGCGCCTGCAGGCGGCGGTGCTCGACCGCACCGTGCCGACCCGCTCCAAGTTCCGCCATCTGAGCCCCGAGGTGGTCGGTGCCGCCGTGGCCGTTCTGAGCGGGACCGGGGGGGCGCGATGAAGGGTCGGATCTTCGGCATCGAGACCGAGTTCGGCTGTCTGGCGCCGGGCGACCAGCCTCACCTCAGCCCGGAGTTCCTCTCGCACAAGGCCAAGGATCGGATCTTCTACCGCGAGGGGCTGGGGGTCATCGACATCCATTACCGCGGTCGGGACGAGCCGCCGGGGAACGGCGGGTTCCTCTTCAACGGCGGCCGGGTCTACCTCGACATGGGCCACCTCGAATACGCCACCCCCGAGTGCCAGGGGTTGTTCGACCTGGTGGCCGCGGACCGGGCCGGCGAGGTCATGGTCCAGCGGGCCCTCGAACAGGTGGAGGTGGCCCGCGACGCGGCCTTCTTCAAGAACAACGTCGACCACTACACCGGCGCCACCTTCGGCTGTCACGAGAACTACCTGGTCCGCCGCGAGGTTCCTTTCTCCCAGGTGGTGCTGCCGGTGATGCTCCCCTTCTTCGCCACCCGGCAGATCTACGCCGGCGCCGGGCGGGTGGGGTGCTTCGACGAGGTGCCCGAGGAGGCCGACCAAACCGGGTCCGAGGTGCGGTACCAGATCTCCCAGCGGGCCGATCACATCGTCACCGAGATCTACCAGTGGATCCAGTTCAGCCGGGCGATCATCAACACCCGCGACGAGCCGCTGGCCGACTGGGGGCTGTACCGGCGGCTGCACCTGCTGGTGGGTGACTCGAACATGTCGGAGTACGCCACCGCGTTGAAGGTGGGGACCACGGCCCTGGTGCTGCACCTCCTCGAAGAAGGGGTGGTCCCCGAGGTGCGCCTGCTCGACCCGGTCCACGCGGTGCGCTCGATCTCGCGCGACCCGGAGTACCGGTGGGAGGTGCAGCTCGAGAGCGGCCGTCCCACCACCGCCGTCGAGGTGCAGCGGCAGTACCTCGACCTGGCCGAGGAATACCTGCGGGGCTGGGACGCGGAGGGGGACTGGGTGCTCGACGAGTGGCGGTTCGTCCTCGACGGCCTGGCTGCGACCCTGAATCGCTGATCGACCGGGTGGACTGGGCCACCAAGAAGTGGCTGCTGCGCCGGTTCGTCGAGGAGGAAGGGGTTGCCTGGGACGACCCCTGGCTGCGCAGTCTCGACCTGGAGTACCACAACCTGAATCCGGCCCGGGGGCTGTACCACGCCCTGCGCGAGCGGGGGATCGTCCGCCAGGTGGTCGACTCCGAGCGCGTCCACCGCGCCATGGTCCACCCGCCGTCGGATACCCGGGCCTGGGCCCGATGCCAGGTGATGCGGGCCCTGACCGGGCAGAAGGCCCGGTACGTGGTCGACTGGGATTCGATCTACGTCGAGGAGGAGCGGTACCTCAGCCTGGACGACCCGTTCCAGACCTACCGGGCCGAGGTGGAGCGTTTCGTGGCCGGTTGGGTCTCCGGGTCGGGGGTTCCGTCTCCGACGGGTTGAGGCCAGTCCGCGATCCGGGTATATTGTCTTTCGGAGCCGGTGCCTCGGATCACCAGGCGGTTCCGAGCGCGCCGGGGAAGGCCAATGCTCAGCGCCGTTGCCTACGCCGAGCCGACCGGTGGGATGGCGGGGATCAGCACCCGAGCCCGCCGAACCGGGATGCGGGCCGAGTCCAGCCTCAGCCAGGGGCTGGGGATCAGCCCGTTGCGCGCCACCGGCGGACCACCCGCGGTCCTGTCCACCTCCATTGCCGCCACCAGCCCCCTGGTCCAGCCGGCCGAATCGGGCGCTGGACTCCTCGGCCAGCTCCAGGCCCGCACCGACGACGTCAGTCCCCTGATCGCCGGTCTGGCCGGCAGTGCCCTGTTGCCGACCTATACCCCCCGTTCGCTCGGTCTGCTCCAGTCCCAACTGGTCAGAACCCGGCAGGACCTGCAGCGCCTCGACCGCGGCGCGCGGCTGTTGCAGTTGGCCGGCCCCCCCTTCGGCGGGATCGCCGACGCGGGATCCTTCCTGACCGGTTCCCTGGACCTGCTCGGTTGAGCGGAGATCCAGTGCCGCGCACCGGCGGTCCCCGGCGAGCGGTTCTCCTGTTCTTCCTCCTCTTGATCCTCTGCCGCGGCAGGGCTCTGGCCGAAGAGGCCGTCGTTCGGTGCGGTGGGGGGGATCCCGTTCGGGCCGGCCGAGTCGCCCTGCCGGCCGGTCGGCTCAGCGCCCTGGTGATCTTCGCCAAGTTCCAGGGCGAGGCTCCGGGCAGCGACCTGGCTCCGACCTGGGCCGCTGAGCTGTTCGACCCGGCGCGGCCGGGGAGCTTCGTCCACTTCTACGACGAGATGTCCCGCGGCAGGCTGCAGGTCGACGGCCAGGCCCTGCCCCGCCGGTACACCTCGACGCGGCCGGCCTCGGCCTACCTGGCGACCGGGCCCGGGGCCCTGGGCCGGTTCGGCGCCTTCAACCTGGAGATCCTGATCCAGGCCGACCGGGACGCCGATTTCGGCCGCTTCGACAACGACGGGCCGGACGGGATCCCCAACTCCGGGGACGACGACGGGTACGTGGACGTGGTCTTCATCAACCTGCTCACCGTGCCGACCGGGTTCCTGCTCGGCTCGGCCAGCGGGTACGCCTCCCTGGGGCTGGACACCGACTACCTCAGCGACGACCCGGCCAGCGGCGGCGGCGTGGTGCGGGTGCGCAGCCGGTTCAGCGGCTTCGGCGGCACGACCCAGCGCGGGCACGTCTTCTCGGTCACCGCGGCCACCATGTGCCACGAGTTCGGGCACGTCCTCGGGCTGGTCGACCTGTTCGACCAGAGCTCGCTGAGCGCCAGCGGCCAGCTCGACCCGGAGGAGGACAGCGCCGGCGTGGGGAAGTGGTGCCTGATGGGCCTGGGCACCCCCGGCTGGGGCGTGGAGGACGGCCCCAACGCCTTCTCGGCCTGGTCCCTGGCCCGGCTCGGTTGGGTCGAGGTGGTCGAGGTCAGGCAGACCGTGCGCGGGCTGGTCCTCGACGATCTGATGGCCGGCGGCCGGGTCTGGAAGATTTCCCTGACGCCGGACGAGTACTTCCTGCTCGAGAATCGGCAGGCTACCGGTTCGTTCTACAACCGCAACCTGCCGGCCTCCGGGCTGCTGATCTGGCACGTCGACGAGCGGGCCGACAACGACGAGGAGCGCCATAAGCGGGTCGATCTGGTCTGCGCCGACGGGCTCTTCACCGATAGGGGATACCCCGGTCTCGAACCTGACCCTACTGCAGGTCGGGACAACCTCGACTTCTGGTCGCGCGACGCGACCTACGCCACGGCCCACAACGGGAACCAGGGCGACGCCGGAGACCCGTTCGACGGGGTGCGGTACACCGCCTGGCACAGCAACACCAACCCCGGGGCCCTGGCCCACGCCGGACTGACCCGCGGGGTGCCGCTCGGGATCGCGGTCGAGAAGATCCGGGCCGAGGGGACCCGCATGGTGGTCGACCTGGTCCTCGACCGTCCCCAGGACGGGGTCATCTCGAGGGACACGACCTGGACCGGCACGGTGGAGCTCCTCGGCGACCTGGTGGTGGCGCCCGGTGCGACCTTGACCCTGGCGTCCGGGACCCAGGTCCGCTTCGCCTCCTTTGACTGGCGGCGCACCGGCTTTGAGCCCCAGCGGTGCGAGCTGCTGGTCTACGGGAGGATCGAGTTTGAGGGCACGGAGGCCCTGCCCGTGTCGTTCGCCCCCACCCAGCGGCTGGGGCAGTGGACCGGGATCTTCCTCATGGTCGGGCAGGTGCTCGACCCGGCGCGGGTCCGGATCCAGGGCGCGCGGTACGGCGTGGTCGACCTGCGGCTCCCCCCGGGGGTGACCCGGTGGAGCGGCTCGCGCTCGCTCTTCGGCGACCTGGTGATCCCCCCGGAGTCCGAGCTGGTGGTGGAGGAGGGAGCGGTGGTCGGGTTCGCCGGCGACCTGACCGAGCGCGGGATCTTCCCGGGCCTGGGCGAGCTGATCGTCGAGGGGCGGCTCTCGGTGGCCGGAAGCAGCGGTCGGCCGGTCCTGCTCACCGGTGACCTCGCTCAGCCGGACCAGATCTGGTACGGGATCCGGATCGAGCCGGGCGGCCAGGTCGCGCTGCGCGGGGTTGAGGTTCAGCGGGCCGGGTTCGGGATCAACGGCGCGGTGAGCGACGACCGCGAGCTGACCGTGGTCGACTCCCGGTTCAGCGGGAACCTGGTCTGCGGGCTGCGGCTCGAGCTCGAGGGGAAGGCCCGGGTCGAGGGAACGACCTTCTCGCAGACCGGCGGACAGGGGATCTGGGTCGAGGGGAACGGTCGCCTGGAGGCGCGGGGGGTGACCGTGCAGGAGAGCGGCCGCGAAGGGGTCTTCATCGGGAACGCCGCCCTGGACGCGGAGGACCTGACGGTCGAGGACTCCGGGTTCGGCGAGTCGACCGAGCCGCGGGCCGGGATCCGCGCGCTCGGGGGCCGTGGCCAGCGTCTCGAGATCCGCTCGGGACAGGTGGGGGGGAGCACCGGCCCTGGGCTCGACCTGACCGGATGGGAAGGCGAGGTCAGGCTCAGCGGGGTGACCCTGACCGGGAACGGCGGAGACGGACTGCGGACCGGGGGAGGGCCAGTCCACCTTTCTGAGATGATGGTCGAGGGGAACACCGGCCGCGGGACCGCGCTCCCTGGTCCGGGCCCGGTCGAGGTGGCCGACTCGCGGTTCGTTGCCAATGGCCAGGCCGGGGCGCGGTTGGAGGGACCGATGACGGCCCGGGTGACGGGGAATACCTTCACCGGAGCCTCGGGGCTGGAGCTGGAGGGTGCGGATTCGATCCTGGTCCGACTCAATCGATTTGAGGGGGCGAGCGTGGGACTGTCCTCGCTTGGCTCGGCTCCCCGGGTCGAGGCGAATCGCTTTACCGGGAACCTCACGGCCGTGCGCCTGAGCGGGAATCGGGTGCCCCGCCAGTTCCGGGGCAACCTGTTCAGCGTTGACTCGGTCCACGTGGAGAACGCCGCGGCCGTGACCCTGGAGGCGGCGGGGAACTACTGGGGCACGGCGGACAGCGCCGCCATCGCGGCCAGGATCACGGGGCCGGTGACCTGGGTGCCGTTCCTCGTCACCGAGCCTGACCTGACCGCGGTCACCGGCCCGATGGCAGTCCCGATCCGGTCCGGTCTGTGGCCGGCCTTCCCCAATCCCTTCAACGGGGAGACGGTCATCCCCTTCCGCACGGCCGCTTCCGGGCCGGTGCGGCTGACGGTCTACGACGGTCTCGGGCAGCCGGTGCGGGAGCTGGTCGATACCGTGCTGCCGGCCGGCGAGGGTACGGCCCGCTGGGACGGCCGGGATGGCCGGGGTGTTCCGGCCGCGTCCGGGGTCTACCTCGTCCGACTGCAGGCCGGCCCGGGGATCTGGATCGGTCGGGTCGTCCTGTTGCGCTGAGAGGAGAGCGAGATGAAGGACCTGTCCTGGTTCCTGCACCGGCTCCACGACTTCGCCTTCCTCACCGAGCCGGACCGCGAGGGTCGGACGGTGATGGCCTCGAGCCTGAACCAGCGCATGGGTCCCCGCGACTGCAACTTCAGCGAGCGCGAGGAGATCGAGGACGGCCGCCGATGGCGGGTGCTGGTCGACTGGCAGGGACCGGGGTGCCTGACCCGCTTCTGGACGGCCGGCGACTTCGACGGCGACCTGGAGATCTGGCTCGATGGACAGCGATGGCTCCGCACCACCCTCCGGGTCCTGTTCGGCGGCGCTCTCTTCCCCTTCATCAAGCCGCTGGTTCTGGACTGTCCCGACTCCAGCCAGGGCCGGGTCTCCTACCTGCCGATCCCCTTTGCCCGCTCCTGCCGGGTACGGGTCGCCAGCGACACCGGCTCCTTCTACTGGCAGCTCAACGCCCTCCGCTATCCCGAGGGCATGCCGGTGCACCGGGTCCCGGACCGCTGGAGCGGCGAGGAGGAGGCGGCGCTGGCTCGGGTGCGGGAGCGATGGGCTCAGGTGCGGGTGGTCGAGGATCGATCTCCGGACCCGTGTCCGCGGGTGGTGGTGCCCGCGACCGGGAGTGCGTCGGTATGGGAGGCGGTCGGGCCGGGGCAGGTGCAGCGGCTTTCCTTCGACCTGGGAGATGGTCAGGTCCTGGCCACGCTGGCCCTGCAGGCCTGGTGGGACGGCGCTGACGAGCCGGCCGTGGCCGTGCCCCTGCGCCTGCTCTTCTGTCAGGCGACCCGGCCCCGGGACTTCGCCTCGCTCTTCGTCTCCCGCCGCGGTTCCCGGGCGACCTGCTCCTTCCCCATGCCGTACGCGGCCGGGGCCCGACTGGCCCTGGTCAATCCGACGCGGCAGGACCTGGAGATCGGCTGCCGGGTCGACGCCACACCGGCACCGTGCACCACCGACCTGCGGTTCCACTGCAAGACCGGGCACGAGCGGTTCGGGTACGGCTCGATCAACCCGCTCCTGCGGGTGAACGGCACGGGCCGGTTCGCGGGGCTCTACCTGGTGACCGAGCAGGTCGGCGTCTCGCACTACGCCTGCTTCAACCAGGAGGGGAACGAGTACTTCTACGTCGACGGGGAACAGGACCCGTCCTGGCTGGGGACCGGGACCGAGGACTACTTCAACTGCGCCTACTACTACGCGCGGGGAGAGGTCGACACCCCGACCCACGGGTGCCTGGATGTAAGGCTGAGCGAGACCGGGCTGGACCAGCGCGGGCTGGTGGCCGCGTACCGCTTCCACCTCCTCGACTCGGTGCCGTTCACCCGCTCCCTGCTCTTCCTGCTGGAGGCGGGGTGCCCGCGGAAGGGAGCCCTGGCCGGCGTCAACGGTCAGGAGCAGGTGGTCTACCAGTGGGCCTGCTTCTGGTACCAGGCCGGTGCCGCCGAGGCTACTCCTCGGCCTGCAGTCGGCGCCTGAGCAGCTCGGCGGCGGTCTGGGGGTTGGCCTTCCCGCGGCTGGCCTTCATCACCTGGCCCAGGAGGAACTGCACCGGCTTCTCGTTCCCGGCCCGCACCTTGGCCACGGCCTCGGGGTTCTGGGCCACGACCTGCGCCACCAGGCTTTCGAGGGCACCTTCGTCGGAGATCTGGCCCAGGCCACGCGCCTCGACGATCCGGCCCGGTGATCCGCCTTCCTCCCAAAGCGTGGAAAAAACGACTTTTGCCGCGCTCAGGCTGACGGTGTCGGTCTCGACCAGCGTCACCAACTCGGTTAAGGCCTGGGGCTCAAAGCGGATCTCGTTGATGCTGCCGCCGTCGTCCTTGAGCCGGCGGAACAGCTCCCCGGTCATCCAGTTGGCCACCGGTTTGGCATAGCCCTTGTCTTGACCGACAGCCTTCTCGAACCAGGCGGCGGTCTCCTGATCCTCCACCAGCAGGGCCACGTCCTGCGGCCCCAGGCCGTACTGGCGGGCGAAGCGGGCCGCCTTTGCCTCGGGGAGCTCGGGGAGACGGCCGCGCACCCCCTCGATCCCTTCCCCCGTCAGGGTCAGGGGGAGGAGA
>JBAZUN010000145.1:0-12556 GCA_041661365.1 Candidatus Latescibacterota bacterium
ACTGGATCCAGTCCAGCCCCTGCCGCCGCCAGTACCGGTCGCGCTCCACCTCGGAGGGGATCTGCCGGAAGAACGACTCCTCGACCCCCCAGCCGTGCTCCTCGCGCCAGGCCGGTCGGTCGGCGTTGCTGCGCGCCAGGATGAACCCGCCGTGGGTGGCCAGGGGAACCCAGGTTCCGAAAACCTGGTAGTTCCGCACGCTCCAGGGCAGCAGGACGGCCGCGGTGATCAGGCCGACCCACAGCGCACGCCTCACCCCCTCGCGGCGCCACCGCCAACCGGTGACCGCGGCAAAGGCCGGCCAGAGAAGCAGACCTACCGGTCGGGTGAGGGCGGCCAGGCCGATCGCCGCGCCGCCGGCTAGCAGCCGACCCCGACCCGCGACCTTGCTCGCCGCGCCGTCGGTCAGCAACCAGGCGGCCAGGACCAGCCAGAAGGCGAACCAGGTCTCGGTCATCACCTCGTTGGTGGCGGTCACCAGCGGGCCGTAGACCACGGCTAGGATTCCGGCCACGGCGGCGGCCCCGGGTCGGACGCGCCGGGCCAGCAGAAAGACCAGGACCACGGTGACGGCCCCGACCACGGCCTGCACCCCCTTCACCACCAGGTGGCCGTACCCCGCCAGGCCGTAGACCGCGGCGAGGAAGAAGGGGTAGAAGGGGGAGCGCCAGGCCCGCAGCTCCGTCCCGAACCAGTGCCCGCTAGCGACGAATCCCTTCCCCCCAAGCAGGTTCAGCGCGATCTCGTCGTAGTCCGGCGTGTCCTGTGGCGGCACCGGGTACCCCTGCAGGACGTAGACCAGCCGCACGAGCAGGGCCGCGGCAAAGAGCAGCCAGATCCAGCGACGGCAGGGCCGGTCGGTTCCCTCGGTCCGGTCCACGGTCATCGGGTGCCCTTCTTGGCCAGGACCTGGTCGAAGCAGGCGGCCAGCTCGCCGGCCAGCCGCGACCGGTGGAAGCGGAGCAACTGCTCCGGCCGTGCCGGAGAGGGCATCCGGCCCTCGACAAAGGCCCGGTACAGGTCGCGCAGGGCCGCCGCGATGGCGACCGGATCGTCACCGGCCACGCATCGACCGGCGTCCAGCTCACTCAGCAACCGCTGCACCATGCCGGGACCGCACAGGGCCAGCACCGGGCGACCCGCGGCCAGGTACTCGTAGAGCTTCCCCGGAACGTTGGACGCCGGCCAGGGACGGACGTGGTCGACCAGCAGGAGCAGGTGGGCCGCGGCCTGCAGGCGCAGGGCCTCCTCGCGCGGTTGCGGCCCGACCAGCTCGACCAGACCGGCCTGCACCAGCCCCGCGGTCGCGGCCTCCTCCTCCGGGGTGAGCTGTCCCACGAGGACCACCTGCAGCCGCCCGGCCCAGGCTGGGTCCTCGGCCAGGAGCAGGTCCAAGGCCGCCAGGAGGGGGAACGGCGTGCGGCGGGGATGGCTGTAGCGGAACGCCCCGGTGTGCACCAGCCGGAGTGGAGGGGATAGCGGCGGCAGGGGAGCAGGTGGACCGAGGGCCTCGGGGTCGAAGCCGTTCGGGATCACCTTGACCTTGTCGGTCTCCGGACCGCAGAGTTGCCGCAGATGAGCGGCGCTGATCTCGGTCGCCGCCACCACGGCATCGGCGCGGCGCACCACGGCCCGCTCGAGGGCCTGCTCGAGGGCGAGCCGCCAACCGCCGTGCTCCAGCCCGGGATCGAGGGGATCGCTGGTCCAGCCGTCGCGGAAGTCCGCCACCCACGGCAGACCGGTGGCCCACTTGAGCAGCAGGGCCAGCAGGTGGCCGCTGGCCGGCGGATGGCTTGAATACAGCAGCTCGACCGGCGTGCGGCGCAGGAGCCGGGCCGCCTGAACCAGGGCCGCCGGCACCCAGGTCACCTGGCCGTCGGGGATCAGCAGGAACCGGCGCGCCAGCCCGAGCAGTCCCCGCAGCCGTCCCGGGTCGGTGCGCTCGTACGAGGGAGGGAACAGACCTGAACCCTGACCCGGCCGGCGGAGACGGCGGTAGAGCCCGACCGGCTCCCAGGCCCGCACCACCTCCAGGGCTGGATCGTCAACGTCGGGAGCCGGAGACCCGAAGGCCGAGGTGGTCAGCACCCGCGCGCGGTACCCGTGCCCGCGCAGATGGCGCAGGAACCCGACCGTGCGCTCGATGCCGGCCGAACGGATGGGCGGATAGTGGTACGCGATGAAGAGGGCCGTGCGTGTCGTGTTCCGGCTCCCGCGAGGACGGATCGCGGGGCCGGCGGCGGGTCAGTCCCCCGCCTCTGCCAGCGACAGCGATCCGTAGGTGTTTCTCAGGAAGAACGCGACCTCGGGCTCCACCACCTCGTTCAACAGGCAGGCATAGTCGTCCAAACCCAGCTCGCGGGCATGGAGGGCCTGGAAGAGGTTGTTGCTCCGATCCGACAGCAGCCGGTCGGTCCACAGCGTGGACTGGTGCATGACTCCCCCCCGGTAAAGGTCCTGCCTGGTCTATCGGAGGGAAAGCGCCAACCCTTCACCGCGGCCGGGCCCGGCCGGCGCCGGATCGCGCCGGCCGCCTGGCGCCCAATCTAGCGCAACCGCAGGTCCGGGGCAAGAAAGCCCCATCGAGATCAATTATATGTGTTGCCTGGCCTCGGGCGATCTCGTATTATTTCTCAACTGTTCTTCGTTCCATCGCCAGATGCCCCGGTCCTCCACCGGGCTGGAATCGGAGCCGATCCCGGATGCCCGCAGATCTCCGCTGCACGGTGCTGGTCAGCCGATTCCCGAGGAGACGGACTGATGACCCTCATGGACATTCTCTCCCCCCAATCGGTCATCGTCGGTCTTCGGGGGGAGACCAAGGAGGAGATCATCGAAGAGCTGGTCGATGCCCTGGCCGCCGGGTCCACGATCAGCGACCGTGAGAAGGTCCTCCAGGCCGTGCTCGAGCGCGAGAAGATCATGAGCACCGGCATCGGCGACGGCATCGCCATCCCCCACGGCAAGTCAGACGCGGTGGTCCGCCTCGCCGCGGCCCTGGGCACCCAGAAGCGCGGGGTCGACTTCGAGGCCCTGGACGGCGAGCCGGCCTTCGTCTTCTTCCTGCTGGTCTCCCCGGCCAACGTCTCCGGCCCGCACATCAAGGCCCTCGCGCGGATCTCCCGGCTGCTCAAGAACGACGAGTTCAAGAAGAGGCTCATTAGCGCCTCGTCTCCGCCGGAGATCATGGCCGTCATCGAGAACGAGGAACGGGAGCACCCCTCGTCCAACTAAGTATCACGTCCGGCAGCGCTTGCACTTCCTCAATCCCCTAGCCCTCCTCGGACTGGCGGCCGCGCTCATCCCGCTGGCCATCCACCTCCTGCACCGCGGCCGGACCCGACCGGTCCCCTTCAGCAACCTGCGCTTCCTCCGCCGCCTCGAACAGAGCCGCATGCGCCGGATCCGGCTGCGCCAGTGGCTCGCCCTCCTGCTGCGCACCCTGGTCATCGCCCTGGTGGTGGCCGCCTATGCCCGACCCGCGTACCGGCACAACGCCGGATGGGGAGGCCAGAATCCGCCGGTCGCGGCGGTGATCCTGGTCGACGTCTCGTACAGCACCGGCTTCCGCATGGCCGACGGCCCCCTCTTCCCCGGCCTCCAGCGGTTGACCCTGGCTCTATTGGAGCTGTTCGGGAGCCGCGATCGGGTGACCCTGGTGCCGTTCGCGGCCCAGGCGCGGGCTGTGACCGCGACCGAACCGGCCCGCCTGGCCGACGCGGTTCGCGGCCTGGCCGTCACCGAGGAGGCCACCGACTTGGCCGCGGCCCTGGGCGAGGCCACGGCCGTGCTGGGCCAAGCCGAACCCGGCACCGAACGCGAGCTCTACCTGGTCACCGACCTGGCCGGCCACGGCTGGACCGGATGGGACCGCCCCTGCCCTTCCAGCCGATCTACGGATCTTCGTGACCGGCCCGCTGGCCCCTGAGCGGCCCAACCTGCACGCCGACGGGGTACGCGCCCTGAGCTGGATGCCGGCGGCCGGACGGGCCCTGGAGCTGGAGGCCCAGGTCACCAACAGCTCGCCCCGCGCGATCGAGGGCGTCGGCTTCGACCTCTACCTGGACCACGAGCGGGTCGGGCACCACGAGCTGTCCCTGGCCGCCGGTGAACAGGGCCGGGTCCGCTTCCGCGTGACGCCGAGGCGGGCGGGGAGACTGGCGGGGTTCGTCGAGCTGGAGGACGACGCCCTGACCGTGGACAACCGCCGCTACTTCGCGGTGGACCTGCCCGAGCAGGTCTCGGTCCTCGTCGTGGGCGCCTCGACGGCCGACACCTACTACCCCCTCCGGGCCCTGAACTCGGCCGCGGCGGCTGACCCGGCGCTCCAGGTCAGGGCCCTGAAGCTGACCGACCTTATAGCCGATTCCCTGCAAGGGGTGGACGTGGTCCTCCTCTGCGGCCTCGAGGGGATCTCCGCGGCGCAGGCCGGGACCCTCCGCGAGTTCGCGGCCAACGGCGGCGGGGTGGTGGCCTTCCCCGACCCTCGCGTTTCCCCGGGTCCACCGGATCGGGAGCTGCTGCCGGATCTCCTCCCCGCGAGGCTGGCCGGAACGAGCGGTAGTCCCGGGCAGGAGTCGGCCTTCCAGGTCCTCGACCCCCAGGCCGCCCACCATCCGCTCTTCGACGACCTGGTGTCCGGGTCGACCGGTGACCAGCCGCGCTTCTTCGCCTTCTACGACCTTCGGCCGAACGCGGACGCCGAGACCTGGGCTCGCCTGACCGGGGGCAAGCCCACAGGGGGTAAACCCGCAATGGTGTGCACCCCTTTAGGTGCCGGTCGGGTCGTGCTGGTCAGCGTGCCGCTCTCCCTCGACTGGTCCGACCTTCCCCTGCGGGGGACCTTTGTCCCGCTGCTGCACCGCCTGACCCGGGAGCTTTGCCTGAACGGCGACCACCACCTGTCCTACCTGGTAGGGGAGGACGCGGTGCGACGGCCTCCCGGGATCGCGCCGGACCGGCCGGTCGAGGCCGAGGCTCCCTCGGGGGCGCGCTTCGCCCTGGAGGCCGAGGCGGCTCCCGGTGGACCACGGTGGCGGCTGCCGCAACTGAACCAGTCCGGCTGGTGGCGGCTCCGTCAGGAAGGCCGCGAGGTCGATGCCTTCCCCGTGAACCTGGACACCCGGGAATCGGTACTGACCCCGGTGGATACGGCCACGGTGCGGCGGTTGCTCGGGGAGGATCGCGTGGTCTTCCTGGAGCCGGGGAAGGACCCGCGGCCTCAGGTGGCCGCCACCCGGTTCGGTCGGGAGCTGTGGCGGGAGTTCCTGCTGCTGGCGTTGGGGCTCTTGCTGCTCGAGCTGTGGATCGCCCGCGCCCCGCGGGACCGGTCGCCGGCAGCCGCGCCGGCCACCTGACTCGGGCATCCTGGTGACGTCGACGGCTCAGCCGGTGATCGCGTCGTCCAGACCGCGGAGCGCCTCGAAGGTATAGATCCCGTGGTCGTGGCCGTCGGCCCAGACCAGCCGCAGGCCGTACCGCCCTACCGGCTCGACCCGCACGGCCTCGGCCGAGGCCGCGGCCGCGTGGGGATCGAGGATCACCAGCTCGCCCGGGGGCGGGGCCGCGGCGCGCCGGCGAACCTCCTGGCAGCCGGCGCAGGGACAGTGACGGCGGAGCCGGGCCCACCCGAAGCGGCTTTCGCGGCCGTCCTGCCAGGTGACCACCAACTCGGCGGTGGCCCGCTCCAGGGCCACGCCGGTCGCCCGTATCCTGCCCCTTGGGTTCTCCACTATCTCGGCTCCTTCAGTGCGGCTCCCCGGTCGCCCGGGCAGTCCGCTCGTACGCGTACCCGCTGGTGATCTCCACCTCGACGAAGTCGCCGGGCCTGGCCGCGGTGCCGTCCACGCTGACCTGGCCGTCGATCTCCGGCGCGTCGCGCTCCAGACGTCCGAGGCAGGTCCCGGTGTCCGGGTCGCGCTCGTCGACGAGCACCTCGTGCCGCGTGCCGACCAGCTCGCCGTTGATCTCCGCGGAGATCCGTTCCTGCAGCTCGGTGAGCCGACCGTATCGCTCCTCGGCCACCTGGGGCTCGACCTGGTCGTCCATCCCGGCGGCGGCGGTCCCCTCCTCGGGGGAGTAGACGAACCCGGTGACGTGGTCGAAGCGGGCCGCCTCGACGAACCCCAGCAACTCGGTGAACTGGGCCTCGGTCTCTCCCGGGAAACCGACGATGAAGGTGGAGCGGAAACCGGCCCCGGGCAGGGCCCGACGCAGCCGTTCCAACAGGCTCGTCGTCTGCCGTTGCGTGGTGGCCCGCTTCATCCGCCGCAGCAGGGGATCGGCGATGTGCTGGAGCGGCATGTCGACGTAGGCGCAGAGGGGAGGCCCGGCGGCGAAGGTCTCGATCAACTCGTCGGTCCAGAACGCCGGATAGGTGTACATCAGCCGCAGCCACCGGATCCCCCGCACCTCGGCCAAACGGCGAAGGAGCCCGGCCAGGTTGGGGCCGTCCTCCAGGTCGGCGCCGTACCGCATGGCGTCCTGCGAGACCAGGACCAGCTCGCGCACCCCGGCGGTCACCAGCCGCTCGGCCTCGTCGACCAGGCGCTCGACCGGCTCGCTGCGGTGACGGCCGCGGATGGCGGGGATGGCGCAGAAGGCGCACTGGTGGTCGCACCCGTCCGAGATCCGCAGGTAGGACCAGTGACGCGGGGTGAGTCCCACGCGCGGCAGGTGGTCGAGGTACCGGCCGCGCCGGCGGCCCAGGGCTTGGTCCACCTCCCGCACGATCTCGTCTTCCTGAGAGATCGTCAGCAACCGGTCGGCCTCGACCAGCTCCTGCCGCAGCTCGGTCTCGTACCGGGTGGCCAGGCAGCCGGTGACGATCACCGCCCGGCACCTGCCGGTCTCCTTCAGGCGGTGGGCCGCCATGATCGTCTCGATCGACTCCTCCTTGGCCGGCCCGATGAAGCCGCAGGTGTTCACCACCACCACGTCGGCCTGCTGCGGATCGTCGGTGAGCTCGTAGGCGTTCCCCTGCAGCAGACCGAGCATCCGCTCGGAGTCCACGGTGTTCCGGGGGCAGCCAAGGCTGATCAGGTGGACCTTGTCCGCGGTCCGACCGGTCGCTTCCCAGGCCTCAGCGGCCATGGCGCTCCTGGACCCAGGCCACCGCGGCCCGCACCTCGTCCTCGGGGACCCCGTCGACCACCTCGGCCGCCCCGATCCGGCGACAGAGCACGAAGCGCAGGCGGCCCGCCACCCGCTTCTTGTCGCTGCGGGTCCGCTCGACCACGGCTTCCCGCTCCACCTCGGCCAGGCCGGCCGGGATCCCGAGCCGGGCCAGCAGGTCGTCCTGTCGCTGCCGCTCGACCTCGCTCCAGGTCCCCCGCAGGACGCCGAGCTGACCGGCCGCGAGCATCCCGAGGATGACCGCTTCGCCGTGCCGGTACCGCTCGTACCGGGTGGCCGCCTCGATCGCGTGCCCCACGGTGTGCCCGTAGTTGAGCAGGGCCCGGCTGCCGCTCTCGCGCTCGTCCTCCTCGACGATCCGGGCCTTGAGCTGAACGTTGCGGGCGATCATCCAGTCCAGCAGCTCCGGATCGAGCCGTTGGTCGAGCACGGCCTCGAGGTGCGTTTCGAGGAAGGCGAACAGCTCGGGGTCGAGGATCACCGCGTGCTTGACCACCTCGGCCATGCCGGAGATCAGCTCGCGGCGGGGCAGGGTGCGCAGCACCCCGGTGTCGATCAGCACGAGTCTGGGCTGGTGGAAGGCGCCCACGAGGTTCTTGCCGAGCCGGTGGTTGACCGCGGTCTTGCCGCCGACGCTGGCGTCGACCTGGGCCACCACGGTGGTCGGCACCTGGACGAAGGGAATGCCGCGCAGGTACACGGCGGCGGCGAATCCCGCGAGGTCGCCGACCACGCCGCCACCCAGGGCCAGCACCCAGGAGCGGCGGTCCAGCTCGGCCTCGATCATCGCCCCCAGCACGGCCTCGGCCGTGGCCAACGACTTGGCCGGGTCCCCACCGCTGAACGGGATCGTCACCGGCCGGAACCCGGCGGCGATCAGCGAGGCGGTCACCGGCTGCAGGTAGTGGACCGCGACCGCCTCGTCGGCGACGACGGCCACTTGGTCGCCCAGGGCCAACTCCCGGCAGCGCGGCCCGAGGCGGTCCAACACCCCGTGGTCGACGTGCACCGCGTAGGAGCGCTCAGCGAGGTCTACTTGGATGGTCGGCATGCCACTGCTCGATGGTTTTCCACAGGATCCGCGTCGTCTCCTCGGGGGACCGCTCGTCGCTGGAGTGGACAATGACGTCGGCCTGCTCGTAGAACGGCTGGCGCTCGGCCAGCAGCCGCTCCACCGCGGCCCGCTTCTCGGCCGGACCGAGCCCGGCCAGCAGGGGGCGGTCCTCGCGCCGGCCGACCCGCCGGAGGATGGTCTCGAGATCGGCGGCGATGCAGACCAGGAGCCCGGCGGCCCGCACCAGCTCCCGGTTGCGCGCCTGGACGATGGCCCCGCCGCCCAGGGAGACCACCACCTCGGGAAGCTGGATCGCCTCCCGCACGCAGTCGTGCTCCAGGTCGCGGAAGACGGCCTCGCCCTGCCGCGCGAAGATCTCGGCCACCGACATCCCGGCCCGCTCCTGGACCATCTGGTCGGTGTCGAGGAACCCCCAGGCGAGGCGGTCGGCCAGCAGCCGGCCGATCCGGCTCTTGCCGACCCCCATGAACCCGGTCAGGAAGATCGGAGCCTCGGTCATCCTTCCCCCTACATCCGCTCGACCGTCTCGATCCCCAGCAGCTCCAGCCCCTGCTCGATGGTGCGCGCGGTGAGGAGCGCCAGCAGCAGCCGGCTGGTGCGCACCGCCTCCTCGGCCTTGAGCACCGGGCAGCTCTCGTAGAACCGCATGAAGGCCTCCGCCAGCTCGTAAAGGTACCCGCACAGATGGTTCGGGTAGCACTCGACGGCCACGCCGTGGACGATCTCGCCGAACTGGACCAGCTTGACCGCCAAACGCCGCTCGGCCGGCTCGGTCAGCGCGATCGCGCCCCGCGGATCGGCCTCATCCAGCCCGCCCTTGCGGAAGATGCTCTTCACCCGGACGCAGGAATATTGGAGGTAGGGCGCGGTGTTCCCCTCGAAGGAGAGCATCTTGTCCCAACTGAAGACGTAGTCCGTGGTCCGGTTGAGGGAGAGGTCGGCGTACTTGACGCTGCCGATCCCCACCGCGTGGGCCACCCGGCGGCGCTCCTCCTCGGGCAGCTCCGGGCTCTTCCCGCTGACCAGGGCAAAGGCCCGCTCCTCGGCCTCGCGCAGCAGGTCCATCAGCTTGACCGTTCCCCCCTGCCGGGTCTTGAACGGCCGGCCGTCCTCCCCCAGCATGGTGCCGAAGGGGTGGTGCTCCAGCGAGCACGTCGGCGGCGCGAACCCGGCGGCCCGGGCCACGGCGAAGACCTGCCGCAGGTGGAGCGACTGACGGGCGTCGACGATGTAGAGGATCCGGTCGGCGCCCACCTCGAAGGCGCGGTAGCGGACCGCGGCCAGGTCGGTGGTGGCGTAGAGGTACCCGCCGTCCGACTTGCGGACGAGGACCGGAACGATCTCCCCTTCCTGGTCGCGGAACTCCTCGAGGAAGACGCACTGGGCTCCCTGCGACTCGACCAGTAGTCCCTGCCGCCGCAACTCCTCGAGGACCACCGGCAGATCGTCGTTGTACGCGCTTTCGGGACGGACGTCCTCGTCCCTGAGGGTCACCCCGAGCTGCCGGTAGACCTCCTCGCAGTGGCGCAGCGATTCGGCGATGAACCGCTCCCAGACGGCCCGGCAGTGGGGATCCCCTCCCTGCAGCCGCACCACGTAGTCGCGGGCCAGCGCGGCAAAGGCCGGGTCCTGGTCGAACCGCTCCTTGGCGGCCCGGTAGAAGACCTCCAGATCGGCCAGGGCGGTGGACAGGTCGCGCCCCTCCTCCTCCTCGACCCGATCCATGTAGGCCAGGAGCATCCCGAACTGCGTGCCCCAGTCGCCGACGTGGTTGTGGCGGACGACGCGATGGCCGAGGAACTCCATAACCCGCACCAGGGCGTCGCCGATGATCGTGCTGCGGAGATGGCCGACGTGCATCTCCTTGGCCAGATTGGGGTGGGAGTAGTCGACCACCACCGTCCGGGGATCCTCGGCCGGGGAGACGCCCAGGCGATCCTCGCGCAGCATCCGGCCCAACTCGGCCGCCAGCCAGTCCCGGCTCAGGGTGAGGTTGATGAACCCCGGTCCGGCGATCCTGGGCGGCTCGAACAGGTAGTCCCACTCGCCGAACAGGATGAACCCGGCTACCGCGAGCTGCAACTTGTCTACCACGGCTTCGGCTAGCTGCCGCGGGTTGGTCTTCATCCTCTTGGCCGCGGCCATGACGCCGTTGATTTGATAGTCGCCGAACTCCGGGCGGGTGGCCTGGCCGACCTGTGCCGGGGTCCCGGCCGGGGCCCCGGCGCGCTCGAGCGCCGCGGTCACCAGCTCTTCCAACCGTTGTCTCAGGGTCATCCTCGGGAAACACCCTTTCGCAGTCCGGGTCCGGCGATAAGGCCGACCCGGAGCAGTAGATCAGCGCCCGGCAGCGGCGAAGCTGGCTAGCAGCCCGTTGAGAAAGCCGCTTTGGTTGGCGAGGCCGAGGGATGGCGGGGTCTGGCTAGGCGCGCGAGCAACGGCGCATCGAGAGAAGATGCGCAGCGCGAGCGCAACAACGCCAGGGCCCGTCAGCACCGGCCGCAGCCCGAATGGGCTTTTTCAGCGGGCTGCTATGGCCGCGTCCAGCATGGTCTCGACCGGGGGCCAGCGGCCGGTCCAGATCTCGAAGGCCCGGGCCCCCTGGCAGGCCAGCATCCCCAGCCCGTTGACGCTCCGCGCCCCGGCGGTCTCGGCCTGCGCCATCAACCGCGTGCGCCGTGGGTTGTAGACCAGGTCGAGGACCAGCATCCCCGGCCCCAGGCAGCCCGGGTCGGCCAGCGGCGATGCCTCCTCGGCCGGGTGCATCCCCACCGAGGTGGCGTTGATCAGCAGCCCTGACCCGGCCACGGCCCGGCACCCGTCCGGATCGAGCCGGGCCACCTCCACCCGACCGGCCCTGCCCAGGGATTCGGCAAGGGCCTCGGCCCGGACCATCGACCGATTGAGCAGCAGCACCCGCTCGACCTCGGGCCGACCGAGCAGGGCGTAGAGGACGGCCCTGCCGGCCCCGCCGGCCCCGAGGAGCGCCACCCGGGCCGGAAGAAGCTCCAGTCCCCCGTCGCGCCGGAGGCTCTCCAGCACCCCGAAAGCGTCGGTGTTGTGGCCGATCAGCCGGCCTTCGCGCAGCTCGATGGTGTTGACCGCGCCGATCGCCCGGGCCTCGGGCGACACCTCGTCGAGCAGGGGGATGACCGCCTGCTTGTGGGGCACGGTGACGTTCAGGCCGGCGATCCCCAGGGCGCGCATCCCGGCGATGGCCGCGGCCAGGTTCTCGGGCGCGACGCGGAAGGCGGTATACACCAGGTCGAGCCCCAGCGCGGCGATGGCCGCGTTGTGCATGGCCGGCGAGGCCGTGTGCTCGACCGGGTGCCCGATCACCCCCAGGACGCGGGTGCGTCCCGAGATCACGCCAGCAGGTCCTCGACGAACTGGTCGGCGATCCCCAGCGCCTCGTCCCACGGCACCCGGTAGACCACCTTGATGAGCACCACCCCGCCGGCGAACAGCACCAGGAGGAGCGCGGCCAGCCGCAACAGGCTCTTCATCGTCTCTTCTCCCGCAAGGCGTTCAGGTCAGCGCAGAACTCGGGGTAACACCCCTCCAGCACCTCGGCGCCGTCGAGGACGATCTCGCTCTCGGCCAGCAGTCCCGCCACCCCGAAGGCCATGGCCGTCATCGGGTCCCCGCCGACCTCGAGCCGGCCGCCGCGCAGCGGCGCCCCTCCCTGGATCACCAGCCCCTCGGGGAACTCCCCGACCCGGGCCTCGACCTGCCGCAGCAGCCCGGCAAGCCGGGCCAGCCGATCCCCCTCGGGCCCCTCGCGCAGGCACTGGACGTCGCGGATGACGAACTCGCCCTGGGTCTGGGTCGCCAGTATTGCCAGCAGGGGCGTCTGCTCGAGCAGACGCTCGGCCCGGGGGCCGGCCACCCGCGTGGCCTTGAGCTGACTGAACCGCGCGGTCAGGTTGGCCGTGTCGTACGGCAGCTCCTCGATCTCCACCTCGCCGCCGAGCTGCCGCACGAGGTCGAGGAAGCCCCGACGCCCCGACCGGAGGGCCACCTGCCGGATCTGCACGGCCGAGCCCTTGAGGGCCAGGGCCGGGATCAGCAGCGGACCGGCCAGCCCCAGGTCGCCGGCAATCTCCGCTACCGTGGCCCCCACCGGCTGGCCTCCGGCGATCGAGACCAGGTACTGATCGGCGTCGTCCTGCCGGCGGCGCTCGACGACGACCTGCCGCTCCCGCAGGAGCCGCTCGCTCCGGCTCCGGTTTCCCGGCGTCTCGCGCAGGGTGGTGACCCCGTCGGCGTAGAGCCCGGCCACCAGCACGGCCAGCTTGAGATCGGCCTCCAGGTCGACCGTCTCGTGTGCCGCTCCCCGCAGCCCCG
>JBAZUN010000146.1:0-12531 GCA_041661365.1 Candidatus Latescibacterota bacterium
TGCCCTGTGATCGCGCTGAGCCGCTGGAGTCCAGCTCCACCGGCTCGGCCCTGTTCCGCTCGCCGCGCACCGGCAAGCTCTACTGGATGGGGAACCTGTGCACGCGGGGCCAGCGGGCCAACGGGAACTACCCCCGGGTGCCGCTGGTGGTCGCCGAGGTGCAGGAGGAACCGTTCGCCCTCAGGCGGGACGCCCTGTTCCTCATCGGCGATCAGGGCCCGGGCGAGCCCGAGCAGGTGCAGATGTCCAACTTCCGGTTCTACCTGGACCGGGCCACCGGGGAGCTGGTGGTCTTCGTCACCCGGTACGCCGAGCGCAGCGCCAAGGACTGGATGTTGGCCGACTACTACCGGTATCGGGTGGAGCTATCCTGAGGCCGGGGCGGTGCACCGGTCGGCGTGTCCCACAGCAGAGGAGAGCGCGGTGAGCAAACAGGCAAAACTGGCCATCGACGGCGGCCCCAAGGCCTTCCCCAAGGCGAGCGGCAGACCGGAGCCCAAGATCGGGATCGAGGAGTTCATGTCGGTGGCCGAGCGGTTCGGCTTCAAGCCGGCGGCGCTCAAGCGTCTCCGGGCCGCGGTGGGCAACGTGGACCTGCAGGGGAACGGTCCCAACCTGGCGCGGTACGCCTGTCCCTTCCCGAGCGACGTGCCGCCCAAGGGGGTGCAGTTCGAGCAGTTGGCCTGCGAGAAGTTCGGGGTGAAGCACGCGCTGGCGGTCAGCTCGGGCACGGCCGCACTGCACGCCGCCTTCGTCGCCGTCGGGGTGGGACCGGGGAAGGAGGTGATCTGTCCCGGCGTGGGGTTCATGGCCACGGCCATGGCCGTGATGATGGCCGGCGGGGTCCCGGTCTTCGCCGACGTCGACGAGTCGCTGCAGCTCGACCCGACCAAGATCGAGGGACGGATCACCCCGCGCACCGTGGCCGTGGCGCCGACCCATCACTGGAGCAACGTGGCCGACCTGGCCCCGATCCTGCGGGTGGCGCGCCGGCACGGGCTCAAGGTGGTCGAGGACTGCGCCCAGGCCCCGGGGGCTCGATACCGCGGCCGGTACGTGGGCTCGATCGGCGACATCGGCTGCTACAGCATCTCGGCGTACAAGATCATCGGCGGCGGCGAGGGCGGGATGGTGGTCACCAGCAACGGCCGGCTGTTCGACCGGATCCGCCAGCTCGCTGAGGGCGGCGGCCTGTGGCGGCCCGACCGTTTTGCCCCGCCCCGGTACGCCGGGGAGCTGTTCCCCGGAACCAACTACCGGCTGAGCGAGCTGGAGTCCGCGATCGACCTGGTCCAGCTCGGCAAGCTCGACCCGATCTGCGACCGGTTCCGCGCCGTCAACCGGCGGGTCCTCGGCCAGTTGAAGACCTTCCGCGAGATCCGGCCCCAGACGATCAACGACCGCGATGGGTTCATCGGGTATCAGCTCCGCTTCTTCCCCGCCGCCACCGCCCTTTCGGCCCGTATCGCCGCGGCCCTGCGGGCCGAGGGGATCGGCGCCGGTACCCGCGGCAAGGGGCACGCGCCGGACTGGCACGTCAGCGCCTACATGTTCCCGGTGATCCTCAAGGCCGGGCATATCCCCGGCGGCTCGGTCTTCGAGGATCCGCGGTGGCTCAACAAGGGCGGCCGGGTCAACTATCGGGGCGCCTGCCCGGTGGCGCAGGACCTGTACGCGCGCGAGGTGGCGATCGGCCTGGACCAGTGGTGGAACGAGCGGGACTGCAACCGGGTGGCGCGCGGGATCAATAAGGTTCTCTCGGCATACTGCACCGAAGACTCGCACGGGAAGCCCTGGGTCTGAGTCTTCAGCCGGGATAGCGCGGGAACTGGCTCGCGGCCTCGGCGAACCCGGCTTCGAAGGCGAGCAGCTCGGCCATCGAGGCCAGCGAGATCGGGCAGCGGTCGAAGCAGCTTCGCCACAGCACGCTGGAGAGCTGATAGGTCAGGCGGGCGAAGCGGGGATGGGGGTAGATCCCGCGCCGCAGCGTGTCGTGGTCCACCGAACGGTCCCAATCCGTCAAGGTGGTCAGGATGCTGGTGTAGCTGCTGGAGTCGGCCGGGAATCCCTGGCCCACGCCGTCGATCCGCAGGTACTTCCGTCCCTCGAAGTGGTCGGCCTCGATGACGAACGGCCGGCCGTCGCCCACGCCACGGATGATCTTGCGCTTGGTGAACTCGGCGCCGGTCTTGAAGTCGGTCCGTCCCTCCACCCGCAGCCTGCCCAGCTCGATCCGGTAATCGCAGCAGCCGTCCACCACGTACGGGTAGGCCTGCGGGTTCGGCGGCGCGTACGGCTGGGCCTGGGCCGTGATCTTCACTCCATGGGCGAACACCGCCTCCAGGTCGCCGGCCAGATGCCCGGCCAGGTTGAGCAGGAAGGCCAGGCAGTGGACCGACTCCTGGTACTGGATGTGGACCATGGTCTTGTAGTTGCGGGGGCGGGCCGGATCCTCGCGGTCCTTGGAGCGCAGCAGGTGGACCTCGGTCAGTTCGACCCGGTCGAAGCCGGAGAGGAATCGCAGGATGGCGTGGGTCAGGGGATCGAACAGCTCGACGAAGTCGTAGAGCACCACGGCGCGCGTGGCCTCGATCGCCGCGATCGCGGCGTTGCCGTCGGCCGGCCGCTCGGGCTCGGACATCGGCTTCTCGCAGAGGATCAGCAGGGGCCGGGTCGCGGCCCGGGGCAGTAGCCGGGCAAAGGCCGGGCCCCGGTGCTGCGGGTGCAGGGCCAGGTGGAACAGGCTCGCGTCCAGGCCGTAGAAGGCGGCCTCGTCGGTCACCACCTCGACGCGGGTCAGGTCGAGGTCAGCCGGGATCGGCCCCGGGTCCAGGGCCCAGACCTTGGCCCCCAGCGCCACCGCGGCGTCGAGCACCTTGCGGCCGATGTACCCCCAGGCCCCGGCCACGGCGATGGTCCGCGGTCCTTCCATCGACACCCCTTCCTCCGGCAGCGCTCAGTACCTTCCGTGTTCCTCGACCAGCTCCCGCATCCGGTGGATGCGGGCCTCGTCCGCGCCAGGGGGGACCTGATCTCCGGCCGCGGCGATCAGGCGCGGACTCTCGTGCCGCAGCTCCAGCCATTCGATCACCTTGCGCTCGAAGACCGCCAGCGGAGTCTGGGGCAGCCACAACTCCGGGGAAACCCCGCCCGAGAGGATGAACCCCGGCCCAGCCTCGGTGCGGCATTGGGCCGGGGACAGGTCGCCGATCGGCAGCGGCGTGATGGCGTCGCCGCAGTCGGCGCCCGCGTCGCGGATCATGGCGATGGCCCCCTGCAGCCGGCCGTCGATGTGCACCGCGGTGTACTTGCCGGCCCGTCGCAGGCGCGTCATGGCCTCGAGGTAGTAGTCGCGCGACCAAGTCGCGAAGAAGGCCGGGGACTGGATGTCGCTGGAGAAGTTGTCGCCCAGGATGACGACCTCGGCCGGCGAGGCGCACAGCAGGTCGATCATCCTTAGGTTGTTGGCGTTGACCGCGTCCACGGCCCGGCGCAGGACGGCCGGACAGTCGGTCGCGGCGTAGACCACCTGCTCGACGCCCATCCAGTAGTGGAGCAAGTACCCCATGGCGCTGTACCCCGCGGGCAGGTAGACCACCCCGAGATCGCCGACGTACTCGGACCAGGCCCGCCAGTTCTCCCAGCAGGGCGCGAAGACCCGTCGGCTCATGGCCTGCGCGAAGACCTCCAGGTCGCGCTCGGTGTGGATCCCCCATCGGCTGATCCCCCAGGCATAGGTGCGCTCCTCCCAGCGCCGGGCTCGCTCGATGGTGCCGATAGGGGTTTCCAGCCGCCAGACGATCTCCGGAGCACCGCCCTCCTCCCGCCGCTCGGTGACGGCCTTGACCCCGTCGGCGAAGCGCGCGGTGTAGAAGGCCCCGAGGTTGGGCATGTAGAAGCCGGCGCCGGCCTGCCGGTGGTAGTCGATCAGGCCGCGCTCGGGCTCGGGGTACGCGACCGACAGGTCCCACGGCTGCCGGTGGCGCCAGTAGTACCAGTGCGAGAGGTCCAGCATGAACGGGACCAGATCCGGGGTCTCGCCGCGGTACACGGCAAGGAGCCGTTCGCGCTGGGTCACGGACGGAGGCCCTGGGCCACGGCCGGCAGTACCTCGGCCAGCTCCTGCGCCAGCAGCTCCTGCTTGGCGGCCAGCATCTCGCTCAGGTGGGGGAAGGTGTGGTCGCTGCCGTAGTAGAAGTCGAGGCGCACGTCGGCCCGGGCCACCGGGACCGCTGCTGCCACGTTCTCCTGTTCGTCGAGCAGGACCTGCCGCCATTCTTCCAGCAGCGCGTTCGCTTCCCGGCGATCGGGCGCTGGCGTCGCGGCCAGCTCCTGCAGCCGATCCCGCAGCCGGCAGGAGGCGTAGAAGTTGGCCGTGGTGCGGATGGTGCGGTAGAACCAGCGGATCGACGAGGCCTCGGCCGCGAAGAACAGTCGCAGCCGCTCGGGTACCTGGGGTTCGACCGCGTCGACCTCGGCCGCGGCCTGACCGAGCAGCTCGGCCATCCTCCGATACATCCGCTCGAAGGCCGGTCGGTCCCCGCGCGCCTGGGTGAAGAAGGTCGGCCGCGGCTTGAGCCCCTCGCTGTCCTGGGCCTCGGCCATGAACAGGTACAGACCGTGGAAGACCGCCGGCAGGGCGGCTGAGGCGTCGGCGCACATCGGGTGGGCCGGCCCGGTATAGGTGGGGCCGGTGTAGTACGGAGGCAGCTCGGGGGAATACTCGATGGCCTCGGAGACCAGGCACCAGGCCCGTCGCAGAGCCGGACCGGCCGTGCTGCCCGCCACCCGCGCGGCCAAGGCCGCGAGCACCGTTTCCCGGTCCGGGACCGGGCTCCACCAGAAGTGTTTGTTGACCTCGGCCGCGGTGTTGCCGTACAGGGGACGGAAGGCCGGGAAGACCCAGGCCCCGTCGGCGCCGCAGGCGACCAGGGCCTCGGCCCGGTCGGCCCAGCGGTCGAGACAGGGGAGGTGCGGGAGCCGGGCCGCCTCGAACCCCAGCTCAGGCTCGCTCTTCATGAAGATCGGGATCCCGGCGGCACGGCAGGCCGCGACCTGCTCGCGGGCCCGATCCCCGGGCCCGATCAGGTCGATGCTGTAATCCCACAGGTGTTTGCGGACCCCGCCCTCCTTCTCCACCCACTCGTCCTTCTCGATCTCGGTGAAGATCGCGGCCCCTGGCTTCAGACGTTCGATGAAGCCGCGCTGAGCCCGGTCCGCGGACCAGACGTGCTCGGCCGAGTACGGCCAGGCCACCACCAGGGCGGCCGGGTTCACCCGCCGGGCCGCTTCGCCCAGGGAGTTGACCAGGTTGGCGACCACGGTCTCGGCGCCTAGCACCTCGCAGCGCGGGCAGTTGGTGTGGCCCTTCTCCACCCCGTACGGCCGCATGAAGCAGTGGTAGAACCCCTCGCCGCCGATGATGAGGACCACCCCGTCCAGCTCCGGATCGACGCGGAACAGTCCCTCGACGCTCTCCATCAGGTACCGGCGCACCAGCGGGTGTTCGGTGCACAGGGTGTACTCCCCGTCCGCGCTCCAGGTCTGGGCCCCGCGGATCCCGGGGTGATCGCAAAAGACCGGGTGTTCGGCCGGGAACTTCTGGCGGGTGTTGAGGAAGGCGAAGGTCTTCAGCCCATACTCGCGCGGCGCCGTGGCAGGCTGGATCGGGGTCGCCACGCGCCGCTCGATCAGGGCCGGGATGGCATCCGAGCGCGAGAGGGCGTAGAGGTCGCCGCCCGAGGCGAAGACCGCGTTGTACCCGAGGAAGACCAGATCGCGGTACGAGCCGAGATAGGGAACCGTCCCGAGCCGGACCGGCAAGCGGGGGCGGTAGACCTCGGTTCCCGGGGTGAGATAGGGCGCCTGGCGCAGGCCGATCCGGTCGACCAGGCGCACGATCCCGTCGCGCAGGCCTTGGGGGTCGCGGCCTTGGACCCGCACGCGACCTGGGGCAATCTCGAGGGTGAAGCTCTCGGCCACGGCCGCGTCCCCGCCGCCGGTCTCATCCAGCTCGATCACCCCTGCCTCGGCCGCGCTGCCGTCGTGTTCCCGTGTCCGGATCTTCAGACCCAGCCCCATCCGCGCCTCGAGGAACTCGGCCAGATGCCCGGCCATCCGCCGGGTCAGGGAGGAAGCCTCTTTCGGCAGCAGGATCGACCATTCAGGGCTGATGGTCACCTCGTCGGCCGAAGCCGCGGCCGACGGATCGCGACCGTACCGGGCCAGGTACTCCCGCGAGAGCAGGGTGAAGGGGCTGGCGCGGTACGCCTCGTCGGTCTCCCGCGCCAGCCGGACACCCACCTGCTGGAGGGTCTCGGTCATCTCGGCCTCAGAAGTCGATCTTCCGGAAGGTCGGCAGGTAGTCCTGGTTCTTGCGCAGCATCTCCCTGGTCATCTGCCGGATCTCGTCGAGGGAGAGGACCGCGGCGGTCAGTGGATCATGGGCCACGGCCTGGTAGACCAGCCGCGGGTTGCCGGTCAGGCAGGCCTCGACCGTCATCATCTCGATCTGCGCGCTCAACCCGGTCAGCATGGCGCACTGGGGCGGCAGGGACCCGACGCGGATCGGCTCGAGCCGGTTGCGGGTGGCCAGCACCGGCACCTCGACGCAGCACCCCTGCGGCAGGTTGTCGATCAGCCGGTCGTTGGTCACGTTCCCGTTGAACTTGTACGGCTCGCCGCCGACCCAGGCGTTGGCGATCGCCGCGGCGTACTCGTGACCGCGCCTGAGGTCGATCGGCTCCTTGCTGGCCAGCCAATCGCGCACCTGCTTCTTCCAGCTCTTGTCCCGCTTCTGGTACTCGTGGAGGATGTAGGCGTAGATTCCGGGGTTCCAGCCCGTGCCCTTGGTGCAGTACTGCCGGATGAGGTCGGCCCGTTTGCGGAACCACCAGTTGTATTCGGAGTTGTGACCGGACGACTCGGTGACGTAGTAGTCGAGGGCCAGGAACATCTCGTTGCGGACCAGCTCGTGGTTGTAGATCTCCTGGTCGGTGGCCACCACCTTGCGGAGCTTGGGATAGAGGTCCTTCCCCTTGTGCGCGAACTTGGTGAACCAGGCCATGTGGTTGATCCCGGCGCAGACGTAGTCCACCGCCTCGGGCTTGTGGCCGGCCCAGCGGGCCAGCATGGCCGCGGTCCCCTGGACGCTGTGGCACAGCCCGGTGATCGCCACCTTCCGCTCCCGCTGCATGGCGTGGCAGAGCATGGCCATCGGGTTGGTGTAGTTCAGCATGATGGCGTTGGGGCACAGCTCCTCCATGTCCTTGCTGATCCCCATCATCGTCGGGATGGTGCGCAGGGCGCGGAAGATGCCGCTGGGCCCCCGGGTGTCGCCGACGTTGGTGTCGACGCCGTACTTCTTGGGGATGAGGATGTCGTGCTGCCAGACGCTGGTGCTGCCGCAGAGGATGGTGACCATCACCGCGTCGGCACCCTCCAGGACCTGGCGCCGGTCATCGGTCCAGACCAGCTTGGCCGGGTACTTGCCCTGGGCGATGATCTTCTCGCAGGCTTTACGGGCGAACTCCAGCCGTCCCTTGTTGATGTCGACCAGGGCGATCTCCGCGTCCTTCAGGAGGGGGAAGGTGAGCAGGTCGCGCACCAGTCCACGGGTGAAGCCGAAGCTGCCGGCGCCGATGAAGACGACCTTGGCCATGTCGATTCCTTTCTAGAAGGGGAGCGGTTGCTGCCGCGAGGACAGGTCCCTATACTGTGCCGCTGACGCGCGCCGCCGGCGGCAGGTCGGCGGCCTGGGTGCGATGCCTGGTGATCGGGGGAATAGTATGGAACCGCGCGACGCGGTTGTCAAAGAGGTTGAGCGGCTGGTCCTGCACGTGCCCTTTCACGAGCGATGCCGGCGCACCATGGAGGTCTACGGTTCGGGCTGGTCGATCGTCGAGTTGTGCCGGGTGACCTTGGCCGGCGGAGTCGTCGGGGTGGGTGAGACGATCCAGGGGTACACCTGGGGTCGTTCCGGCGAGGAGCAGTTCAACCGGATGCGCGGCCGAAACCTGTTCGACTGCCTGTGGGACGACGGGCTGGGCGCTGGTCTGCAGATGGCCTTGTTCGACGCTGCCGGCCGCCTGCTCGGGGTGCCCTGCCACCGCCTGCTGGGGGTCCAGCACCGCACGGCCTGCCCGGTCTCCTGGTGGGCGCAGAGCATGCCGCCCGAGGAGTGGGTCGCCGAGGCCCGCGAGGCCGAGCGGCACGGGTTCACCACCATGAAGGCCAAGGCCCGGCCTTGGTACGACGTGGAGGCCCAGCTCGCCGCGGTCAGCCGGGCCGTCTCGCCCCACTTCCGTCTCGACCTCGACTTCAACGGGCTGCTGCTCGGGGTGGACGCGGCCGCGCCGCTGATCGCGCGGCTCGAGGAGCAGTACCCCCTGCTGGCCATCGTCGAGTCACCGCTGCCGCAGGAGGACGTGCCGGGGAACGTCTTGCTCCGAAGCAAGATCCGCTCCCCGATCGCCATGCACATCGGCAGCCCGCCGGTGCAGACCGCGATCCGCGAGGGGGTTTGCGACGGGTTCGTCCTCGGGGGCGGGGCACGGCGGGTGGTGGAGGACGGGATCCTCTGCGAGCAGATGAAGATGCCGTGCTGGCTGCAGATGGTCGGTACCGGTCTGACCACGACCTTCGCGGTCCACCTCGGCGCGGTGCTTAAGGAAGCCCGTTGGCCGGCGATCCCCTGCATCAACATCTACTCGCACCCGCTGATCCACGGGTTCCGGATCGAGGGCGGGATGGCCGCGGTGCCGCAGGAGCCCGGCCTGGGGGTGGAGGTGGACTGGGACGCGGTCGAGCAATTCCGCGTCGACCCCGGGTTCGTCAAGCCGGCCATGCGTCAAATCCACCTCATCCGCTGGCCGGACGGCCGCCAGAGCTGGTACCCCAGCGGGGCGTACCGCGGTGACTTCCTGGCCGGCCGACTCACCGGTTTCCTGCCCGGGATCTCCCTGGAGGTGCGGTTGGACGACGGTTCGGAGGCCTTTGACCGAGAGTACCGCGAACGCTTCCCGAACGCCGAAGGAAGACGGCCGTGACCGAGGTGGTGCTGGACCAGATCCCCTTCGCGGTCGACGCGGCCCGCCTGGCCCGTCAGGCCCGGGTGGAGAGGGATTCGAGCTTCGACGCGGACCTCGCGCGGCTGGCCGCGGAGGCCAGCGAGGGGGCCCGGCCCAAGGTGCTCTATCGGCTCGCTTACCCGGAGCCGACCGGCGAGAACACCGTGGCGATCGACGGGGTGGAGCTGAAGAGCCGCGTCCTGCGGGTGAACCTGCAGGAGGCACACCGGGTCTTCCTCTACGTGGCCTCCTGCGGTACCGAGCTGGAGGACTGGGCCCGCGCCAAGGACGATCCATTGGAGCAGTACTGCGCCGAGGCGGCCAAGGAGCTGGCCCTGGGAGCCGCGGCCCAGGCGTTCAATCAGGACCTTACCGAGCGGTTCGAGTCCGGCCCTACCGCGGTGATGAGCCCCGGGTCCCTGGCCGACTGGCCCCTGCCCCAGCAGCGGCCGCTCTTCGCCCTGCTTGGGGACGTGCGGGGCAAGATCGGGGTCGAACTGTCGCCGAGCTGCCTGATGATCCCGAACAAGTCGATCTCCGGACTCCGGTTCCCCACCGAGGCCCGGTACGAGAACTGCATGCTCTGTCCGCGGCCCGACTGTCCCAACCGGCGGGCGCGGTACGACGCGGGTCTGTACGATCGCAAGTACGGCGCGACGGCCGCCGTCTCCTGAGCGGCCGGGTCGCGGCTCGTCCGCGGCGAACGGTTCGAGGAATAGCCCGAGGATCAACCCGAGGAACTGCCCCAAGGAGCTACCATGGTCAAGCTGGCCATCGAGGGAGGCACCCCGTACCGTCGCACCCCGTTCCCGGCGCGGACCCCGTTCGGCGAGGAGGAGATCGCGTTGGTCACCGAGGCGATCCGCTCGCAGAACCTGTTCCGCTGGGGCGGGCGCATGGTCGACGAGTTCGAGGAGCGGTTCACCGCGTTCTACGGCGTCGGCCACGCGGCCTCGGCCACCTCGGGGACCGCGGCCATCCACCTGGCGGTGGGGACCATCGATCCCGAGCCCGGCGACGAGATCATCACCGCGCCGATCTCGGACCTGGGGTCGGTCTCGCCGATCCTGCAGCAGAACGCCATCCCGATCTTCGCCGACATCGACCCGCGGACCTTCTGCATGGATCCCGAGGACACCGAGCGGAAGATCACCCGCCGCACCCGGGCGATCATGGTCGTCCACCTCTTCGGCACGGCCTGCGACATGGACGCCTTCGCCGACATCGCCCGGCGCCACGGGCTGCCGCTGATCGAGGACTGCAGCCAGGCCCATGCCACCCGGTACCGCGACCGGTGGCTGGGCACCATCGGCGATTTCGGCTGCTTCAGCCTGCAGCAGTCCAAGCACATGACCACCGGCGACGGCGGCATGACCATCACCAGCCGCGATGACTACTGGGAGCGGCTGCGCTTCTTCGTCGACAAGGGATTCCAGCGTAAGGGATGGGGCCCGCGGGCCTACCTCTTCCTCGCCCCGAACTACCGCATGACCGAGCTGCAGGGGGCGGTCGGCCTGGCCCAGCTCCCCAAGGTGCGGGCCGTGGCCGAGAAGCGGATGGCCCTGGGCAACCGCCTGACCGAGCTGTTGCGGGAGGTCGAGGGGGTGGAGCCGGCCGCAATCACCCCCGGCGCCGAGCACACCTACTGGACCTATCCCCTGCGCACCGGCAGGATGGACGGGGTGGCCTTTGGCCAGGCCCTGGTCGCCGAGGGGGTGCCGAACATGCCGGGGTACATCGGCAAGCCGATCTACCTGTGCACCGAGGCCCTGACCGCGAAGAAGACCTACGGCTCCTCGAAGTTCCCGTTCGACAGCCCGTATACCGACCGTCGCATCGACTACGTCGAGGGGATGTGCCCGCGCACCGACGAGGGGCTGCGGCACATGCTGACCCTGGGGATCAACGAGAGCTTCGGCGAGGAGGACCTGGTCGACATCGCCGGCGCCGTGGCCAAGGTGGCCCGTGCCATGCGGGCGTAGCGGCCGATCGCACTCGTCTACTCGAATCAAGGTCCGGTCCCATGTCCACCGTGGTCGTGGCCGAGAAGCCGAGCGTGGCCCGCGACCTGGCCCGGGTCCTGGGGGCCCGCACCCGCGGCGAGGGGTGCCTGCGCGGGAACGGGTACGTGGTTACCTGGGCGCTGGGCCACCTGGTGCACCTTGCCGAGCCGGACGACTACGGCCCGCCGTGGAACGGCCGCTGGTCCCTGGCGTACCTCCCCATGATCCCGTCCGAGTGGCGCCTGCGGTCCGAGCACAAGACCGCGGCCCAGCTCCGCGTGGTGGAGGGGCTGCTCAACGCCCCAGACACCGACGAGATCGTGGTGGCCACCGACGCCGGCCGCGAGGGCGAGCTGATCTTCCGGCTCATCCATCAGCACGCCCGCTGCCGGCGGCCCTTCCGCCGGCTGTGGATCTCCAGCCTTACCGATCAGGCCATCGCCGAGGGGTTCCGCCGGCTCCAGCCCGGCGCGGTCTTCGACGACCTGGCCGCGGCGGCCCGCGCCCGGGCCCAGGCCGACTGGTTGGTCGGGATGAACCTGACCCGAGCCTACACCGTTCGACAGGGAGTCCTGTGCACCCTCGGGCGGGTGCAGACCCCGACCCTGGCCATGCTCGTGGCGCGGGAGCGCGAGATCACCGCGTTCCAGGTCACTACCTACTACGAGCTGGTAGCCCACCTCGCCGAGGGGTTCGACGCCCGGTACCGCCGCGACGGGAAGACCCGCATCGACAGTCGAGTCGAGGCCGAGGAGCTGCACCGACGGCTCAGCCCGGAGCAGCACGCCGTGGTCGAGAGCGTGGACCAGGAGATCCGGCGGCACCGGCCGCCGCCCTTCCACTCCCTGGTCGATCTGCAGCGCGAGGCCAACCGGCGGTACGGCTTCACCGCGGCCCAGACCCTCCAGCACGCCCAGTCGTTGTACGAGTCGCTCAAGCTCATCACCTATCCGCGCACCGAGAGCCGCCATCTCCCCGAGGACATGGAGCCCCGTCTGCCGCGGATCTTGGAGAGCCTGCCCCACCCACAGGCCGCGGTGGCTTTGGAGCGACTGCGCTCCGGGCACCGGCTCGGCCGGACGCACGTGGATCAGACCCGGCTCACCGATCACCACGCCATCGTGCCGACCGGAACTCGACCGCCGGAGACTCTCTCCCCGCCCCTGCAGCGGATCTTCGACCTGGTGGCCTCGCGGTTCGTTGCCGCCTTCCTCCCCGACCAGGTGGTAGAGGAGACCGCGGTCGTCCTGCGGATCGGCGGGGAGGAGTTCTTCGCGCGCGGTGAGCGGGTACTCGACGAAGGTTGGACCGTAGCCGATGCTCCGCGTGCGGATCGGCCGGCCAAGCGACCACGCCGGGGAGCCGCCGAATCAGATGCCGCCGAGGAGTCAACCAAGGAGTCCGACGACCAAGGGCAGGCCCTGCCTCCCCTGACCGTGGGCCAGCGACTCGGCGTCGCC
>JBAZUN010000147.1:0-12505 GCA_041661365.1 Candidatus Latescibacterota bacterium
GCCAGACCCACCCCCCGACCCAGGACAGGAATCCCAGATGGTTGACGCTGACCACATTGGCGAACTGGTCGAGAAATGCCAGCAGGGGCAGACCGAGGACTTCGGGCTTTTGGTTCGGCACTTCCAGAACGCCGGGTACGCGGTGGCTCTGAGCCACGTACACGATTCGGACGACGCCAAGGACGTATTGCAGGATGCCTTCGTCACCGCCTTCTGCCGCCTCGGGCAGTTGCGCGACCCGGCGGCGTTCGGAGGCTGGTTCCGGAGCATCGTGGTGTCGCAGGCACGGGGATGGCTGCGGCAGCGGCGCCTGGCGCAGCGGGTGTCAACGGTGGTACAGGCCGCAGCCGACGCACCAAGAGGCCACGAGTCCGACCCGCTATCTGCCCGTTTGGCCAACCGGCGGATCTGGGAGCAAGTCTGGGCCTTGCCCGAACCGTCGCGATGCGCAGCCCTGCTCCACTACCTGAGCGGCTTCTCCGAAAAAGAGATCGCGGCTTTCCTGCAGGTACCGGTGTCGACGGTCCACGGGCGGCTGCAGCAGTCCCGCTTACGCCTGCGCAGCGCTTTCACTCAGAGCGAACTAGAGGAGGTCGAGATGAGCAGCGTGGATGTCACCGCGGAGATGGAGGATCTCCTCTACCAACTGGCCAGCGAGCCCGTGCGCGAGGTGGTCGGGATGTCGACTTGCAGGCAGGCGGTGCTGTTCTGCGGCGCCAAGGTCGATGTGGAGGTGGAGTCGACCGAGGGAGACGACCTGATCCTGGAGGGAAACCGGGTGTCGATGGGGTTGTCACCGGAGGCAGCGCGGCAGAGTGCCCGGGCGATGCAGATCAAGTGCGACCAAGTAGACGACTTTGGCCTGAGCGGGCCGCACGAGGGTGAGGTGTTCGGTGGCACCCATTGGGGCAAGGATGGGAAGCCGGTAACCTACGCTCTGGGCACGGGCAGTCTGTGGCAGGCGTACGGGGATGGCCTCGGCTGGGGGGCCAAGGGGATGCGGCCGGGTCAGGCGTTCCCGGCTCTGGCCGGCAAGTTCTGCCCCTTTCCGGAGGAGCTGAAGACCGCCCTGACGTCGTGCTGTCGCATCAGCGTGGTGCAGCCGCAGGCGCAGGCTCTCGTCCTCCCCACCCGAGCCTACCAGCCGCGGCTACACAAGGTCTTCCGCCCCAACTGGTGTCGGCCCGAGTCGCTCCACGGGCCGGTCGGGTACGTGAGCCTGATGGTGCGGCTCCCCCGCGGCCGCACCCTGACCGTGGTGAACGCGGCCAGTGTAGTGGTGCGCCAGGTAGAGGGTCGGGTATTCCTGGTCGACTGCTGGCACACGGAGGCAGACAGGGTCAACGGGGATCTCTTCCTGCTCAATTCTCCCGTGGAACGCGTCAGTGGACTCCAGGGCCGGCTGTATCAGCGGTGCTACAGCTTCGGCGGGATGAACTGGCATGAGGAAGACACCTGGGTGGCACACCGAGCCCAAGAGCACGCGACGGTGATCGAGGACCTGGACGGGGCAGTTGATATCGAGGTCGGCAAGGCAGACCTGGAGCTGAAGAAGGTCCGTGGTGCAGTCTCGGTGATGAACCGCTACGGCCGGACGCGCCTGGTCCAGCGGGAGCCGTTGGACGGGTCGCGGTATCACCTGGAATCGGTCAGCGGGCTGATCGAGGTGGCGATGGAAGTCGATCTGCTGCCGCGGGTGCGACTCGCCGTCGTCACCCTATGCGGCACCATCGACCAGAAGGCCCTGGCCGAGGTGGAGAAGGACACCCACAACTCGATGCAGTTGGCGGCGCTGGCCACCAAACCGGACGACGGCCGGGAGTACCCCCTCACCGAGGCGCAGATATTCCTGAGCACCGAATGCGGCGAGATCAGGATCCAGCGGTTGAGTTGAGCGCCGCCTTACTTGGCCGGCGACCAGGGGCTCAAGAAGATCGAGCGCCGGGTACGTCGCGGGCTGGAAGCCGTCTCCGTACCGCCAACGGACGATTGAACGGTGCAGGGAATGGCTCAGTCGCGGGAGGCTTTGTGACCCGATGATTGAGATCGCTTAGCAGGTGCGGCGCCGGTCCCTCTGGCGAGCTCGTGGTCCAATCGTTCGGCCAGGAAAACCTTGAGCAGCGACTGATAGGGAATGTCGCGCTTGTTGGCCAGGATCTTAAGCTCGGTCAGCAGGCCGAGGGGAAGACGGAGCGAGATGGTCTCGGTGGAAGGCTTCAAGTTGGGGAATACCCCGGCCTTCGCGCGCGACCAGTCTACATAGTCGGCCGTATCGTGCTCCTCCCAGAAAGCGCGCTCCTGCGCCTCCGAGTTAAAGCGAGGGATAGTCCTCAGTTCCCTGCGCTTGGGCATACATCCTCCTCTCCTTCCGACTCATCGGTCTTACCGAAATCACCCTCAACGATGAATCCCGCAGCGTGAACACCGCAGCAAGAAGACGGCTCCTATCGGTGCGACCGAGGGCGTAGAACCGAGCTTCTGTACCTGAGTGCCGCGGATCGTCTACCACGACCAGTGGACGATTCAAGAATACCTGTTCCGCTTCGGTTTGGCGCACCTCATGCCGATGCCAATTCTTCTCTGAATTGCCCTCATCCCACTCGAACGCGGTGATCCGCGGAAAGAATTCCGGCACCAATTCCATAGTGGACAGCATACGATGATCATATACGGTTGTCAAGATCCCGGCGGTCGAACATGCCCCGGCCACTGACCAGGGGATAGACTGTCGCTTGCCCTCATTTCCCCAGCTCGATGACGTACCGGTACGCGTCCGAACGCCAGAAGTCGTCGGGGTTGGCGCCGAGCTTGGTCAGGTAGACCTCGAAACGGCCGGTCTCGCGGTCGTCGAGCGCCGCGAAGTTGGAGAGCTGGAGCTTGTCGGACTCGGTGGCCGGGTCGCGGTCGTCGATCATAGCGAGGGTCTCCCGCTCGAGGAAGCCGGTCTCCTCGCTGACCGCGGCCATGACCAGCGGGTACCGTGGTCCGTTGCCGTAGGCCTCGGGACCGGTGAGGTTCCCCAGCCACCAGGCCCGGCCGGTCCGGCCGCCGCGGAGGAAGTGGGAGATGGTCGCCGGCGAGTAGCAGACCTCGCCGCTGTCGAAGTGCCAGGGCACCGGATCGCTCCAGGTGGCGCCGTCGTCGTCGGAGAAGGTGAACCACTTGTGCGCCGGCGTGCCTTTCTGGATGCGGGTGCGCCAGGCCGGTGACTGGACGTTCGAGCCGCGGAAGACCACGATCAGTCGACCGTTGGCCAGGGCCAGGATGGCCGGCTCGTCGACCCCGCGCGAGGATTCCAGGTCGGAGATCAGCGCCGGGCGTGAGGCGGTCAGCTCGTACCGGCCGGCCCGCGCGTCCCACCTCCCCCGCACCACGATCAGCCCGTGCATGATCTGGGGACAGGAGGGGAAGACCTCCTCGACCTCGATCCCGCGGATGCGGCAGCAGGCGGCGACGTTGGCGCCGATGGGGAAAACCACGTCGCCGTTGGGCAGAACCTCGAGGTTGGACCCGGCGTAGGACTCGTTGGCCCCCACGTACCCGGCCCGGCCCCAGTCGTCCTCGTTGAACTCCTCGCCGGCCTCGAACCGGACCAACTGCGACGACCAGTCCTGCAGGTCAGGGGAAACCCAAAGGAAGGAGTGGTCGCTGAACGAGGCCTCGCCCGCGCCCCAGAAGCGGCGGTAGCTCTCGTGGTGGTCGTAGAGGAAGACCCGCTGCAGGTTGAGGGCCACGTAGTGCCCGTGGACCGGGTTCCAGACGCCGGTGTCGGGCGCGGACCAGATCAGCTCGCGCCCGCCCTGGGTGCGATAGGTGGTCGCGTGGCGGTCCTGCCACTCCCCCCAGGTGCGGCCGTTGTCCTCGGAATAGCGGACGGACAGCTCGTTGGCGTAGTCGGACTCACCGGTCACGCTGCGCCACTCGACGCGCCGCAGGCCACGGTCGAGGTACCCCTGCTGTCGGCTGACGGCCTTCCCCGGACCCGGGGCCTGCTCAACCACCGAACGGCTGATCCTCGGTCTGGTCTCCATCCTGTCCTCCCTCACGAGATTGACAGAAGGAAACCCTAAAGCTAGAATCGTGCCAGTAAGAATTGGAATCCAGGGAGAAGGTCATGAGGATCACCAGCACAGGCCAGGTGACGATTCCCCTGGCAGTGAGGCGCAAAACCGGGCTGCTGCCGGAGTGCGAGGTGGAGTTCGAGATCAGGGGCAAGACCGTGCTCATCCGCAAGCGCGAAGGCCGGTCACGTCGGGGAGAAGCCCTGGTCCGGCATCTCCGCGGTCGTGGCAGCGTCAGGATGAGCACGGACGAGATCATGGCCCTGACGCGCGGGGAGTGATCCATGGCCGGGACTCTGGTAGACAGCAACGTGCTGCTCGACGTGCTGTCAGAGGACCCGCGGTGGTTTGCCTGGTCGTCGGAGGCACTGAGGCAATGCGCCGAGGACTCGGCCCTGGTGATCAACCCGGTGATCTACGCCGAGGTCTCCATCCGCTTCGAGGCCATCGAGGAGTTAGAGGACGCCCTGCCGGGGTCGTTGTTCGAGCGCCGGGAGATCCCCTGGAAGGCGGCATTCCTGGGAGGTAACCGAATCGTGATCCCGGGAGAAGCAGTGAGCGCGATCGACAGACTGGCCGGTATCCCATGACCGCTTCCGCCCTCCCTCCCACCGGACTCCTCTGCCAGTTGCTGGCCAGCCCCGAGCTGACCGTGATCCACGCGGCCCGGCCGCGGTTCGGCTGGATCGTGGCCGACCGCCGGGCCGGAGCCCTGCAGACCGCGTATCACCTGCAGGTGGCCACCAACCTTGCCCTGCTGGAGCGCGACCGACCCGATCTCTGGGACTCCGGTCTGGTCGAGTCAGACCAGTCCCAGGCGGTGCGATACGCCGGCGGGAAGCTGCGCCCGGAGACCGCGTACTGTTGGCGGGTCCGCACCTGGAACGACCGAGGCGAGGCCAGCCCCTGGTCAACGCCCCAGACCTTCCGCACCGGACCATCGACCCAGGAGAACACCACCGAGCAGTACCCCCTGCAGCAGAGTGCGGTCGCGCCGGTGACCTGCGTCGAGACCGGCCCGGGCCGGCTCTTCCTCGACTTCGGCCGCGCCGCCTTCGGCACCCTCCGACTCACCGTCGAGTGCCCGGAACCGGGGGGCCGCCTGGTGGCCCACCTGGGCGAGCGGCTGGCCGCGCCGCAGACCGTGGATACCCAGCCCCCGGGGTGCATCCGCTACCGCCGCGTGGAGCAGCCGCTGCAGCCCGGCCGCCACACCTACACCCTCCGGATCCCGCCCGACCCCCGCAACACCGGTCCCGAGGCCGTGCCGATGCCGGAACAGATCGGCGAGGTCGTCCCCTTCCGCTACGCCGAGCTGGAGGGCCTGTCGCCCCCGGCGGCCCTGGTCCGGGTCCACCAACTGATCGCCCATTACCCGTTCGACGACCAGGCCACGGCCTTCTCCTGCTCGGACGAGATCCTCAACGCGGTCTGGGAGCTCTGTCGCTACAGTATCAAGGCCACCAGCTTCTGCGGGGTCTACGTCGACGGCGACCGCGAGCGTATCCCGTACGAGGGGGACGCATACGTCAACCAGCTCTCCCACTACGCCGTCGACCGCGAGTTCAGCCTGGCGCGCCACACCCACGAGTACCTGCTGCGCCGGCCGACCTGGCCCACCGAGTGGCAGCTCTGCTCGGTGCTCATCGCCTGGAACGACTACCTCTACACCGGTGACCCGGACTCCCTGACCCGGTGCTGGGACGATCTGCGGGCCAAGTCCCTGCTGGCCCTGGCCCGCGAGGACGGCCTGATCAGCGCGGCTCGGGCCACGCCCGAGGTGCTGGCTTCCCTGCACCTGGAGGGGGAGCTGAAGGACATCATCGACTGGCCGCCGGGCTCCTTCACCGAGGGCGGCACCGGCGAACGGGACGGGTACGAGCTGGTCCCGTGCAACACCGTGGTCAACGCCTACCACGCCCGTGCTCTGGAGCTGCTGGCGCGGATCGCCCTGGTCCTCGCTCGGCCCGAGGAAGCCGCCCAGCTCCGGGCGCGTCAGGCCCGCGTGCGCCAGGCCATCGACGACCTGTTCTTCGATGCCGAGCGAGGGGTGTACATCGACGGCGAGGGCTCGACCCACGCCTCGCTGCACGCGAATATCTTCCCCCTGGCCTTCGGCCTGGTCCCGCCGGCGCGCCGCTCCCGGGTGGTCGAGTTCATCTGCTCGCGCGGCATGGCCTGCAGCGTGTACGGCGCCCAGTTCCTCCTCGAGGGGCTCTACCGCGCCGGCGCGGCAGAGCAGGCCCTGGCCCTGATGACCGCCCGGCACGACCGGAGCTGGTGGAACATGATCCAGGCCGGGTCGACCGTGACCCTGGAGGCCTGGGACTGGCGGTACAAGAACAACCTCGACTGGAACCACGCCTGGGGCGCGGCACCGGTCAACATCGTCAGCCGGTACCTCCTCGGCGTCCGGCCGCTGGCCCCGGGGTTCAGCCGCATCCTGGTCCAGCCCCAACTGGCCGGGCTGACCGAGGCCCAGGGCCGGGTGCCGACGATCCGCGGCCCGGTCAGCGTTGCCGTCCGCCAGCAGCCCGACCGGTTCACCCTCGATATCGAGCTGCCGGCCAATACCACGGCCCGCGTGGTCCTGCCGGTGCCGATCGCCACCGGCACCCTCACCCTGGACGGCGATCCGGTCCTGATTGGCCCGATCGACCCGGTAGGATCAGGCCGGCATCTCGTGGAGTGGCAGGGATAGAACCTGCCAGCCGATTCCCCGGCAAGGTCTTGGCTGCTTTTTTTCTTGACATTACTGCACAAATGTGTAGATTAAGGCCGTGCTTCCTCCCTGTCTCCCCAGCCTGGAGAGAAGACCATGGCCATCCGCTTCCGGCCCAACCTCCCCGTCCACCTGCTCTTCCCGCTCCGGGGGTTTCTGCCCGTCGACGGCCTGTACGGTACTCAGTATCTGTATCAGGTCGAGGCAAACGGGGAGCGGGACCGGCTCTACGCCTGCCCCAAGCTGCACCGGGCCCTGCAACTGGCCAAGGTCGTTCCCGGCCGCGTTTACTGCGTCACCCAGGTGCCGGGCAAGGGCCGCCGCAAGGAATGGCTGGTCCGACCGGCCTCGGCGCCGGCCACCGCCACGCTCCCTCGGCCTGATCGGCGCAGCGTGGCTGCAGTGCTCAGCCATACCCCTGAACCCGAGCCGGACCACGACCCGTCCGCCGCGGTCCGCGCGGTTGCCCCGAGCGGCCCGGTCCCCCTCGACCGGCTCCTGCGCCTGCCCCTGCCGGCAACGCACGCCCCCGGGCCGTATGGCAGGTTCGAGCAGCAGCCCCGCCCTGCCGGTATGGCGATGCCCCGCCGGCACCGTCGCACCCCGACCTCGTCGCGCGATGTGGTCCAGAGCGATCTGCCCTTTTGAAGCCCCGCTCTGGCCCGGCTTTTTCGTTTGACATGGTATAGACCGGTCCGTACCCTGTCGCGAAGAGGCCTGATATCGAGGTTCGCACCCCCTTTCCCCAGGCGAGAACCCCCATGGTACTCCAGCGTCGGCTCCCTGAGCCGCTCCCGCACCGCGATACCCTCAGAAGCTGGTTCGCCGAGGTGGGCTACCTCTATCTGATCGTCGTCGCCCTGGTCGTGGCCCTCTTCCTGCTCGGTGAGCTCTTCCATGCCCGGGGAGCCTGGGGGCCGTCGGCCCAGCCGGCCCCACCGGCGCCCAACCCCGGTCCGTACCCCGCCGAGGTCCGCTGACGCCGGTCGACGCCGTCCTGCTCCGCCTTACTGATCGTTAGTGCTCCGTTAAGGAAATGATCTGGTATCCGGCCCCCGATCCATCCTGGCCTGCGGCGTTCCACTCGCTCAGCGCATCTCCCTGCGGATGCGCCTCCGCTCGTGCGCCTTGCAGGCCGGGCGCCTCGGGGGCCTCGATACACACGCTGATTTCCTTGACGGAGCACTAGGCTCCAATCGACCACCGTCCCCCTGTTACCGAGGGTCCCGATGCCTGCTACCGACCCCGTTCTGAGCGCACCGCTGACCCACTCCGACTGGATGATGCACGGGCAGGTCCCCTGGGGCGTCGAGGGCGTGCACCAGATGCTCGATGCCTGCCGCGACTGCGGCTGGACCCGCGTCTACTGGCGGCTCTTCGACGGCGGCAAGTCCTTCCATCCGAGCCACCTCTTCGACACGGCCGAGGACTTCGAGACGGACAACATCATCACCCCGACCCTCCCGGAAGAGGAGGAGCTCGCGGCCCGGCTGTTCGCCGGCTCGTCCCTGGCCACGCGCGCGGCGCGGGAGGCGTGGATGGCCCGCTGTCAGCGGTGCGACTACGAGGAGTTCGACGTGGTCGGCGAGGCCGTGCGCTACGGCCACGAGATCGGCCTGGAGGTGCACGGCTGGGTCTCGATCAACGAGGACGACCACGGCTGGGGCCTGACCAGCCGTTTCACCAAGACCCACCCCGAGTGTCGCTGGGTCAAGCGGGACGGTCGACGCTACCGGTCGCAGCTCTCGTTCGCCTTCCCCGAGGTCCGGGCCTACAAGCTCGCGGCCCTGCGGGAGATACTGGAGCGCTTTGCGCTGGACGGGCTCTTCCTGGACTGGATCCGCACCGGCGACATCCGCGACAACCCCCAGAACGACCCAGAGGGGGTCGCCGACCGCGGGTACGAGGCGCCTGCCATCGAAGGGTTCCAGCAAGAGTTCGGCATCGACCCGCGCACCCTGGCCAACGGCGACGACCGCTGGGTGCAGTATCGGGCCGAGCCCCACACCCTGTTCATGCGGGAGGCGCGAGCGGTCATGCGCGCGCTGGCGCCGGGCAAGCCCCTGGCCGTGATGGTGCACCATCCCTGGGCGTACCGCGGCAACCAGGACTGGATCGACGGCAACCTGCGCGGGATGCTCCTCGACGTGGGCACCTGGGCCCGGGAGGGGCTGATCGACGAGGCGGTCGCGGCGGGATACTACATGAACGGCGGCACGCCGGAGATGGCCTACCGGGCCCTGGCCGAGGAGTTGGACGGCCGCGTGCGCCAGTGGCTCTACGCCTGGGTGCCCCAGACCGCCGAGGACTTTGCCCGTGATCACGCCTTGGCCCGTGCCGTGGGGGCCCCGCAGATCCTGTTCTGGGAGGCCGACTACATCGACCTTCGCCCTGACCGGGAGACCCTGCAGCGAGTCATGCGTCGAGCTGCGGCTCGGTGAGGGTACCCTGACCGAGTCGTCTCCTGGGGACGCCACCGGCAGCGGCCGCTCGCCGTCCCTTCAACCGCTGGGGATCTGGAACGAACTGGGATGACCGACACCGATCCGCGCCGAGCTGGGATGCTTGGGGCTGAGCCGGAACTCGGTCGCGGTAATGATCGCCGCGCTGGGCGCGACTGCACCACCCAAGGTGCCGTCCTGCCCGGGAACAGCCGGGCAGGACGGTGATCCGACGCTCTTGCAGTGCCGTAGCTACTCGGCTTTCTGCGACTCCTGCTCGCTCTTTCCCGTTCTTTCGGCGCCGGCGGTCTCCAGCATCCGGTCAATCGTGCTGGCATGCACCCCGTCGACGTGCTGCATGATGATGTGAGGACCATACTGCACGGTGTTGTCGCCGCTCCCTTGCCCGAAGCCAACCAGGCCGGTCTGCCCCTCGAGAAAGGCCACCAGTTGCGCCGCCAGCAGGTTGACCTCGGCCACCTTCTGTCGGTCGGTCGTGCCGCCGGGCGTCTCGAGCGCCAGGGTGGCGACGTACGGGTCGTCGCTGTTGGCGGCCACAGCGGCCTGCAGCCCGCGGTAGGTGCGGATGGCGGCCGCGGCGACGCCTTCGTAGGTCTCCAGGCCGAGGGCCTTCTCCAGTTCGTCGCGCAGCGCCCGGGCCGGGGGGATGAGCCGGATCATCTGCCGCAGCTTGTCGTCCGTTGGGGTCATGGCTTCGCTCCTTGGGTAAATCCGAGGGCACGTCGGACCTCGGAAGGTAACAGGGCTGCCAGCAGACGGCGGGCATGGTGCAGGCGCGACTTCACGGTGCCCAGGTCCACGCCGGTGGCCTCTGCCAGTTGCTCGTAGCTGAACCCCTCGCGGAACCGCAGGTGCAGCGCCTCCCGGTGGCAGGCCGGCAGCTTATCCATCGCCTGCTCGATCCGGCGGCCGAGCAGCTTCCAGTGCACGACCTCGTCCGCCGCCGGACCCGCCAAGGCCTGCGCCAGACCCACGGCCGTTCCCGCCTCCCACTCACGATCGAACAGGCTCCGCGTCCGCTGCCGCTGACGGAGCCGGTCATAGCAGAGGTTCCGCACGATGCGATAGAGGTACGGCAGCAGATGCTCCTCCGACCGGATCCGTCCCAGATTGGCCCAGAGCGAGAGGAAGGCCTCCTGGACGAGATCCTCGGCCTCGGGGTCATCGCCGATCGCGCGGCGCACGAACGAGCCGACGCGGCCCTGCAGGCTCCGCTGGATCACGTCGAACGCCGGCCGGGACCCGGCCCGGGCACTGCGGAGCAGCGCGGCGTACCCCTGGCTCTCCGTCTGCATTGCCTCTCTCGTGCGCATCTACCTATGAAAGACGGCTAGCCCCTGCCGGATGTTCACGGAATTATCGAATCAGGGGTTCGGCGGCACCAGCCAGGGGCTGGCCGGTATCGCTGCGTCATGCAAAAAGGTCGTCCACCGGGCCAGGAGGCGCGCGTCCGGAACGCCGGCGTCATTGTCCACTGGGTGGAGCGTGGTGACGATGGGGGAGTCAGGCGTTCAGGTAGAAAGGAAGGCGAGTCTTCGGCTGGACTCGGGCACCGAGAGGACTGCCCCCGGGTCCTCCGGCTTACGCGGCTCCGCCTTCATCTGCCGCCTGATTTAGAGGGCCGTACTGGCTCGCCTGGGTGACGAACATCTCCCGGTACAACCCGCCCTGCTGCATGAGTTGTTCATGGGAACCGCACTCGACGATCCGCCCCTCGTCCATGACGGCGATGGCGGTCAGCGGTCGTACCGCCGACAGCCGGTGCGAGACCAGAACCGCGGTGCGTCCCTCGACCAACCGGGCGAACCCGGCGAAGATCCGCTCCTCGGCAAACACGTCCAGCGCGGCCGTGGGCTCGTCCAGGACCAGCAGCTCGGCGTCCTCGTTGGCAAAGGCCCGTGACATCGCCACCCGCTGCCACTCGCCGATGGACAGGTCAGCGCCATCGGTATACTGCCGGGACAGCACGGTCTCCAGTCCCCGGGGCATCTTGGCCAGCAGGGAGTCGGCGCCGCCCTTCTCGATGGCGCGCAGGAGCGCCGCGTCATCGGTCAGCCGGGCCGGGCAGCCGATTGCCACGTTGTCCCGCAACGACAACTCGTATCGGACGAAGTCCTGGAAGACCGCTCCGATCCGCGCCTGGTACTCCTCCAAGGGGACCTGTGTCAGGGGCCTGCCGTCGAGCAGGATCTCCCCCTGCTCCGGATCATAGAGCCGGGTCAGCAACTTGACCAGGGTCGTCTTGCCGCATCCGTTCCTCCCCACCAGACCCATGGTGGTGTGCGCCGGGATGGTCAGGTTGATCCCTGCCAGGACCACGCGGTCGGTGCCCGGGTAGGTGAACCAGACGTCGCGGAACTCGATGCCCTGGCGGAGCGAGTAGGCGTGCCGGGGGCCGGTTCCCTGCGCCCGACCACCAGGGATGGCAGCCGGAGCCAGATCGAGGAAATGGAACACCTCGGCCAGGACCAAGCGGCTGTCGTTGAGCATTCGGAGTGAGTTGCCCACCGAGGCCATACCCACGCTGCAGCCCACCGCGGCCTGCAGGTACAGGGCCAGATCGCCCAGGCTGGCCCGGTCGGCCAGGGTGGCGGCCACCGCGTAGTACCACACCCCGGCGATCGCCACGGCCGAGGACACCGAACAGAGCGCGCTCCACCCCTGCATGCCGAAGAGCATCCTGCGGGTTTCCTGCAGGAAGGTCTCTCTCAGCGCCGTGTATCGCCCCAGCAGCATGCTGCCGGCCGAGAACAGGCGCATCTCCTTGGCCGCCTCAGGCTCGGTCAAGGTATGGGCCAGATGCTCGGCCATCCGGTGGGCTTCGGTCTCCTGCAGAGACATCCGCCAGTAGCGGCGGGCATACTCCATTCCCCAGGCCACCTTGGGCCCCGACAACAGGAAGACTGCGATCGGGGCCAGGGGATGCAGGCGCCCCAGCAGTACCGCTACCGCCCCCAGGGAGAGCGCGGTCCGCAGCAGGTCGGCCAGGGCAAAGCCGCCGTTGATGGCGGTGCTCTCCGCCCGAGCGGTGGCGATCATGAAGCGATCGAGCAAGGCGGGGTTCTCGAACAGGGCATAGTCCAGGGTGTAGGCCTGACGCAGCAGCCGCTCCTTGGTGGTGCTGGTAACCCGGAAGGCGATGAGCTCCCGCAGCGTCGTCGCGAGGCTACCGCTGGCTTCGGAGGCGAACCACACCACCCCCAGCAGCAGGATCACGGCCACGGGCGGGGACAACGGCCCGGACGTGCCCCCGGTAAGGT
>JBAZUN010000148.1:0-12491 GCA_041661365.1 Candidatus Latescibacterota bacterium
CGCAGAGGCGCCAGACCTCGGTAGTCTCGGCCTGGGCGTTGAAGTCGCCGGTGAGGATCAGCGGCCCCTCTCCGGCCAGGGCCGGCAGGCGCTCGGTCAGCAGGCGGGCCGCGCCCAGGCGCGCCTCCTCGCTGCCGTGGTCGAGGTGGGTGTTGGCGAACAGAAGGGACCGGCCGCTGGCCCGCGATCGGAGGCGGACCCAGGTGGCGATCCGGGTGCAGTGGCTTTCCCACGAGCGTGACCCGGGCTCCTCGGGCGTGGCCGATAGCCAGAAGTGTCCGGCGTCCAGCGGCTCGAAAAGAACATCGCGATAGAAGACCGCGGCCATCTCGCCACTGCCGTCTCCCTCCCGGCCCAGGCCGATCCAGCCGAACCCGGGCAAGGTCTCGGCCAGGAACCGGGCCTGGTAGTCGAAGCACTCCTGCACCCCGAGCAGGTCCGGGGCGCAGTGGTCGATGGCCCGGGCCACGGCCGCCCGCCGGTGCTCCCAGGCCAGCCCGGTGCCGGCCCGGGCCTGGCCGTTGAGCAGGTTGTAGGTGACCACCGTCAGGCGGTCGGACCTTCCACTGCCAATCGCCTCAGTGCTGGACAATCGTCCCTCCTCTTCTCTCTCTCGATACCGAACACGGGACAGCACGAAGGCGCTATCCCCTGCCCGTGTCAAGCTCATCCTGCGGTCAACTGCGATCCAGCCCCGGCCCGGTTCCGCTAGGGAGGGCTGGTCGCTATCTTGGAGGGGCGGCTCGCCGACGCTTGTCGGCGCGGTGCTCATCCTTAGTTTTGGACCAGGGACAACGCCGATCCGGGACCGGGGTCCCGCGAGTTCCGTTCCGAGCTTCTCCGTTTCTCGACCCGTCGGCACTCAGGAGAGCATGCTTCCGGCCGATCGCGAGCTTCGCCTGCGCCAGTTGCGAGCCATGGTCCTGGCCCGGGTGCTGGACGACCGGATGCTGGCGCTCTACTCGGCCGGAACGCTCAACGGGAACGTCTTCACCGGGAAGGGCCAGGAGGGGTACTCGGCGGCGGCAGGGGTCCACCTGCGGCCCGGCGACCTGTTCGCTCCCTGCATCCGCGACCTGGCCGGTCGGTTGGCCTTCGGCGAGCTGCCGATCGACGTGACCCGCACCTACCTCACCAAGGTCACCGGGCCGATGCGGGGCCGCGACGGGAACGTCCACCGGGGCCGCATCGTCGACGGGATCCTGCCGATGATCAGCCACCTCGGGGCCATGCTGGCGGTGGCCGGCGGGGTCCTCCTGGCGCGCAAGGTGCGCGGCGAGCTGCAGGGGACCGACACCTGCGTCGCGGCCGTGGCCATCGGCGACGGCGGCACCAGCACCGGGGCCGTGCACGAGGCCCTCAACGCGGTCTCGATCGAGCGGCTTCCCTTTGTGCTGCTGGTGGCCAACAACCAGCTCAGCTACTCGACCTTCAACGACCGCACCTACGCCTGCAGCCACCTGGTCGACCGGGCCGTGGGGTACGGCATCCGCGGGGTGGCGGTCGACGGGACCGATCCGCGTGCCTGCCTGGAGGTGGTCGGCGAGGCCGTGGCCCGGGCTCGGCGAGGCGAGGGGCCGCAGATGGTGGTGGCGACCCTCCTGCGACTGAGCGGGCACGGGAGTCACGACGACGCCAGCTACGTGCCGGATGAGCTGAAGGCCCGTTTCCGCGACTGCCTGGAGGTGGTACAGGAACAGGCCCTGGCCGATCGGCTCTGCGGCCAGGCCGATCTCGACCGGCTCTGGGAGGAGTGTCGGGCCGAGGTGCAGGCCGGGGTGGAGCAGGCCCGACAGGAACCGGAGCCGGAGCCTTCCACCGAGGACTGGTCGGCCCGCAGGGTCGCTGACCTGACCCGCTTCCTGCCTGACCACGGGGTCGGCGCATGACCGTCTCCTACGTCGAGGCCACCCGTCTCGCCCTGGGCGACAGCCTGGCCGCCGACCCACGGGTCTTCCTCTACGGCCAGGACATCGCCGGCTCCTTCGGCGGCGCCTTCAAGGCGACCAAGGGGCTGTCCGAGCGGTTCCCCGGCCGGGTCCTCAACGCCCCGATCAGCGAGGACGCCATCGCCGGGATCGGGGTCGGCGCCGCGGTCGACGGGATGCGGCCGGTGCTCGAGCTGCAGTTCGGGGATTTCGCCTCCCTGGCCTTCAACCAGCTCATGAACAACGCCGCGACCGTGTACTGGCGCACCGGCCGGCCCTGCCCCCTGGTGGTCCGGCTGCCGGTCGGCGGCACCAGCGGCTCAGGGCCGTTCCACTGCCAGATGACCGACGGCTGGATCACCCATCCTCCGGGGCTGGTGGTGGTGGCGCCGGCGACCGTGGCTGACGCCTACTGGATGCTGCGCGACGCCATCGCCTGCGACGACCCGGTGATCTACTGCGAGCACAAGTACCTCTACAGCCACCTGAAGGACACCGCCGATCCGCGCCTTGCCGAGCGGCTGCCCCTGGGGATGGCGGCCGTGCGCCGCGAGGGGATCGACTGCACCCTGGCCAGTTACAGCGGCATGCTGCACGAGGCCCTGGCCGCGGCCGGGCTGTTGGAGCGGGAGCACGGGGTCTCGGTCGAGGTGATCGACCTGCGTTGCCTGCGGCCGCTCGACCTGGGGGCCGGGGTGCAGTCGGTGGCCAAGACCAACCGGCTGGTCGTGGCCAGCGAGTCCTGGCCCTTCGGCGGGGTGCCGGCCGAGCTGGTGGCCAGCATCACCAGCGAGGCCTTCCACTACCTCGACGCGCCGCCGCGCCGGGTCGGCGCCCTCGATACCCCGATCCCGGTGCACCTCGGACTGTATCAGGCCCACCGCCCCGGACCCGGACGAATCGCCGAGGCCGTCCTCGAAACCGTGAGATTCTGATGCGGATCCCCGTGCGACTTCCCCAGTTCGGCGAGAGCGCCGCCGAGGCCACGGTGATGACCTGGCTGGTCGAGCCCGGGGCCAGCGTGGCCGCCGAGCAGGACCTGGTCGAGGTGCAGACCGAGAAGAGCGTACTGACCGTGGCCGCGCCGGTCGCCGGGGTCCTGGTCGAGCAATGCGTTGAACCAGGAGCCGAGCCCGCGGTGGGTGAGGTGCTGGCCTGGCTCGAGGTGGAGGAGGGGACGGTGGTCCCCGTTGAGACGACCCCTCCGGCTCCGGCCAAGCCCCTGCCTGCTCCACCGGCAGCCCTCCCGGCGACCGGATCAGCGGCCACGGTGCCGCGACGGGCGCTGGCACCGGCAGGCTTCCTCAGTCCGCGGGTCCGCCTGCTGATGGACGAGCACGGGCTGCAGCCCGGGGACCTGGCCGGGATCGCTGGGACCGGCGAGCAGGGCCGGGTCACCGCCGACGACCTGCAGCGGTACCTCGCTGAGGGGAATCAGCTCAGCCCGCAGCGCCAGGCCATCGCCACCGGGATGCGGCGGTCCTGGTCGCGGCCCCTGGCCACCGCGGCCCGGCCCGTACGCCTCGACCCGCTGCTGGCCCACCGTCGCACCGTGACCGGCCGGCCCAGCGCCACGGTCTACGCCCTGCGGGCCCTGGCCCTGGCGCTCAAGGAGGATGACCGCTTCGCCTGCCGTCTGATCGGCACCCGCCTTAACCGCGCCCGGTCCCTCGACCTGGCCGTGGCGGTCGAGGTCGGCGACGCGGTGTTGACGCCGGTCATCAAGGCGGTGGACCGGCTCGACCTGGAGGCCTTGAACACCGCCGTCGATCTGGTGGTGGAGCGGGCCCGTCGCCGCGGTCTGGCCGACGGTGGCGAGGCCGTGGGCGCGGTGACCAACTACGGCACCTTCGGCCTGACCTGGGCCACCCCGATCCCCCAGCCGGGGCATGCCACGATCCTCGGGGTAGGCGCGGTCCAGACCCTGCCGGACTGGAATCCGGCCACCCGTTCGTGGGACCGCAGCCGCCAGGCCGAGCTGACCCTGACCTTCGATCACCGGATCGCCGACGGCGGGGCGGCGGCCCGCCTGCTGCTGCACATCGCCGAGCTGATGGAGCACCCCGAGCGGTTACAATAAGGAGAGGCCGGATGCACGGACAGAGTATGGACGGCGGTGTTCGGAACAGACGGACTATCGATTGCGAGCGTCTGCTCAGGGATGCGGGCCTGTTGCCCATGTCATTGTGGAATAGCTTCGAGTTCGAGCACCGGCGGCCAACCGATTCCGCCGATGGGGATGCCCTGCTTACCCTGCTCGCAGAGGAAGTGGGCCGCAAACGCGATGGGGTCTATGTCTATAACCGCGAGGGACATTACCTGTATGTCGGTAAAGGCAGACCGATCTTCTCGAGACTTAAGAGCCATCTGCGGGAATCCTACGAGGAAGTCCCGGGTGACACCAAGGACAACCGCTGGCACCGTTTTTTCTCGCAGCACAGTGGACGCGTCCGCGTTTACTGGATGGAAGTCGAGGATGAGATGGACCGGCGCGTGATTGAGCTTGTGCTCACGAAGCTCCTATCCCCTACGTTCGAGTGCTTCCGGTAAGTCCGTGCGGAAAGCGCTGTGCCCTGGGACTGAGGCTCTTACGATGAGGAGCATACACTGCCGGCAACCCATGGTACCAGTGTTAGGGTGCCTGAGCGCCTCCGTTCGCGGAGAACTACGGCCCGTCGGCGTAGGCCGCAGAGACTTTCAGTCCCGCCATGGCGACGACGCGGCCACAACCGCTTCGCCTACGCTTCTGCCGAGCCGTCTGTGGCCACCTACTTACGCCCAACGCTATCGAGCTGTTCTCGCATGCAGTATCTTGTCGAGATCCTTCCACATGCTGAACGCCAAGTCAGTGTAATCGGTGGTCTTGGCTTGTATGTAGTTACTCGCGGTCCGGTACTTGCGTATCTCCGCCAGTTGCTCCGTCGGAACCTCGAAGGATCCATACCGTTGCTCTGCGGACGCATTGCCGTAACGATCATCTGGCAGCGTCCACCGAACCTCGACCTCTAGGGCACGTGCACCGGGGTGTGATTCCGCCGCTTTATGGACGCCCTCTTGGAGCCGCATGGTGACTTCATCGACGAAGTTGAATTCGTATTCTGCAAGCGTCTCGATTGTGAACTTGGATATCGACACAGTCACACGGGCTGTGTCCTCGCGGCTTTCCAGCTCCGCTACTCGGGCCTTGAAATCAGCCTTGGAGTCCGCGCTGTGGTCATTCGCCGGTTTCCCACAACCAACCGAGACGAGCAGAAGCGCAACGGCGCACCGATGTCTCATGTGTTCTCCTCAGGATAGAGGTTGTCTCGATCCTGGCTGAAATGGCACAGGCTACCTCTGACGATCGGGATAAGGAATGTACGAAGCCCCAGTCCGTCACACCACGAGCCGGGGACACCGTACAGGGGGCGGCTTGATGCAGATGGCGGCCATCACCTTGGCGCCGGTAGCCGCCAGTCGCTCCATGTACGGATCGAGCCGCGACCAGTCGAACCGATCGCGCTCGGGGTAGACGCGGAAGAACTCCTGGATGAAGATCCGCACCAGGCGCGACCGCAGCCGGGCCGTGCCCCGCACCACCTTCTCGGGAAGGGGGAGCGGATTGATCCCCCCGTGTCCCACGCTCTGGCGCCAGGTCTCGAGCGGGCCGAGGACCGTGCCGGCATCGATCGCGACCTCGACGATCTCCCTGCTTCCCGGTACGCTCATCGGGGTCCTCCCTTCTTCTCGGCCGAGGTCGCGGAGAGGTCGGTCCACCCGGGATGCGAGATCACCCCGAGGGTGCCGCCCCGCCAGTAGGCGCGGCGGGGCGAGTACACGCGGCCCTGATCCGCCGGCAGGGGACGGTCCGGGCCAAAGAGCGCGACCCGCTCGGGACCGACGACCAGCAGGCGGTCGCGGGGATCAGGACCCAGCGGGTGCGGGATGGCCCCGCCGGCCTCGGCCAGCGGTCCGGTGAACGGCACCACCAGGCGGCCCTGCCAGTCGAAGAGGCCGTACCCCGAATCGGGCGACCGGAGCAGCAGCAGCTCCTCGCCGTCTCCCTGCCAGTTCACCGGCTGGCCGCCCTGGTTGACCAGGTCCGGCTGCCAGCGGTGCAGTCGGTCGCCGCGGCCGTTGTACAGGGCGAAGATGCCGTAGGCCCGGTGGCGGGTGCCGGCCAGTACCTGCAGGCCGGGCTCGTCCTTGACGTACCGGCCGGCGGAGATCCCCTGGGCGTGGCCGATCCGGTCGCGCCGCAGGAGCTGGCCGTTCCTCGCGTCGGCGAAGAGCACCCCGTCGTCCCCGGAGACCGAGGCCAGCCGCAGGGTGCCGTTCCCCTCCAGGTCGCCGACCACGACGCTGTCCGCGTGGATCCCCATGGCGCCGTACGGGACGTAGTGCATCTCCTCGAGAGACCAGAGCAGGTCGCCGTTCCCGGCCAGCAGGCAATGGCCGAGCATGGCCTCGTCCGCGCCGTCGTTGTCGACGTCGTAGAAGCACATGTTGTGGCCGAAGGCGAACGGCAGCAGCCGGTGCCAGCGGAGCTCGAGGTTGCGGTCGTAGCACCAGACGTTGCGACCACCGCCGGCGTCGCCGTCCAGCACCAAGATATCCATGGTCGCCGGCCGCGGCCGGAACTGCACGCCGTAGAGGTAGCTGACCGGCGCCAACTCCCCGGGCACCCCCATCATTGGACCGGACAGGGGCAGGGGCCGCTCGGCCATCACCTCGCCGGTGCGGCCGGCCAGGATCTTCACCTTCTCGGCGTCGACCAGGAGTAGCTCGTCGTACCCGTCGTGGTCTAGGTCCCAGGCCTTGGCCATGGTCGGGATCGGGCTCTTCTCGCGGCCTCCCTCTAGTGGCGTGCTCCACAGGATCTCGCCCTCGAGGGTGGCGGCCGTGGCCTGGACCGGTCCGGCCGGTCCCTCGGTCAACCAGAAGAGCCCCCAGGCATCCTCGGCGTCGACCCGTCGCAACTGCGCCGTGGCCGCCTCGGCCAGGGGCCGCCGCAGCTCGCGCTCCAGCACCGGCTGCGGGTAGTGCGACCGCACCTTGTCCAGCTCCTGGGCCGCCCGGTCGCGGGTGTTCAGATAGACCCGCCAGGCCGGCTCGTCGGTGGTAACCTGCACCTCGCGGAAGCCGGCCTTGCTGTTGGCCCGCAGCCCACAGGGACCGGTGGGGTAGGTGTCGTCCTGAGCGGTGATGACCTGGCGGCCGTCGAAGCGGCAGACGAACCGATCGCCGCGACATTCGAGGGTGAGGACGTGGAAGCGGGCGCGGTCGATGGACAGGTACTCCCGGCCGAGGATCCAGAGGTTGTCGTCTTCCACCCGGTACAGGGTCACGCGGTCGTGGTTCTCCAGGCAGTAGAGGTAGTAGGAGCGGACGTCGCGCATCCGGCAGACCAGGCCGCTCAGGCAGTCGGGGCGGTAGGCCAGGTTGACCGCGGGCGCGATGTTGTAGGCGAAGAACTGTCGCACCCCGGCGCTGACCGTATAATCGCGCCAGTCGCGCTCCCCGGTGAGGAGCATCCGGTCCCCGAGCCGGCTGAGGAGGTAGGGATCGTCTGAACTGCAGTCGTCAGAGAAGACGGCCCAATAGGTATGCGGCTGCCAATGGCTGTGGACGAAGGCGTCGCGCCACTGACCGAGTCTTTCCCGCTCGACCGAGCCGTCGCTGTACCGGTGCCACAGCCAGGTAGGGGTGACGCCCTGCAGGTCGATGGAGGCGAGCACGCGCGAGTCGGTCGAGACGGAGTCCATGACAAGGACCTTTCGCTGGGGGAAGTGGGAATCGTCCATCGCGGGGTATGAAGCGCCGCCCGCCGAGCTCTGTCAAGGCACGGCTGGACAAGGCGGCCCGAATCCCGTTACTAAGGTTGCACCGGTTCCAAGGGGAGGACGACCTTGCGCTTCGATCACCTGCTTGCCCCGCGCACCCAACGGATGGGGGCCAGCGCCATCCGCGAGATCCTCAAGGTGGTGGCCCAACCCGGGATGATCTCCCTGGCCGGCGGGATTCCCGCGCCCGAGAGCTTTCCCCTGGAGCTGTTCGGTTCGCTGACCGAGACCGTGCTCTCCAAGTACGGGGCCGCCGCCCTGCAGTACGACCGGACCGAGGGGTTCGCCCCCCTGCAGGCGGCCCTGGCCGCGCGGTTGGCCCAGCGGGGGATCGCGGTGACGCCGGCCGAGGTGCTGATCACCAGCGGCTCGCAGGGCGCCTTGGACGCCCTGGGCAAGGTGTTGCTCGCCCCCGGTGACCGGGTGGCCGTGGAGGCGCCCACCTACCTGGGGGCCCTGCAGGCCTTCAATCCGTACGAGCCGGAGTACTGCACCATCGCCACCGACGACGACGGGGTGATCCCCGAGGCCCTCGACGAGGTGCTGGCCTCAGGGCCGGTGAAGTTCGTGTACCTGGTGCCGACCTTTCAGAACCCGACCGGCCGCTCGCTCCCCCTGGCGCGACGACAGGCGATCGCCGGGATCATCCAGCGCCGCGAGACCTTGGTGATCGAGGACGACCCGTACGGCGAGCTGCGGTACCGGGGCACCGCCCTGCCGCCGCTGCGCACCCTGGCCCCGGAGCACGTGGTCTACACCAGCACCCTCTCCAAGGTCCTGGCCCCCGGGCTACGGCTGGGATTCGTCGTGGCGCCGGAGCCGATCGGCCGCTGGCTGGTCATCGTCAAGCAGGGGGTCGACCTGCACTCGAGCACCTTCAGCCAGGCCCTGGCCGCCGAGTACCTGAGCGGCGGTCATCTCGACCGCCACCTGCCGCGCATCCTGGGGTTCTATCGGCCGCGGCTGGAGGCGATCCTCGCGGCCATGGAGGAGCACTTCCCGCCCGGGTTCCGCTGGTCCCGGCCCGAGGGCGGGATGTTCCTCTGGGTCGAGGGGCCCGAGGGGCTGGACACCGAGGCCCGGGCCAGCGAGGCGATCGGCCGCGGGGTGGCCTATGTCCCCGGCCGGTTCTTCTTCCCCCACGCGGGTCAGGGGCTGGCCACGATGCGGCTCAACTTCACCATGGCCGACCCGGAGACCCTGGGCCGGGCCGTGCGGATCCTCGGCGAGGTGATGGCCGAAGGAGAGGTCACGTGAGCGGACGATCAGGAGGTCGGAGTCCGGGCCGACGGAGCAGGACCGCAACGCGATGGATCACGCCAGCCGTCGTCCTGTTCATGGTCCTGGTCGGATGCGATCGCGGCCCAGAAGCCGCGGGCGTACCCGAGAGAACACCTCCACCCGTGATCCGCCAAGCCAGCGAAGGGAGAGCGATGGTCAGGGTCCACGTCTTCGACGAGAGCGGTGCGCTAGTGGGACCTGTCGCCGTTCCCAAGATCGTCAAGTCCGATTCGCAGTGGCAGGCTCAGCTCACCGCTGACCAGTACCGCATCGCCCGGGGGAAGGAGACCGAGCGGCCGTTCTGCGGCCTTCTCCTCGACCACCACGAGGAAGGGGTCTACACCTGCGTCTGCTGCGGCCTGCCCCTGTTCTCCTCCGCGGCCAAGTTCCAGTCCGGGACCGGCTGGCCGAGCTTCTTCCAGCCGATCGCCGCCGGGAACGTTACCGAAGTCGAGGACCGGAGCCACGGGATGGTGCGCGTCGAGATCCTCTGCGCCCGCTGCGACGCCCACCTCGGCCACGTCTTCAGCGATGGTCCCGCGCCGACCGGGCAACGCTTCTGCCTCAACTCCGAGTCGCTGAGCTTCACCCCGCGGGCGCAGGTACAATCCCTGGCCGATCCAGCGGCAGTCGAGAAGGGAGCAGATAGCCTGGCCACGGCGGTCTTTGCCGGTGGCTGCTTCTGGTGCACCGAGGTGGTCTTCGAGGAGTTGGCGGGCGTGGTCGACGCCGAGTCGGGATACACCGGCGGCACGGCCGAGACGGCCAACTATAAAGCCGTCTGCACCGGCCGCACCGGTCACGCCGAATCGATCCGCATCTCCTACGATCCAGCCAGGATCTCCTACGAACAGCTCCTGCAGGTCTTCTTCGCCACCCACGACCCAACCTCCCTCAACCGGCAGGGGGAGGACGTCGGCACTCAGTACCGCTCGGCGATCTTCTACGCCAGCGAGGAGGAGCGCGAGCTGGCCGCGGCCTTCATCGAGGACCTGCAAGCCACCGGCTCGTACCGACAGCCGATCGTTACCACCCTGGAGCCGTTGACCGGCTGGTACCCGGCGGAGACCTACCACCAGAGCTTTGTCTGCCTCAACCCCACCCAGAGGTACGTCCGCGCCGTGGCCCTGCCCAAGGTGGCCAAGGTGCGCGAGCGATTCAAGTCGATGCTCAAGGAGCGGTCTCCGCTCGACCAATCCGCTCAGTCGAAGTAAGTCCTGTCCCTCTTGTCCTGCCGTGATCTACCGGGAGCAAACGCGATGCGTCTCGTACTGGCTGTCCTGCTGGCGGTCCTCACCGCTGTTCCCGCTCAAGCCGCCGATCCGGAGCCCAAGGACCGCCTGACCGAGGCCCTCGGCCTGGTCGGCTTCACCCGGGCCGATCTGGGGTATCAGCCCAAGGGGTACTGGTCCCGGTACCCGAACCCAGAGCAGATGGCCTTCAAGCTCCCCTTCTTCGACGACCTGTTGGCCGAGCCGCTCAAGGTCTACGACTTCACCCGGCTGATGGCCATGGCCGTCGAGGATCACCTGAGCCCGGCCAATCTGGCGGCGCGCGGCGACGGTTTGTACAAGCTGGCCTACTTCGTGGGCGTCGACCGCAAGGTCACCGGGTTCCGGCCGTACAGCGCCAACCTCGATCCGCCGGTCGACGACCGGGAGCCGCTGCTGCGGGCGATCGAGCAGGTCTACCGCGAGACCGGCGTGCCCCTGACCGGGATGGTCTTCGGCGAACGGCGCGACGGCCGGCTGCGGGAGCTGCAGGCCCAGGTGGCCGGGCTCGACAGTTCGCTGCAACGACCCCTGGCCAGCCTGGTGCTCAACGTCCTCGATGCCTGGCACTGGCGGCAGCAGGCCGTGCGCCGCGTCGATCCCGGTCTCCTCCTCGCGGTCTTCCGCATCCGCGACCTGGCCAACGTGGTCGACGAGCGGGTCTATCACCCGGAGATCGAGGACCTGGTCCGCGACCTGGACGAGGCCTCGCTATACTACGCCGGGCTCAAGGCCGTGCAGGCCGCCGACGAGGCCCGGCGACAGTTCGCCGCGCTGGCGGCGGTCCAGGGACGTGACCTGAGCGCGGTCCACTTCGAGTGGAGCACCCCGATCGGTCGCGTGGTCCTGGCCGGCACGGGGGACGATCTACACGAGCAGAGCGACGTGGCCGTGCTGGTCGACCTGGGCGGCCAAGACCGGTACCTGGGTCCGGTCGGGGCGACCTCCTCGCTTGAGGTGCCGATCAGCATCGCTCTGGACCTGGGCGGTGACGACCACTACGAATACACCGGCGAGGCACCGGCTCAGGGCGCGGCCGTGCTCGGAGCCGCGGTGCTGATCGACGACGGGGGCGACGACACCTACCGGGCGAGGCAGTATGCCCAGGGACTCGGGGCCTTCGGCCTGGGGCTGCTCTTCGACCGCTCGGGGAACGACCAGTATGAGCTAGAGCTGTCCGGCCAGGGCGCCGGGTACTTCGGCGTGGGATGCCAGTTCGACGGGAGCGGCAACGACCGGTACTACCTCTACGGCGACGGCCAGGGGTTCGGCGGCGCCGGCGGGGTGGGCGTTCTGGCCGACTACGAGGGGGACGACCATTACGTCACCGAGGCGGTGGCAACCAAGGCGGGCCGCCCCGACTACCACTCGGAGAAGCGGATCTCCTACAGCTTCAGCCAGGGCGCGGGAGCCGGCCGGCGCGGCGACGGGAGCGATGGCCACAACTGGGCCGGCGGTCTCGGCGCCCTCATCGACCTGCGCGGCAGCGACGCGTACGAGGCCGGCAACTTCTCCATGGGCACGGGGTACATGTACGGCACCGGGCTGCTCTACGACGGTGAAGGCGACGACCGGTACCGCAGCGTCTACTTCACCCAGGGGAGCGGCGCCCACTTCTGCATCGGCGCCCTGATCGACGAGGGCGGAAACGACCAGCACTTGCTCTACGACACGGCCGGCGCCGGGCTGGCCTTTGGCTGGGACTTCAGCGTGGCCCTGCTGCTGGACAAGGGCGGGAACGATGTGTACGAGGCCAAGGGGAACAGCCTCGGCCGGGCCGACCTGCGGTCGAACGCCTTCTTCATCGACCTCGGCGGGAACGACGAATATCGCTTCCCGGAGAAGGCCGGCGGCCTGGGGATCGCTCCGGTGGTGCCGCAGTACCGTCTGCCAGGGCATGCCCAGGGGCCGTACAACTACTACGCGAACTCCTTTGCCTTGCTCCTCGACGTGGGCGGCGTTGACCGGTACCTCGACCTCGATCCCGAGAATGGAACGGGCGTGTCCTCATCGGTGCATGGAGATGGCCGGGTCTGGCAGCAACCGGCCCCTGGCTCCGCAGACTACGGGTACCGGAGCTACGGCGTCGGCCTGGACGTGGAGGACGGCACGGTCCCTGAGTTCACCCTCTTCGATGCGCTCTCTCGGTGACCCACGGATCGCCCCGGACGATGGCTTGAGATCGGAAG
>JBAZUN010000149.1:0-12413 GCA_041661365.1 Candidatus Latescibacterota bacterium
CACTTCTTCCAGCACCTCGGGCAACAGGCCCTGCGGTACGACTACCACGCCGTCGTCGTCCGCGGAGACGATATCTCCCGGGCAGACCAGAACCCCGGCACACCCGATGGGCACGTTGAAGTCGACGTTGAAGACCGTGCCGCCCGGGCTGGCGGGCCCGTGAGAAAAGGTGGGGATGCCGACCTCCAAGATGCGCGAGGAGTCGCGTACCCCCATGTCGGAGATGCTGCCGGCGGCGCCCCGGGCCTGCATGCGGCGGGAGAGCAGGTCGCCGAACAGCCCCTCGTTGGCGTCACCGCGTCCGTCCAGCACCACCACGTCACCCGGCTGAATGGCGTCGATGGCGTCGTCCGGGTGGCCGGGGTAGGCGGTTCCGGGCTGGTAGGCCAGGGGCTGCAGGTCCTCGCGCCCTGGGACACTGCGGATGGTCAGTGCCGGCCCGACGCAGCACATGCCGCGCTGCAGCGGGTAAAGGGGCATCCATATCCTGAGCACCCCCTGGCGACGCAGGATGGTCTGGAGCGTCGCCGTGCTGGCCCGCCGCAGCCCGGCGATGGCGTCCTGGGTGGGACGCGCGAATTCAGCTCCCTGCATGGGCTCCTCCCTCTGTGCGGTGCACCTGCCGGCGCTGGTGACGCGGCTCAGGCGCGCAGCACCTGGGCTAAACGCGCGGTTACCTGGCAGACCTCGCCGGCCTCCAGGAACTGGGGGTTGATGCTCAGCCAGTCGCGGATCCGCGTTACGCGGATGGCCGGATCGCCGTCCGCCAAGGCTGAGGCAACCTCCGCGGCACTGCGGCCCGCCACCTGGGGATCCACGGTGATGCGGGCCACGGGTATGCCCTCGCTATAGAGCGCCTCGTCGCGCACCACGCACACCCCGGGGATATCCTGCAGCGCTGCGATGATCTGGGCCACGTCCTCCTCCCAGCCACGTGCCACGGTCTGGTGGTCAAGAGCCAGGTAGAGCTCCACGGCTTTCACCAGCCCGACCATATCCTCCTTGGTGACCTTCATGGAGCGCCCGAGCGAGTGATTGGGGGCGCCGTTGAGGATGCAGGCCTCCAGCATCCGGCTGCTGGACAAGAGCACCAGGGCGCTGTTCTGCGGGCCGCGCAGGCCCTTGCCGCCGCTGATAATGACCACATCCGCCCCGGTCTGGCTCAGGCCGCTCAGATTGCGCGCCGGCGGCACCTCCGCGGCCGCGTCCACGACCACCGGCACGTCCCGGGCGTGGGCGATCTCCACGGTCTCGCGCAGCGACAGAGGCTCGTGCATGGTGCGGTGGCCGTAGACGTAGACCACGGCCGCGGTCTGTGGACCGATGGCGGCCTCGAGCTCCCAGTCGTAGGTCACCCAGGCGTTGCCGATCTCCACCAGGCGCACCCCCACCTGGCGGACGGCGTGGTCGTAGGGGTTGCGGTGGGAGCGGCGGATGACCACCTCGTGGCGCATCCCGGAGGTATCCGGAAGGCGGGCCAGGCGGGCCATGTCAGTGCCAGTGACGCAGGCCGCCGTGGCGATGGCCAGACCGGCCGCGCTACCGCCGCACAGGTAGCAGGCCTCAACCCCGATCATCTGCGCCAGGCGCCGCCCGGCAGCGCGCTGCAGGTCGATCAGGTCGACATAGGCACCGGCGGCTTCGGCCATGGCGGCCACGACCTCGGGCCGCACCCGGGCACTGCCGATCCGGGTCATCGGTCCCCAGGCGTTGATGACCCGCTTCACACCCAGGGATTCGTATACACCCATCCCATCCTCCTGGCCGGGGGCAAGCGGCACGGCCCCGCCCGGGCGATCCGGGGGCTGCCCCGCTGTGCTGGGGAAGTAAACATCCGGGTATGTGCGGCTGTCAACGTCAGGGGTGGCCCTGGCCTGGCCGGTCGCATCCTTCCCCCTGCGGACCTCGGGCCCATCGATATGTTAGGAGGGTCCGTGAAATGCCTTCACCCGCTATAGCAGGCGGCCTGAGATGCGGCTGCCGGGATACCAGGAGCGATGGCCATGAGTCGGTTCGCCGTTACCCAGCAGCATGTGCGGCAGTTTCAGCAGGACGGATTCCTCCTGGTGGAGGGGCTGTACGATCGCGACGAGGTCGACCTCCTTCTCGAGATCGGCCGGGGCGATCCGGAGAAGGCGGCCATGGTGCGCGCCACCCGCGATGCGCGGGGAGGCGAGAGCAAGTTGTGGCTCACCGCGGAGACCGACCGCGAGGACATCTACAACGCCTTCTGCCACGGTCGACGCCTGGTCGACACCATGGAACAGCTCCTCGACGACGAGGTTTATCTGTACCACTACAAGATGATGGTCAAGGAGCCGCGCGTCGGTGGGGCCTGGGAGTGGCACCAGGACTACGGGTACTGGTACAACAACGGCTGCCTGTACCCGCACCTGGCCAGTTGCATGATCGCCGTGGATCGGGCATACCGGGCGAACGGCTGCCTGCAGGTCCTGCGCGGGTCGCACCTCCTGGGCCGCATCGAGCACGGCACCTACGGCTCCCAGACCGGCGCCGATCCCGGTCGGGTGGAGCTGGCCAAGCAGCACCTGGAGCGGGTCTACTGCGAGATGGAGCCGGGCACGGCCCTCTTCTTCCACGCCAACCTGCTGCACTGCTCTGATCCCAACACCAGCGATGACCCTCGCTGGACCCTGATCTGCTGCTACAACACCCGGCATAACCCGTGCACCGACAAGCCCGGCCACCCCAGCTACCGGCCGCTGGCGAAGTGGGACGACGGGAGCGTCAGGGAGATCGGGAAGCGCCAACTGGAGACCCTGCGGCAGAAGGCCTGAGGTGATCCAGGCGAGGGCAACACTCCGGTTGTAGCCGCAGCAGTCCGAGACGTACTGCCGCGGTGACCCTCAGTCGTCGTCGGCCCGTTGACTGAGGAGCTCGCCGCGGGCCAGACGCTCGGCGTTCTGGGTGGACCAGAGGATGCCCTTCATCACCTTCTGTGCAGTGATGTACCGGGTGGCCGCCAGCAGGTGGATCCGCTTCTCTTCGGGATCGGTGGTCAGGTCGAAATGCCGGAGCGCCGCCTCCAGGACCTGGAACATGTGCAGCTCGGCGTCCTCGCGGAGCAGGATGTGAGCCAGCGCCCGCCAGAGGCGGGCCGGGTCATGGCCTTCGGCCAGGTACTGGTTCACCAGCAGCTCGGACTCGTATACCTTCTGGAAGTCTGCCAGCTCCTGCAGCCGCTCCAGCATCGCCGCCCCCGTGTCCAGCGCCTCGTCCAGGCGCTGATCGGGTCTGGGCACCCGGGCGGACGGCATGTTGAGCCACCGCAGGTAGGTGAGGAAGACGGCACCGTGGAATAACCCCCGCAGCAGCTCCCTGCTCGGGGCGCGGTGGAACGCTCGGTACAGCGCGTGGGCATAGGAGTAGATGTTCGCGACCTCGTGCCAGTCGCCCTCGTTCTTGAGGTGGAAGCGGACGGTGCGCACCGCCGCGGCATAGGTCATCGCCCGGCAGAGGTCTGTGGGCCGCACGCCCTGGCGCAGCCGCGACTCCAGCTCGGCGACGATCGGCACCAGATCCTCGCCCAGCAGGACCTGGGCAAAGGCGGTGACGTCAAGGGGTGCGACCCGGGTCTGGTTCTCCTCCCAGATCCGGTCCAGCCGGGCAAATATCTCCTCCAGGACGGGCACGCTGTCGGCCCAACGCGAGGTCTCCTCGTGCCGGGTCCGGCCGACCAGATCGACCACGATCGGCCGCAGGATCTCTTCGGCGCCCACCCATTCCACGTAGTCCAGGGCCTCGAACACCTTGTTGCCGAAGTCCAGCGCGTGGCCGTCTCCGGTGAAGTAGAAATCGGTGGCCGCGGTGAAGACGAAGTCGGCGAGCACCGGAGCCGGGTGCTGGCGGTCGTGGAGGGTGATCAGGATCCGCTCGGCCGTGCCGTGGTCGCGCTGGTCGACCGCCCGCCGGAACCAGCGCTTGAGCGTCGCCAGGTCCTGATCCTCCCGGGCTCGGGGCAGGGGGGACCGCTGTCGCCGGGAACTGCCCGAGGTTCGGTTGGCGATCTGGGTGAGACCGTGGACCAGGAAGAGGTTCTGGTCGTCAGGGTCGATCTCCCCCCAGAGATTGGCCGCCAGGGTAAGGATGGTCACGCCCGAGGACCAGCCCTCACTGGTCTTGTGAGCCCCGTAGTACAGGCCTTGCTGGATGATCTCCTGCGGCCGCGCCCCGCCTTGGCGCAGGGCGGTCACGGCCTTGGCGATCAGGAAGGAGCTGCGGTCCTTGAGCCCCTGCTCCAGCACGCGCCGGCCGCGCTCGAGGAGACGGCGACGGGTCTCCTCCTGCTCGCCGCGGGCGAGTCCGACGTACAGGTAACCGTCCTCCCGCAGCTCGACCGGGAAGGCCTTCAGGTCGTCGCCGGCGGTCAGGAAGCAGCCGCCGGTCTTCAGGTCGAACTCCCAGTGATGCCAGTGGCAGATGAGGACCCCGTCGCGCACCGTGCCCTCGGACATGGGGTACCCCATGTGCGGGCAGCGGTTGTCCACGGCGTGGTACCGTCCTTGATACCGGAAGATCGCCAGGTGGGTGCCGTCTATGGTCAGCGGCCGGCCCTGGCCTTCGGCGAGCTCATCGGCGCGGCAGAGCTGGTGATAGACCAGGTCGGCTGCCTCGGCCGCGGCCCCGGACGAGGCGCGGTCTGACAGCGGCGGACAGTGCGTGGTGGTCATGCGGCACCTTCCTTCAAGGCCGACGCGGCGGTTGGCGACGGGTGGCAGCGCTCACCCGAATAAACGTACCAGCCGCGTTCGCGCAGCCCGCACCTGCAGCCCCGAACGAATGGCGTTGCCGGGTTGGGGTGCATCGGTACATTCGGCTGCACGCCCACCCCAACCCTGAGCCTTTGCCGGCAGGGAGCGCCGCCAGAGGCTTGCCACCGGAGCCTGGGACATGAGCCTGTCCACCCCGGCCGTCCTCGAGCAGATCGAGGTGACGGCGGCCAACCTGGACGTGGCCCGCGCCGCGTCCATCTACCGCGACCAGGGGTGTCTGGTGGTCCGCGGACTTCTCGCCCCGTACATCTCCGCCATCGCCGCCGACATCGAGGCCGCCGCGCGCACGGCCATCTCCCTGCTAGACCAGGGGCAGCAGATCCCGGAAGGGAGGCTGACCCCGGACGGCACCCTTTTCCTGCCGGCCCCACCCGGCTTCGGGCGTCCCTGGCAGATCATGGTGCTGGCCTGCTCGTACGAGACGAGCTCGGCCTTCCTCCACTCGGCGCTGGACCCGCGACTGCTGGACTTGGCAGAGGTCATCCTCGGGCCGGACGTCGAGCTGTTCGGTCGGGGGCAGTGCCTGTATAAGGAGCCGGTGGGCGGCCACGCCAAGCACCTGCACCAGGACGGCGCGTACTTCGAGCATCGCTTCGAGGGGCCGGTGGCGGCGCTGACCTACGTGGTGCCCACGGACCTGGAGAACGGCGCCCTGCACGTGGTGCCGGGATCGCACCGAACCGGCATCCTCGAACACGTGGACACCTTTTCCCACCTGGGGCTGGACGCCCGGGAGTGGCCCTGGGAGCGCACCGTGCCCGTGTGCGGCCAGCCGGGTGACACCGTCCTCTTCCACGTCAAGACGGTGCACGGCTCCAAGGAGAACCACTCTCTCTCGCCGCGTCCGGTGTTCATCCACCGCTACCGCCAGGCCGACGACTACGTCACGGTGAGTGCCACCACGGCGGCCAACCGCAGGGAGGCAGAAGCCCGCGCCGGTGAGGCGCGCAAGGAGAACCAGCGCGGCCTGATGGTGCGTGGCCGCCGCACCTATCACGTGAGCGCGGAGGGCGGCGCATGAGCCTCACACCCGCTGAGCTGGCGCAGTTCGAGGACGAGGGGTACGTGGTGCGAGCAGGCGTTTACCCCACCGGGGACCTGGAGCCCATCCGCCGCGCCATCTCGGAGATGATCGACGTGGCAGCCCGCGCCCTCCACGGTGAGGGGCGGCTGAGCGACCTGTGTACCGGCGAGGGATTCGAGCGCCGGCTGGCCGCCATCCGCGAGATCGATGAGGAGGCGGCCCGTCAGATCTACGGCCTCCTCCTCGGCAAGGGGGGAGGTGGCTTCTCCGGTCCGGAGATGCTCGATCTCCTGCGGCACCCCGGGCTGCTCTCCTGCGTCGAGTCGCTGGTCGGCCCTGACATCGTCGGCTCGTCGGTCTACCGGATCCGCCCCAAGGTTCCCGGCTGGACCCACGGGGAAGTGCCGTGGCACCAGGACTCCGGGTACTTCGCGGCCCACTGCGACCGCTTCCTCATCGTCACCTGCTGGATCCCGCTGGTCGACGCCACCCTGGAGAACGGCTGCCTGTACGTGCTGCCGCACCGCCACCGCGAAGGCGTGCTGCGCCACTACACGGGCGGGCACGGCAACTTCCTGGAGATTCCGGTGGACGAGCTGCACCCGGAGGGGGCCGTGCCCCTGGAGATGCACGCGGGGGACGTCCTCTTCATGACCAACCTGACGCCGCACGCCTCCTTCGCCAACCGCACCGACCGCGTGCGCTGGAGCGTGGACCTGCGCTATCAGAGCGCCGCGGCTCCGAACAACGTGGATGAGGACCCGGCGCAGCTCACCGCCCAGACCCAACGAGTCTCGGTAGCGTGCTACCCGCCGGAGGCCGACTTCGTCATCCGCGACCGGACCCATCCCGAGCACGAGGTGCGTCTCCCGGAGGACTTCCACGCCCTGCGGCGGCGTTACGAGCAGGCGCGGCCTCACTACCCGGGCCGCGGCTGGACCCCCATGGCCACCCGCCAGACTCCCTAGGAGCGGAGATGGCAGACCTGATCAGCGACGCGCAGTGGCAGCAGTACGAGCAGGACGGGTACGTCAGCCTGGGTCGGATCCTCGACGACCGCGAGCTGACGGCCCTGCAGGAGCGCATCGACGCCATCATGCTGGGCCGGACCGAGCTGGACTACGACCTGCTGATGATGCAGCTCGACAGCGTCACGGGGCAGTATGCGGACGCCGGCGCACAGACCCGGGGCCACGAAGGGTCCACGCTGGCCTACCGCAAGATCGAGGGGGTGGAGTTCGACCGCTCCTTCCTGGAGTACATGCAGCGGCCGGTCTTCCGCCAAGCCTGTGCGCGACAGTACGGCGCCGACACCCCCATCGCCGTCTTCCGCGCCATGTTCATGAACAAGCCGGCCGGCCAGGGCACGGTGCTGCCGTGGCACCAGGATCGCTGGACCTTCCTGGATCGGGATCCGCTCCTGACCCTCTACACCGCCCTGGATCCGGCCACCCGCCAGAACGGGTGCGTCCAGGTCATCCGCGGCAGCCACCGGTGGGGCCTGGTCAATCCCGATCATACCTCGGGATTCCTGACCCCGGAGCAGGCACAGGCAGCCTTGGCCGAGCACGAGGTGGTCTTCCTGGAGATGGAGCCGGCGGAGGTGGTCCTGCTGCACAACTGGCTGCTGCACTCCTCGGACGTCAACCGCTCCGCCCAGTCGCGACGTGCCTTCAGCGTCTGCGCCATGGAGGCGGCCACGCGGCGGCGGGACACCGGCCAGGTCGCCTCGCGCTCGATCCTCTTCGGTGAAGGAGCGCTGACGCTCGAAGGCGTCGCGGGCCTGCACAGGCCCAAAGCTCCGCGCTGACACGATTCCGCATTTGGATCTAGAGAGGTTCTGGTCCTCGACTACGTCAGTCTCTGGGCGATGGACCAGGTCCCTGACCTCCCCGGCCCTTGCCTGTCAGATCCCACCGTCATACCTTCGGCCCCTCGTACCGTCCACGCCGATACCACGGGAGATCGCCATGCGCCGTTTTACCCGCACCCCCTGCTACACCGGCCCCGACGACCCTGAGCGCGGCCAGGTCCGCGGTACCCTGCGGCTGGGAGAGACCGTCGTCATCGAGACCGTCGGCGGCGGCGACCACGACTACCAGGCCCACGGGGAGACGCGGGCCGGGCAGATCACCGCGGCCAACACCCCCCGCCATTCCCGGCCCGGCGGACCGTTCGTCATCGAGGGGATCCAGCCGGACGACTGGGTGGCGATCGAGATCCTCGAGATCGAGTGCGGACCGTACGGCTTTTACCGCAACGCCGGACCGCACTGGGGATACTGGCGCTGCGTGGCGCCGGTGCGCGATGGGCTCATCCATTTCCCGCCCGACTTCGTCGTTCCCGTGCGGCCGATGATCGGGGTGATCGAGCTGGGCTCCGTGGTCCCGCACCCGATCGACCACGGCGGGAACATGGACTTCAACTCGATCCAGCCGGGGAGCACGGTCCACATCCGCGCTCAGCAGCCGGGCGGGTATCTGTCTCTCGGCGACACCCACGCGCGCATGGGAGACGGCGAGCTGACCGCCGCCGGGGTGGAGATCGACGCCGCCGTGACCCTCAGGGTTGACCGCTCGCCGGGGTTCCCGAACGCCAGTCCGGTGGTCGAGAAGACCCGGTGCGTGGAGCACCCAGCCGAGTGGCTCACCAGCGGTATCGGCCCGAACTGGGGCGAGGCGATCAAGAAGGCCTGGACCGAGATGGTGGCCCTGCTCATCGACCGATACGACACGACCTTCGAATACGCCAACATGATCGTCGGTACCATCGCCGACGCGCGCCCGGGGATGGCCACCGAGTACATCGGAAACTACTGCACCGTGCAGTTGGCGGTGACCAAGGAGCTGCGGCGCACCGGCGAGCCATATCGACCCTAGGCATTCATCGTCCTGCGATCCCGGCAACCATGAACCCCGGGTGTACCGCCGATGTGCCCGGATCTACCCTCTGACCAGAGAGTTTCGATGCGCGCGATCTGCCGTCCCTTGATCCTGCTGGCCCTCGGCGCTGTCCTCGCCGTCCTGCCGGTCTCCGCGTCCGCCGAGACCACCAGCCCCGGTTGGCTCCGCTTCGAGCCGGAGCTGCGCCTGTCCGACGAGGGGTTCCGCGGCGTCCGGTGGGGCACGCGCGCCAATGACCTCCCCTGGAAGCTCAAGCCCTGCCACGTGCACACCCTGTGGCGGCGCGTGGACGAGGAGTTCGAGATCTTCGGCACACGGGCCGAGTACATCACCTACACCTCGCGCAACTCCGTGCTCTACGGCGTGCGCCTCGACCTCCGCGGCGAGGCCCAGGTGCAGCGGGCCGTGGCCGCGGCCCAGGCCCAGTACCCGCCGCTCGACGGCGTCGAGCAGGTCAACCCGCGCGAGTGGCGCTGGCGCACCCGGTCGACCAGTCTGTGGGTGACCTTGCCGCCGCAGCCCGACAGCCTCGGGCAGGTCTTCCTCTGGGGACGGGACCGCATCTTCCCCGACGACTCCCCGACCCCGGCCTTCCTGAGCCCGCCGATGGAGCGAAACGCTACCGGCCGGCGGTACCAGCCCCGCCAGTACGTCATCTATCGGGCCTCGGCCCCTATCGTCATCGACGGCCGCATCGAGGAGAAGGCCTGGCAGGACGCCGAGTGGACCGAGCCGTTCGAGGACGCCCAGTCACCGTACTGCCCGCTGCCGTGGAAGATGACCCGCGCCAAGGTTCTCCACGACGACGAGAACCTCTACTTCGCCGCCCGCCTGCAGGAGGAGAACGTCTGGGGGCAGATCGCCAAGCGCGACACGATCTCGTATTGGGACAACGACTTCGAGATCTTCGTCGATCCGACCGCGGACGCGGTCAACTACTTCGAATTCGAGATGACGGCGCTCAACCAGATGTTCGACATGTGGCACGAGAACGACAACCACCGCAATGCCCTGGCCGACGGCACCTTTGACGCGCCGAACATGCGTCACGCGGTGCAGGTGCAGGGAACCCTCAACTACCATCACGACCTCGACGACGGCTGGACCGTCGAGGTGATGATCCCCTATCGCGACCTGCTCCCCTGGAATCCGGGGATGCAGGTGCCGCCCCGACGCGGCGACATGTGGCGCCTCAACTTCAGCCGCGTCCAGTACCTGCACGTCTATACCCAGCTCTTCCCCTACCTGTTGCCCTACAGCCCGTGCGAGGACTGGGTCTGGGCCGCCACCTTCACCGGTGACCTGCACGTGCCGGAGATGTGGGCCAAGGGGGTCTTCTCCAACCTGCCGGCCGGAGCGGTCAAGGACGAGGAGCTGGAGTCGCCGTTCCCCTTGCTGCCGGCTCCGTCGCCTTCAGCGCGCCCCGAGGGGATGGTGCGCCTGGAGTCCAGTCGCGTCACCCTGGGCCCGGACCCGACCGATCCGGTCCACAGCCCCGGTCATCCGGTCGAGGTGCCGGCGTTCTGGATCGACCGGTACGAGGTGACCGTGGCCGAGTACGCCGCCTTCCTCAATCGCGGTGGCAGCGACGAGCACTACCACGAGTTCATGCAGGTCCCCGAGCTGTGCGGCCTGGTGCAGGACGGCCCGGGCCGGTACCACGTGCTTCCCGGGCGAGAGGACTACCCCATCGTCTTCGTCACCCAGGAAGACGCCGCGGCCTATGCCGCCAGCCTCGGCAAGACCCTGCCCACCGAGGCGATGTGGGAGCGCGCGGCCCGCGGCGCCGAGGGCCGCACCTACCCGTGGGGCGAGTCCCCCCTGACGCCCGAGCGGGCCAACTACGACTTCCACTACGGCGGCACGCTCCCGGTGGGCAGCCTGCCGGCCGGCGCCACGCCGGAGGGGATCCACGACCTGGCCGGGAACGTCAAGGAGTGGACCGCGTCGAGGTTCACCCCGTACCCGGGAGGCGCGCCGTACGAGCACTGGTTCAACTTCCCCTTCTTCGCGCCGCCCTATCCCGAGAAGACCTGGAGCTGGGTGAGCCGCGGGGGCAGTTGGTCGTCCCAGGAGAAGACCATGGCTTCTGCGTACCGCACCTCGCACGCCATGCACAACGCCGGCTTCCGCTGCGTCCGCCTGGCCGATTGAGGCCGACGGTGGAGCGGTCCCTTCCTTACCTCAAGAGGAGCTGCAGGCATGTCCATCCCTCGTGATTTTGCCTGGCCGGACGGCAAGCGGGCCGCGGTCAGTCTCAGCTTCGACGATGCCCGGCTGTCTCAGGTCGCCAACGGCATCCCCCTGCTGAATACCTTCGGCGTGAAGGCCACCTTCTTCGCCAGTCTGCGCACCTTGGCGGAACGGGTGCCGCAGTGGCGCGAGGCGGTCGCCCAGGGGCACGAGATCGGCAACCACACGGTCAACCACCCGTGCAGCGGCAACTTCCAGTGGGGAACGCCGCACGTGCTGGAGGAGTACACCCTCGAAGGCATGGAGCGCGAGCTGCTGGAGGCCAGTGACCGCCTGGAGGAGCTGGTGGGAACCCGGCCCCGGACCTTCGCCTATCCTTGCGGTCAGAAGTTCGTCGGCCGCGGCGAGGGGGTGCGCAGCTATGTGCCGCTCATCGCCCGCCACTTCATCGCCGGCCGGGGGTTCCGCGACGAGAGCTGCAACGCGCCGACCTGCTGCGACCTGGCGCAGCTCTTCGGCGTGGACTACGACCGGATGTCCTTTGCCGAGGTGCGGCCGTGGCTGGAGACCACGGCCCAGCGCGGCGGCTGGCTGGTCTTCGCCGGCCACGACATGGGGGCCAACGAGCGGCAGGGGGTGTCCCTGGCCACCCTCGAGGAGACCTGCCGCTTCCTCACCGACCCGGCCAACGGCTTCTGGGTGGACACGGTGGCGGCCGTCGGGGCCTACGTACAGCGGTCGACCGAGGGGGGATCGTGAGCGAGGGTTCAGCGACTGCCGCTGCCACGGGGGAGAGCAGGGTTCTTCGGCCGTATACGCTGGGCGAGGAGATCGCCAACAGCGTGAGCCACGGCCTGGGGATCGGGCTGTCGGTGGCCGCCCTCGTGCTCCTCGTGGCCTTCGCCGCGCTGTCGCACGACCCCCACCGGCTGGCGAGCGCCATCGTCTACGGCGTGGCGCTCCTGCTCGCGTACACCGCCTCGACCCTGTACCACGGCTTTCCGCAGCCCAGGGTCAAGCATCTCTTCAAGATCTTCGACCACTGCGGCATCTACCTGCTCATCGCCGGTACCTATACCCCGTTCTGCCTGGTGACCCTGCGCTCCGAGAACGGCTGGATCCTCTTCGGGGTGATCTGGGGACTGGCGGTGGCCGGGATCGCGACCGAGGCGTTCTGGACCTACCGGCCGCGTTGGCTCTCCGCGCTGATCTACCTCGGCATGGGCTGGATGGTGGTGTTCTCGCTGACCTCGCTCGTCACCCATCTCCGACCAGCCGGGCTCTGGCTGCTCGTGGCCGGAGGTCTGGCCTATACGGTGGGGACCGTCTTCTACGTCCTCAAGCGGGTGAAGTACATGCACGCCGTGTGGCACCTGTGGGTGCTCGCCGGCAGCGCGTGCCAATTCCTGTCCGTGCTGCTGTTCGTGGTTCGCCGTCACTGACCGAGACACACAGGAACTGCAGTGCGGCCCTGGGCAGTTGTCGAAGGAAATGCTTGAC
>JBAZUN010000150.1:0-12321 GCA_041661365.1 Candidatus Latescibacterota bacterium
CGCCCGTGACGTGATGACCCGGAGGATACCGGCCCGCGTCCCCACCCTCCTGGTGGCGGTGGCCATGGCTGCCGTCGTCGCCGTACTTTGCCTGGCCTGGACGACCTGGGAGGGATGGGCACCGATGACCGGAGCCCAGTGGACCGCGGTCGGCGGGTCGGCGGTCCTGGTCGCGGTGGGGTACTACCTGGTGATCGTGGCCATGCGGGTCGGCGACGTCTCCCTGACCGGCGCCTTCCGCTACACGGCCGTCCCCTGGGGTGCGGCCCTGGGTTACCTCCTCTGGGACGAGCTGCCCGACGCCGTCTCGGTGGCCGGGGTCGCCCTGATCCTGGGGGCCGGGCTCTACGCCCTGCTGAGCGAGCGACGGGAACGACGGGAAACCGGGCTTGCCACCTGAGCCGGTATCCTCCGGAACAAGGACGCTCCGGCTCAGGGCACCAGCAGGCGATCGAGGTACCGCTTCCCGGCCAGGAGCCCCTCGAACCGGCGGCCTCCCTCGAAGAACGGGTCCTCGTGCTCGATCAGCACGGGACCGTCGTACCCGGCCTCGTGCAGCACCTGGATGAGCCGCGGGAAGTCGACCTCGCCGTACCCCGGCAGCCGGTACCGCCACCAGTCGGCGCCGTAGATCCCGACGGCGGCGAGCCGCTCGCGCCGGACCTCGGTGTCCTTGGCGTGGACCAGCCTGATCCACGGCAGGCTCTCCCGACAGGCGGCGACGCAGTCGATCCCCTGCCAGGCCAGGTGCGACGGATCGAACTCCAGTCCGACGTTCTCCTCGCCGATCGCCTCGAAGACCTGCCGCCACAGCTCGGGGGTGACGGCCAGGTTCTGTCCGCCCGGGAACGGGTAGCCATGGGGGCAGTTCTCGAACACGATGCCGACGCCGCGCTCGCGCGCCCGGCCGGCCAGGGGGCGATAATACTCGGTCAGCAGGCGTAGGTTCGCGGCCAGGTCCTGGCCTGGGTCCCACCCCGAGACGTTGCTGATGTACCGGGCGCCCAGGCGCGGGCAGAGGGCCACCAGCTCGTCGAGGTAGGCCCGGGCCCGCTCCCGCTGAACCGGGTCAGGGTGCAGCGGGTTGACCGCCGTGCCCAGGGCCACCAGGTCCAGACCGCGCTCCTCGCGATACCGGCGGACGAGGGAGACGCTCGCGGCCGCGACGGACCCGTGCGCGAACCCGGCCCATTCGAGCGCGGTAAAGCCGCTGTCAGCGGCAAAGGCCAAGGTCCGCTCGTCCAGCTCGTGGCTGATAAACCCGATCTTCATGGCATCCTCCGGTGAAGTGCGTCACTCGATGGTCTATACGTCGTGGCAGATACGCGGACGAGGTCCGTCACGCATGCCCTGGACCGGCAGCCATCATCTCCGGGCCCGGCTCCATCCCCAACAGGTCCCTGGGGGCGTCGAAGAGCACCCTTCGGCCGGTGTCCGCGGCCAGCTCCTCGTCGTACTGTCCCTGCTCCACCTTGCGCGCCAGCACCTCGGCCAGGGCCTGCCGCACCATCAGGCTCTTGGCGTAGGCCCACTCCACGCAGTAGGCATCGGAGAAGAAGCCGATCTGCCGGTTGGTGGGGAGCATGTCCAAACGCTCCTCGATGGTCTGGCGGATCGCGCCGGGGAAGAAGCAGTGCCACCAGTACCCGGCCAGCGACAGGTTCGGCAGCTCGCGACACAGGGTGCACAGCGATTGCCCCGCGTGCCGGCTGGCGAGGAAGCACTGGAAGCGCAGTCCAGGATGCCGAGCCACCATCTCGGCGAGCTGGGCGATGGTCCGTTGGGACAGCCGGCTCGAGGTCTCCCGCGGCAGCGGCTCGGCCCCGAGGCTGAACTGGAAGACGATCCCGTCCCCGAGCCTGGCCTCCAACTCGGTGAGGAAGGCCTCGTTGACGTACGAGGCGTAGGTATCCCGCTCCGCCGACCCGGCACTCTCCCGCCTGGCCAGCGCGCGACGCATCTCGGCCTCGTCCACCGGCCGCAGATCGAGATCGGTGGAGATGTGGGTGGCCAGCGAGAGGACCTGGCCGGCGGGGACGTGGTCGACGTACCACGTGACTGCCTCGTGCACCTCGGCCAGGGACTGGATCGGCCGCGCCACCGCTGGTCGCCCGCCGCTGCCGATCGGCATCGGACTTTCGGGGCCACGGCCCCAGCAGCGCTCCAGCTCGTAGAGGGCGGTGTCGTATTCCCCCCATTGGCAGCGGGTGAAGAAGGCCCATTCCAGGGAGTACTGCAGCAGTCCGTCGTCCACCCCGTCCTGGCGCCGGGCCAGCTCGGTGCAGGCCCGTTGGATGCCAGCTCGACCCAGCACCTCTCGCGGCCAGGCCGGGTCGTCGGCCCGCTCGCGGATCAGGCCGTCCAGCCGCTCCCAGTTCGTCGGATCCACGGCCTCGCCGAAGCCGTAGAGATCGCGGAGGATGAGGCGGATGCCGTGGGAGATGCCGGTGTTCCGCACAAACGGCAGGTACGGGAGGGCTTCCCGGATGCGGTCATGGGCCTCCTGCCGGGACGGCCAGCCCGGGAACTGGGTCAGGCGCTCGCCGCTCGGGCAGCCCGCGGCGTACAGGTCACTGACCGCCATGTGGTAGAGGAGGACGTCGTGCAGACCGCGGACCGCCAGCCGACCGCCGACCAGGTGGGTGTGGGCGTCGAGGACCGGGGTGGCGAGCAGGCGTTCGTAGAGACGGTGAACCAGACCGGGAGAAGGCATGGACGGTTTCCTTGCGAGGATCGGGGGCGGCGCATCGGCAGATCCAGGAGCGCCGCGGCGGTAGGCTACCGACGACCCGATCCGGTGTCAAGGCCAGAAGATTGAGAGGCAGACCGTGTGATTCCCTGTACCGAGCTGCGGTGCGGATACGCTACCGGTCGGGGCCAAGAGGTAATACCGTCAATCGGTCTGCCGACTGGACAGATCCGCGATTCCCCTATACTTCCTTGGGTCTATCGTCAGGGCTCGCTACGGGTGCGCTGCTTCACGCGGCCCCAGCTCTCTCCCTGCACCGCGGTGGGCCGGGCCCTGGCAGGCATGAGTACCGCCGTGGGCCAGCTCTGCGAATTGGTAGCTCCACCGATCCTGTTGAAGCTACCTACGAAGTACAACGGCCCTGTGCGATCAGGTGAATCAGGTAGCGCGGGGAATTCGCTATCTACGATGTATAAGTCATAGCGCACTACCTTCCCCGCCGACAATCGCGCAGTCACGCTTCGCTGGGAGCTTCCGTAATAGCACTGGTCGAAGGGTGTGATCCAAAACTCTGCCACCCAACTACCCCCCCCGATCCCACGTGTGCCGCCCACCTCAGACCAAGGCAACTCCTGCGTCCATTCCCGGAGCCAGTGGCTCAGTATGGGCTCGGACGCAGCTTGCGGAAGAAGACTCCACATCTGTTGCGGTTCATCCCACTCACAAGCGTACCAACGCTCCATCACTTGATCCCAACATTCTACAGGTTCGTCACCACTAAGCGATGGATTTACCAATCCGGGTATTTCATCTGGATCGATTCCCACGGAGAAATAGTCTCTGCCCGCGAAGACAAACTTACCCTCGCTTTGGAGCATGGGCGCATCGTCCCATACCTGCATGCCGACGTAAAGACGCGAAGGCTGGGCCATCCAGCCCAGGTATATCTCGAACGTTAGGTCGATAGTGCCCAGCCCGCCTGCTACCGGTGGAGGATCGTTGCGGACAAGATAGAAATCTTCGTGAGAAAACGTGGGCTCGGGCAGAAGCCGCCGCCAGTCGTCAAGGTTGCCATCGTGCAGGTTTGGCGCCTCCTCGGGCAGGATCTGGTAGATCCGCAGGGTGTCCTCCAAGGCGCCGGCCGCGGACGACAGCATGGAGGGGATGAGTGCCATACCAAGGAAGGCTTCCCGGAGACCGCAGGAACGCAGGATGCATCGCCACATGTCCGTCTCCTTTTGCGGCAGAACGGTTGACGGGGAGTGGGCTTCGGAGCCGCGGCCCACTCCCCGCGAATACGCCCGGCAGACTCTATCGCGCCAGAACAACCTTGCGGTTCATCTCCCAGTCAGGACCTACCAGATGCACCAGGTAGACCCCGGAGCCGAGGTGATGGGATCCCGTGTTCCAGGTCACGGTGTACTGCCCTGCAGAGTACCGTACCGCACGAGCTCGTCGTCGTCAACCACCAGGACAGTTGGTCCTTGCCGGTCCTGCCGGTCCTCTCCCAACGGGCGCGCCCGTTGCTACTGTTGAGTCACACAGGATGCTGCCGTACCCGTTTGCGTGTAATATTACAATAATGCTCTCCCTAGACAGGAAAGGACTATGTAGAGCAACCTGCGGGAACCGGTGAAGGCTTCCTGGCCTTGCCAGGGTGCACCTTGACAACACCGGTGCCGTGTCGGTCCGTATGGCTCGCACACTACGGGCCGAGTAAGGTAGCCAGGGAAAGGAGGGCATAGTGCCAGTCGATACCAGACGGCTGCTCGAAGCCGCCGCACCAAGCGGAGCCGAGTGGACCGGGTTGCGCCGCGTGCGCACGGTCACCCGGTCGTATCAGGCCAAGGACGGCCGGTTCGAGGCCGCCTTCGACGCCTTCGACGAGGGGTACATGGTCGAGGTGCTTTGGCGGGGTCAGTTCGGGTACGCGGCCCTGGCCGCCGGCGACCCGTCCGCTCTGCGTGCTGCCGGCCAGCGCGCCCTGGAGCTGACCCGGGCCGCGGCCCCCCGCGCACTCTTCCTCTTCGGCCCCGAGGTCCGGCCGGCCACGGTGCTGCGGTACGAGACCGCGCGCCGCCGGCGCGCCCCGTTGGCCGCCGACCTCCTCTCGCGGCACGCCATCGCGCTGACCGAGGAGATGAAGCTCTCCGACCGCATCGTCCAGACCGCGGCGGAAATCGAGACGCGCGACATCGAACTCGAGCTGGTCTCGACCAGCGGCGCCGCGATCGAGCAGCGCCTCCACGTCATCGGCGTCGGCATGCAGGCCATCGCCCGCGACGGCAACGTCACCCAGCGGCGCACCGCCAACGGGCCCCGGGGCCGGACCCTGCAGGGCGGGTACGAGCTGCTCGACCTCGAGGCCAACAAGCTGGACGCCCGGCGGATCGCGGAGCAGGCCCTCGAGCTCCTCGCGGCAGCCGAGTGCCCCACCGACATCGCTGACCTGGTGCTGGCCCCGGACCAGATGATGCTCCAGATCCATGAATCGGTCGGCCACCCGCTGGAGCTCGACCGCATCCTCGGGGATGAGCGGAACTACGCCGGCGCCAGCTTCGTCCGGCTCGAGGACATCGGCACCCTGCGGTACGGGTCGGACCTGATGAACGTCACCTTCGACCCGACGGTGGCCGGCGAGCCGGCCTCGTACGGCGCCGACGACATCGGCAACCCGGCCCGCAAGGAGTACCTGATCCGCGACGGGATCCTCGTCCGGGCCCTGGGCAGCCTGGAGAGCCAGGCCCGCGCGGCCAAGCCCGGGGTGGCCAACCAGCGGGCCCAGGACTGGTTCCGGCCGCCGATCGACCGCATGGCGAACCTCAACCTGGAGCCGGGGCAGGACGCCCTGGACGAGATCATCGGCGCGATCGAGCGCGGGGTGTACATGGAGGCGAATCGATCGTGGTCGATCGACGACTACCGGAACAAGTTCCAGTTCGGCTGCGAGTACGGCCGCCTGATCGAGAACGGCCGCCTCGGCCGGACCGTGCGCAACCCGAACTACCGGGGGGTCTCGGCCACCTTCTGGCGCAACCTGTTCAAGGTCGGCGACCCCTCGACCTTCCGGGTCTTCGGCACGCCGAACTGCGGCAAGGGGGAGCCGAACCAGGTGATCACCGTGGGCCACGCCAGCCCGGTCTGCGCCTTCCGCGAGGTCGAGATCTTCGGAGGTGAGGGATGAGCGATATACGCGATCTCGAAGCCCGCTTCACGCGGATCTGCGACCTGCTCTGCGGCGAGCTGACCGCGGACGAGGCCCTGTCGCTGGAGTTCAGCGGCGAGGCCTCGACCTTCCTGCGCTTCAACCGGGCCCGGGTCCGCCAGCTCGGCGAGGTGACCTCGGCCCGCGTCGACTTCCGCTACTACCGCGACGGCCGCACCCTGGCCTCGGGCTTCGAGGCCACGGGTGACGCCGAGGTCGACGCGGAGCGGGCCGCCCAGGCCCTGGCCTCGGCCCGGCGCGAGGCGGCCCTCCTCCCCGAGGACCCGTTCCAGACCCTTCCCGTGGCCACCGGCCGGTCGCGCGAGGAGTTCCCCGGCGCCCTTCCCGGGGCCGGCAGCCTGGTCGAGGAGATCCTGGCCCCAGGCGAGGGACTGGCCGATCTGGGGGCCGACTTCGTCGGCCTCCACGCCCAGGGACCGGTTTGCCGCGGCGCGGCCAACCACCTCGGCGCCCGCCACTGGTTCGCCACCGAGACCTTTGCCCTCGACTACTCGGCCTGCCTGGCCAACGGCAAGGCGGTGAAGTCCTGCTACGCGGGAAGGGAGTGGGACACGCGGGCGTACGACCGTCTGCTGGCGGCCGAGCGACCCCGCCTGGAGGCCCTGGCGCGGCCCGAGCGGGTCATCCCTCCAGGGGAGTACCGGGTCTGGATCGGGCCCCACGCCCTGGCCGAGTTCATGGTCTTCTTCTCGTGGTACGGACTCTCCGAGCGCGGCCTCCGCGAGGGGGAGAGCGCCTGGCTGGCGCTGCGCGAGAACCGACGGACCCTATCCCCGAGCTTCCGCCTGACCCAGGACTTCACCCTCGGGGTCGAGCCCCGCTTCAACGAGCTGGGAGAGGTGGCGCCGGAGCAACTCGTCCTCATCGAGGACGGCCGGATCGCCAACACCCTGGTCTCGGCGCGCACGGCGAAGCAGTACGGCGTGCAAGCCAACGCCGCCCCGGAGTGGGAAGGGGTGCGCTCACCCTCGCTGCAGGCCGGCGAGCTGGACGAGGACCGGGCCCTGGAGCTGCTGGGCACCGGTCTGTACATCTCCAACCTCCACTACCTGAACTGGAGCGACTTCGACTCGGCCCGGGTCACCGGGATGACCCGCTTCGCCTGCTTCTGGGTCGAGGACGGCCGGATCGTCGCGCCGATCAAGGACATGCGCTTCGACGAGAGCCTCTACCGGCTGTGGGGCGAGAAGCTGGCCGGCCTGAGCCGGCAGCGATCCCTGGTGGTGGAGACCGGCTCCTACTTCCGGCGGGCACTCGGTGGCGCGCTCCTGCCGGGCCTGCTCGTCGACGGCTTCACCTTCACCCTGTGAGTTCGGCTCTACCTTGACGCCACCCACCTTTTTGCGGAAGGTTTCCCGCTGACGCGGGAGTCCGTCGCCTTGATGCGCGGCAGCGCCGGCACCTCGCCGTCGCTCTCGACGTCGCCCTTCATCGCCCCCAGCAGGAGGATTCCCGAGATGCCCCTGAAAGTCGGTATCGTCGGTCTGCGCGGCATCGGCAACCGGCACGCCGAGTGCCACAAGCAGGACCCCCTCTCCGACCTCGTCGCCGTCTGCGACGTGATCAAGGAGCGCGCCGACCAGGCGGCCCAGAAGTACGGTGCGCGCGCCTACTACAGCCTCAAGGAGATGCTGGCCAACGAGGCCCTCGACGTGGTCGACGTGGCCACCGGCGGACACGAGAACGGCTCCTGGCACTTCGAGCCGGCCATGGAGGCCATGGAGGCCGGCAAGCACGTCCTGGTCGAGAAGCCGCTGTCCAACGACGTGGCCGAGGCCCGCCAGATGGTGGCCAAGGCCGCCGAGAAGGACGTGTACCTGGGGTGCAACCTGAACCACTACTTCACCCCCCCGGCCGAGCTGGCCCGGCAGTACATGGCCGCGGGGAAGGTCGGCGAGCTGGTCTACTGTCTTCACAAGATGGGGTTCGCCGGCGGCGAGGTGACCTACGGCCCGGCCGGCTCCTCCCGGGTGAAGGGGTTTCCGTACTTCCACGTCAAGGCCTTCCTGACCCACCCCTTCAGCGTCATGCGCTACTTCTGCGGCGACGTCACCCACGTCCAGGCCTTCTTCGACCGGCCCAGTTTCCGCCGCCACGCCGACGACCTGATGATCTCGATCAACAGCATCCACCTGCGCTTCGCCAACGGCGCGGTCGGGTACCTGCTCAGCCAGCGCGGCGACGCCACCTTCGGTCTGGGCGGCTGGTGGAGCGTCGAGGTGGCCGGCACCCGCGGCACCTTCTGCATCGAGAACTGCATCGAGAAGATCACCTTCTGGCCCGCCCCGGGCACCGCGGCCCAGCCCGACAAGCTGCAGCTCGGCTCGTCGCCGGCCCCGGTGGTCACCGAATCGGGGATCTCGAACTTCGACGAGACCTTCCCCCGCCGCATCCACGGCTTCATGGAGGACGTCACCAACCAGGTGCCGCGCGAGCAGTTGCGCGCCTCGGGCCGCGACGCCCTGGCGGCCCTGGAGTACACCTGGGCCGCGATGGAGTCCTACGAGCAGGGCGGGATCCTGGTCCGGCCTCATCCCCTGCCGCTGCTCAAGGGCGATCCCAAGGCCGAGCTGGACTGACCCTTCACCCCGGACGCCCCGCTGGCCACCTCCACCATGGACCAGCGGGGCATCCCCTCACACCAACCCCGACTCCATCCGCACCGAGGCCGTATGCGCCGCCGCGAAAAGGCCATCACCGATCCGGCCGCCGTCGAGGCGGTCCTGCAGGCCGCCCCGGTCTGCCATCTGGGCCTGGTCGACGGTGACGAACCGTACGTGGTCCCGGTCTCCTTCGGCTTCCGCGACAACGCCCTCTACTTCCACAGCGCCCTCGAGGGGCGCAAGATGGAGATCCTGCGCCGTCACCCGCGGGTCTGCTTCCAGGTGGAGACGGACTGCCGGGTGGTGCCGGCCGCCGAGCCCTGCGACTGGGGCGCCCGGTTCCGCAGCGTCATCGGCTACGGCCGGGCCGAGCTCCTCGAGGACCCCGCGGCCAAGCGGTTCGGCCTCGCCGTCATCATGGCGCACTACGCCGGCCCCGGGCAGACCTTCACCTTCCCCGACCGCATGCTGCAGCGCACCGCGGTCGTCCGGGTAGTGGTCGAGGAGCTTTCCGGGAAGTCCTCGGGAGATTGAAGCGGCGGCCGCCGGTGCAGGTCAATGGACCGGCGTCGGCGGCCGGTAAAATGCTTGTCAATTGCCGCTTCAACTTTGTCCGCATGCCCCAAAATGCTTATGTTTCTCGGCTGATTGCGCATCACCTCACGGCACCGCGCGTTGGGTCGGGCAGAGCCCGGCCTCTGCCGATTCGCGTCAACCCCTTTGCCGAGGAGCATGTCCTCATGTCCGACGTCTATGCACCCGAGCCCGCCTTCGCCAAGCAAGCCCATATCAAGAGCATGGAGCAGTACCGCAAGGAATACGAGCGGTCCATCAAGGATCAGGAGGGCTTCTGGGGCGAGAAGGCAGCCGAGTTCCACTGGTTCAGGAAGTGGGACCGGGTCCTCTCCTACAACTACGACCTGACCAAGGGCCCCATCGTGGTCGAGTATTTCAAGGGGGGCAAGACCAACATCGTCTACAACTGCCTGGACCGGCACCTGGCCAAGCGCGGCGACCAGGTCGCTATCATCTGGGAAGGGAACGAGCCGGGAGAGGACGCGAGGATCACCTACCGGCAGCTCCACGAGCAGGTCTGCAGGTTCGCCAACGTCCTCAAGTCGCGCGGGGTCAAGCGCGGCGACCGGGTGTCGATCTACCTGCCGATGATCCCCGAGCTGGTCGTTGCCATGATGGCCTGCGCCCGCATCGGCGCCATCCACTCCATCGTCTTCGGTGGCTTCTCGGCCGAGGCCCTGGCCGACCGGATCGCCGACTCGCAGTGCACCGCCCTGGTCACGGCCAACGGGACCTTCCGCGGGAACAAGCCGCTGCCGATGAAGCCGAGCGCCGACGCGGCCATGGCCAACGCCGAGGAGCAGATGGGCCAGCCGGTCAAGACCTGCATCGTGGTCAAGCGGGTCCAGGACGGCGCCGGGATCAAGTGCGAGATGAAGGCGGGCCGCGATTTCTGGTGGCACGACCTGATGGCCGGGGCCAGCGCCGACTGCCCCTGCGAGGAGATGGACGCCGAGGATCCGCTGTTCATCCTCTACACCTCCGGCTCCACGGGGAAGCCCAAGGGCGTGCAGCACAACGTCGGCGGGTACATGGTCTTCACCGCCGTCACCCACAGGGACATCTTCGACTACCACGACGGCGACGTGTACTGGTGCACCGCCGACATCGGCTGGGTCACCGGTCACTCCTACATCGTGTACGGACCGCTGGCCAACGGCGCCACCTCGGTCATGTTCGAGGGGATCCCGACCTACCCGCACCCCGATCGCTTCTGGAAGACCATCGACAAGTACCGGGTGAACCAGTTCTACACCGCGCCCACGGCCATCCGCGCCCTGGCCAAGGAGGGCACCCAGTGGCCGGCGGGGTGCGACCTCTCCTCGCTGCGGCTGCTGGGCACCGTCGGCGAGCCGATCAACCCGGAGGCCTGGCGCTGGTACAACGAGCACATCGGCAAGGGTCGGTGCCCGATCGTCGACACCTGGTGGCAGACCGAGACCGGCGGGATCCTCATCACCCCGCTGCCGGGTGCCACCCCGACCAAGCCGGGCTCGGCCACCTTCCCCTACTTCGGGGTTGAGCCGGCCGTGCTCGAAGCGGAGTCGGGCAAAGAATTGACGGCCGACGGCGTCAGCGGGGTGCTCTGCATCAAGGCCCCCTGGCCCGGTCAGGCCCGCACGGTGTACGGCGACCACGAACGGTTCGAGAGCATGTACTTCCAGCAGTACAAGGGGTACTATTTCACCGGCGACGGCTGCCGCCGCGACGAGGACGGGTACTACTGGATCACCGGCCGGGTCGACGACGTCATCAACGTCTCCGGGCACCGCATGGGCACCGCCGAGGTGGAGAGCGCCCTGGTGCTGCACACCAAGGTGGCCGAGGCCGCGGTGGTCGGCTTCCCGCACGAGATCAAGGGGCAGGGGATCTACGCCTACGTCACCCTGAACGCCGGCGTGGAGTACACCGAGGAGCTGCGCAACGAGCTCAGGCAGCACGTCCGCAAGGTGATCGGCCCGATCGCCACCCCCGACGTCATCCACTGGGCCCCGGCCCTGCCCAAGACCCGTTCGGGCAAGATCATGCGGCGCATCCTGCGCAAGATCGCCACCAACGAGATGGACAGCATCGGCGACACCTCGACCCTGGCCGATCCCAGCGTCGTCGACATGCTGATCAAGAACAAGTAAGGGGGAGCGGTCCGGTTTCGGCCCTTCCCGCCTCGCGGTACGCAGGCCGGCGGAGCGAATGGTGCTCCGCCGGCCCTTCCTTTGTCCCCTGCATCAACAATGCTTATCTTGCAGCACGGCTACTCCAGACCGGAGGCAGGTCATGCCCTTCCCCATCCGCTTCGACGCCGCCTTCACTCGAGATTTTCCACGGGCCAGCATGCGGGAGTGGCTGGAGACCAACGGCCTGGGGAGTTGGGCCAGCGCCACGGTCACCGGCGCCAACACCCGGCGATACCACGGCCTGCTGGTGGTGGCTACCCGGCCGCCGGTCGGCCGCCTGGTCCTGCTCAGCCGCCTCGACGAAACCCTGATCCTCCCCGACCGGACCATGGAGCTCGGGTGCAGCCTGTTCCCCGGGGCGATCCATCCCGAGGGGCACCGCCACCTGTCCGCCTTCTCCCTCGACCCGTTCCCCGTCTTCACCTATACCGGCGAGGACGTCACCCTGCGGAAGACCGTGGCCATGCTCCACGGCGAGCACACCCTGGTGATCCGCTACGAGCTGCTGCGGGCCCCGGAGCCGGTGCAGCTTCAGCTTCGCCCCTTCTTCGCCGGCAGGGACTACCACCACCTGGTGCAGGCCAACGACGCGGTGCGGCGCGAGGCGCGCTTCCGCGACCACCTGCTCCAGTACCAGCCTTATCCGGGACAGCCGACCGTGTACCTGTCGGTTCCCGGGGCGCAGTACACGGCGGCGCCCGATTGGTACTTCAACTTCCAGTACCCTCGCGAAGAGGAGCGGGGCCTGGAGTGCAGCGAGGACCTGTTCACCACCGGGGTCCTGCACTGCTCCCTGGAGCCGGGCGGTTCCCTGGGGGTGATCGCCTCGACCGAAAACCCGGGGGCACGCGAGGTGCTCGGTCTGCTCGAAGCCGAGGCCGGCCGGCGGGCCAGCCTCCCCGTGCCCTCCGGCCTGGACGACCAGCCGGTGCTGGCCCAGCTCCTGCGGGCGACCGACCAGTTCCTGGTGCGCCGCACCGACGGCCTGCACACCATCCTGGCCGGGTACCACTGGTTCACCGACTGGGGGCGCGACACCATGATCTCGCTCCC
>JBAZUN010000151.1:0-12286 GCA_041661365.1 Candidatus Latescibacterota bacterium
AAGGCCCTGCGCTCGGCCCAGGCCCACGCGGCCGGGTGCCACGTCGATACCGGGACGGTGCGCCGGCTTGCCGGTGCGGGGAAGGGGTGCTACCTGGTCACCCTCTTCGGGCGACGGCAGGGCCTGCTCTTCGACCGGGCGCGGCACCCCGAAATCGCCGGCCTCACCTCCCTGGCCGACCCGTCGCTGCGTTTCGCCGACCGCCAGCCGCTCTCGGGAACCTGGCACTTGGCCCGTCGGCTCTGCGCCGAGGCCGGCGTTACCCTCAACGACCGTGCCACGGTCGGTCCCTTTGTCTCGCACCTCGAACTGGCCCTGGCCATCCGCCGGGGGGAAGCCGATCTGGGCCTGGGCACCCAGCTTGCCGCCGAGCAGTGCGGCCTGTCCTTCCTCGAGCTGCACCTGGAGGCCTTCCGCCTGGCCGTACCGCTGGCCTTTGCCGGCCATCCCCGCATGGCCGCCTTCCTCGTCTTCGTCCTGGAAACCCTCAAGACGACCGCTGCCGCGGGGGTCAGCGGGTACGAGTTCACCGACTCCGGACACCTGGATACCGTGCCGCCGGAGCCCGACCCGCCGGCATCGGCACACCCCAACCGCTCAGGGAGGTAGCCATGCACCTGAAACCGAAGATCGCCGTTGGCACCGTCCTCGTCCTTGGCCTGGCCTGGGCCGGATGCGGGGGAGACGACGGCGCCAGCTCGTCGACCCCTGCCACCTCCTCGCGGGCCTACAAGGGACACGCCGGGGATCTGGACATGAACCACCTGGTGGCGACCTATCCCGACGTCGCCGGAACCCGCCTGGACGACTGCCAGTCCTGCCACACCGGGGGACAGGTGACCGTCAGCGGCAAGGCCGCGCGGAAGAACGCCTGCGATTTCTGCCACTTCATCCCCTTCCCGGTCTCCGGCGCCACCGGTGCCCCGGCCACCTACGAGCAGACCTTGAACCCGTACGGCCTGGCGTACAAGAACGCCGGCCGCAGCGCCGCCGCGGTGCGTACCCTGGCCTCCCAGGACAGCGACGGGGACGGGTACAGCAACGCGGACGAGATCACCGACCTGCGCTACCCCGGTAGCGCGGATAGCAAGCCGGGTCAGGCCCGGGCCAAGATCCTGGTCCTGGACCTGACCGAGCTGAAGGCCATGCCGGCGCACCGGGAGTTCCTCCTCGCCAACACCAGCAAGCAGCAGTTCGACACCTACGCTGCCTACGGCGGGGTGAAGGTGCGCGACCTGCTGACCGCGGTCGGCGTGGACCCGGCCGGGGTCACCGGGGTCACCGTGATCTCGGCGGACGGGTTCACCAAGGACTTTACCATCGACGTGATCAGCGCCCGGCATCCCGCGGCGCTGTTCTACTCCGGTCTCGACACCGGCACCAGGGGCGCGGACTGCGGCTTTGTCTAGTACCCGCTCTCCCTGCCCACCGGACTGGTCAACGGGGGGGCGATCCCCGACGAGCAGTGGCTGATGCTGGCCTACGAGCGTGACGGTGGGTCCATGGTCAGCTCCTACCTCGATCCGGTCTCCGGCAAGATCGAGGGGGAAGGCCCGCTGCGGATCGTCGTGCCGCAGGTCACGCCCGGTGCGCCCGACCGCGGCTCGAGTTACTCGCCGAGCAACTGCGGCGACGCCTTCGACTACGACCAGACCAAGGACCACAACGCCGGCAACATGGTGCGCGCCGTGGTGGCGCTGCGGATCAACCCGATGCCGGCCGGGGTCGAGGAGTTCGACCACATGAACGGGGGCTGGGCCTACGTCGACGCGGGCCAGCTCGTCGTGTACGGGTACGGGATCGAGTAGGCGCGCGGCCCTGTAGAGGTGCATTATCGGCGGCGGGTGGGGGTTCCTCCTGCCCGCCGTCTTCTGCTGGAGAAAGGTCCATGAAGAAGGCGTGCGCATTGGCGGTGTGGCTGGCCGGGATGATCCCCTTGGCCACCGCGGCAGGGGAGACTCGCGTGCCCGAGATCCACGGGTACGTGCAGACCTGGTGGACGATCCGCGAGGAGCTGGAGAACGGGATCCGCCAGGCCGGCAGCGAGGACGAGGCGGCACAGACCGCCGCCGGATTCAGCCTGAGACGGGCGAGGCTTTCGCTGGCCGATACCCTGGGGAGCAGCCGCCTGCGCTTCCGCCTGGAGATCCTCCTCGAGGAGAACGCCCGCCTGACCGACTGTTACCTGGCCGGCCGCCTGGCCCCGGGCTGGGAGCTGGTCGTCGGTCAGCAGAAGATCCCCTCGACCTACGAGTCGCTGCAGTCGAGTACTGGTCTGGATTTCGTCGAGCGCAGCACCCTGTCCGAGCGGATCGCCGACTGGTCCCTGTCGCGCACCCCGTACATCTCGCCGTACATGGGGAACCGGGCCCTGCTGCGCGATACCGGCCTGGGCCTGCGCGCCGCGGTCGGGCCGGTGCGCGCCTTCGCCATGGTGGGGAACGGCCTGGGAGCCAACCTCTTCGTCGGCGGCAAGCAGCGCAAGGAGTTCCTCTACGGGAACGGCCCGGCCGACCTGTTCTACGGACTGCGGCTGGACGCCGATCTGGGTCCCGGCCTGACCGCGGGCGGCCACGCCAGCCTCAACCGGCACGACAACAGCCTGCTCAACGACGCCAAGACGGTCATCGACCTGCGCCGCTGGAGCTGGTCAGCCGACCTGGGCTGGGCCCTGCCGCGTGGGGTAACCCTGCGCGGGATGTACGCCGCCGGCGCGGTCGACGACGACTACTACCGCGACCGGCGGACCAACTACGAGTACCAGGGGTACGAGCTGAAGGCGCTGGTCTGGCTGGTCCCGGACCGGCTGCAGACCGGGATTCGCTTCGACCGGTACGAGGACGAGTTCAACCAGGCCGGGAACCACGTGGTGGAGCGGCACTGGACCCTGGGAGCCACGGCGCCGTTGAGTCCAGGCAGTCGAATCCAGCTCAACTACGTCTGGAAGGAGACCGACGAGCCGTACGTCCCCGATCTGGACGACGACCTGCTGCTGCTGAGCGCTCAGCTCGCCTTCTGAACCGGTCCGATCTCAGCCCCCCACGATCCGGTCGATCCGCCCCAGCTCCTCGGCGCTGAAGGCCAGGTTGGCCACGGCCTTCACGTTCTCCTCGACCTGCGCCGTCCGGCTGGCCCCGATCAGCGCCGAGGTCACGGCCTCGTGGCGGAGGACCCAGGCCAGGGCCATCTGGGCCAGGGTCTGACCCCGCTCCTGCGCCATGGCGGCCAACTGCCGGATCACCGCCAGCTTCTCCTCGGTGACCGCGTCCCGCTTGAGGAAGCCGTGCGGCTTGGCGGCCCGTGAATCGGCCGGCACGCCGTCGAGGTACCGGCTGGTCAGGAGCCCCTGGGCCAGCGGGCAGAAGGCGATGCAGCCGATCCCCTCCTCGGCCACGGCGGCCAGCAGCCCCTCCTCCACGTGCCGGTTGAGCATGCTGTAGCTGGGCTGGTGGATCAGGCAGGGGGTCCCCAGGTCGCGCAGGATCGCCGCGGCCTGCCGCGTCAGGTCGGGCGGGTAGTTCGAGATCCCGGCGTAGAGCGCCCGTCCGGAACGCACGGCCTGGTCCAGGGCCGCCATGGTCTCCTCGAGCGGGGTCTCCGGATCGGGCCGGTGGTGGTAGAAGACGTCCACGTACTCCAGCCCCAGCCGCTTCAGGCTCTGGTCGAGGCTGGAGAGGAGGTACTTCCGCGAGCCCCACTCGCCGTACGGTCCGGGCCACATGTAGTACCCGGCCTTGGTGGAGATGACCAGCTCGTCGCGGTAGCCGCCCAGGTCGCGGCTCAGGATGCGGCCCAGGGTTTCCTCGGCCGAGCCGGGCGGCGGCCCGTAGTTGTTGGCCAGGTCGAGATGGGTGACGCCCAGGTCGAAGGCCCGCAGCACCACGGCGCGGGCTGTCTCCAGCGGGTCGACCCCGCCGAAGTTGTGCCACAGCCCCAGGGAGATGACCGGAAGGCGCAGGCCGCTCCGGCCGCAGCGGCGGTAGGGCATGCTCTGATAGCGGGCGTCGTTGGCGGTGTGGCTCATCCGGACCTCCGGGGCAGTGGGGTTAAGGGTGACGGGGTCCGCTTACGAGGGGCCGCCGGCCACGCTCTCCACCGGCGTCTCGGGCGGGGTGAGCGCGAAGGAGATGTGGTAGGAGCCCTCCTCGATGCGGCTCTGGACCGGGCCCGGGGCACACAGGTGGAAGACGTGCATCATCCGGGTGTTGTCGACCAGCACGTCGGCGGTGAACCCGGAGATCCCGCGGTGACGGGCGACCTCGATCAGTCGGTTGACCAGGTACCGGCCGATCCCCTTGTCCTGCCAGTCGTCCCGCACCATGAAGGCGCAGTCGGCGTAGTTGGTCGCCCGGTCGCGGGTGTACCGCGCCACCGCGACGATCACCTCGCGCTCCCCCTCGGGGGCGGTGGCCACCAGGGCCAGGCTGTTGTCGTAGTCAACGGCCACGAGCTGCTGGGCGCGGCTATGGGGAAGCGCCTTGACGTAGGCGAAGAAGCGCAGGTAGATCGTCCGCTCCGAGCACCGGTAGAACATGTCCTGGAGGAGGGGCTCGTCGGTCGGCTCGATCGTCCGGAAGTGGACCTCCACCCCGTTCTCCGCGGTGTAGTTGGTCTCCAGCTCCTCCAGCTCCTCCAATCCGGCACCGGCCACCACCACCTGGTCCTGATACACGAAGTGGCGCTCCCGGGCCGCCTGCATCAGCTCCTCGCGAAAGTCCGGGTGGGCGATGTGGATCAGGGCCAGGGCCCGCTCGCGGATGCTCTGGCCGTGCAGGTCCACGGCGCCGTATTCGGTGACCAGGTAGTGGACGTCGCCCCGCGAGGTGACCACCCCGGCTCCGGGCTTGAGCATGGAGACGATGCGCGAAACCCGGTGCCCCTCGACGGTGGCGGTGGAGGGCATGGCGATGATCGGCTTCCCTCCCTCGGACCGCGCCGCCCCGCGGATGAAGTCGACCTGGCCGCCGATACCGCTGTAGAAGTAGGTCCCCAGGGAGTCGGAGCAGACCTGCCCGGTAAGGTCTACCTCGAGCGCGGCGTTGATCGCCACCATGCGGATGTTCCGCGAGATGACGAACGGGTCGTTGGAGTATTCGTTCGGGTAGAACTCGAAGAGCGGATTGTCGTCGATGAAGTCGTAGAGCCGCTGCGTCCCCAGGGCGAAGCTGGTCACCACCTTCCCCCGGTGCAGGGTCTTGCGGGTGCCGTTGACCACCCCCTTCTCGATGAGGTCGACGATCCCGTCGGAGACCATCTCGGTGTGCACTCCCAGGTCGCGGTGGTGCTGCAGCTCGAGGAGGACCGAGTCGGGGATGGTGCCGATCCCCATCTGCAGGGTGGAGCCGTCCTCGACCAGCTCGGCGATGTGGCGGCCGATGCGGCGGGCCACCTCGTCGGGCGCGACCAGGTGGAACTCGGCGATCGGCGCCTCGTGCTCGACCAGCAGGTCGGCGCGGCTGATGTGGATGAAGGAGTCCCCCAGGGTGCGGGGCATCCGCGGGTTCACCTCGGCCACCAGCATCCGGGCGGTGTCGGTGGCCGCCTTGACGATGTCGACCGACACCCCGAGGGAGCAGAACCCGTGCTCGTCCGGGGGCGTCACCTGGATCAGGGCTACGTCGATCGGGGCCTTGCCGGTGCGGAACAGGGCCGGCACCTCGGAGAGGAAGATCGGGGTGTAGTCGGCCCGGCCCTCGGAGACCGCGCCGCGGACGTTGTCGCCGATGAAGAAGGTGTTGTAGCGGAAGCGGTCGGAGAACTTCGACTGGGTGTACGGCGCCACGCCCAGGCTGCGGATGTGGATCAACTGGTTGTCGGCGAGGTGATCCCCGCGCTCGGCCAGGGCCGCCACCAGGGCCTGGGGCTCGGCCGCTCCCGAGCCGATGAAGACCCGCTGGCCGCGGCGGATGCCGGCCACCGCCTTCTCCGGAGTGACCAGCTTGGCCTGGTACTGCGTGCGCCAGTCGGGGCTGAAGCGCATGGGCTCAGGCCTCTCCCAGGATGATGCGGGCGTCGGCCACCGCGGCGCCCTGGTCGTAGGCGATCAGCGGGTTGATGTCCAACTCCTCGATGATCGGGAACTCGATGACGAGTTGGGAGAGCCGCTCGAGACACTCCTGCAGGGCGTCGAAGTCGGCCGGCGCCTCGCCGCGGATCCCCTCGAGGATGCGGCGGCCCCGGATCTGCTCGAGCATGTGGCGGGCGCTGAGCTGGCGCAGCGGCGCCAGGCGGAAGGTGACGTCCTTGAGCGCCTCGGTATAGATCCCTCCCAGCCCGAACATCACCAGGGGGCCGAACTTCGGGTCTCGGGTGGCCCCGAGGATCACCTCGCGTCCCGGCTTGGCCAACTGCTGCACGTTGACGCCCCAGACGTTGGCGTTGGGATGGTGCTGCCTGGCCCGGGCCACCATCTCGTCGAAGACCCGCTCGGCGGCGGCCTGGTCCGGCACCCCGACCTGGACCCCGCCGATGTCGGTCTTATGGAGGATGTCCGGCGAGGCGATCTTCATCACCAGCGGATACCCCACCTGCTTCCCCAGCTCGGCCAGGTCGGCGCGGCAGCGGGCCAGACCGGACTTGAGGACCGGGAAGCCGTAGGCCGCCAGGACCTGCATCGCCTCCAGCTCGGGGAGCCGGGTGCGTCCTTCCTCGCGGGCCTGGGTGAAGATCCGCTGCACCGCGGCCCGGTCGACCTCGAAGATCCGCTCCTCGGTGCGCGGCCGCTCCAGCCACTGCTTGTAGGTGCGCATCGCCCGCATCACCCGCGCCGCCCCCTCGGGGAAGGGGTAGTGAGGGACCCCCTGCTGCCGCAGCAGGCGCACCCCGGCGGCCACGTCGGTACCGCCCATGAAGGAGGCCAGGATCGGCTTGTCGTACCGCAGGTTGAGGGCGGTGATGACCCGCGCGATCTCCTCGATGTCGGTCATGTTCTGCGGGGTGAGGATGACCACCAGGCCGTCGGTGTGCTCGTCCCGCAGCACCGCCTCGAGGGTGGCCTGGTACCGGTCGTGCTGGGCGTCTCCGAGCACGTCGACCGGGTTCTTGACGCTGGCGGCCGCCGGCAGGGCCGCGATCAGGGTGCTCCGGGTCTCCTCGCTGAAGTCGGCCAGTCGGAGGTTCTGGCGCACGCAGGCGTCGGTGGCCATGATCCCGGGGCCGCCGGCGTTGGTGACGATCGCCACCCGGTTGTCCTTGGGCATCGGCTGGTTGGCGAAGGCCATGGCGTAGTCGAACAGCTCCTGGACCGTGTCGACCCGCAGCACGCCGGCCTGGGCCATCACCGCGTCGTAGACCTCGTCGGTGCCGGCCATCGACCCGGTGTGCGAGGCCGCGGCCCGCGCCCCCTCGGCGGTGCGGCCGCTCTTGAGGGCCAGGATCGGCTTGCACCGCTCCTGCTCGCTGGTGATCTCCCGGGCGATGTGGATGAAGTCGAGGCCGTTGCTCAGGTCCTCGACGTACATCAGGATCACCTGCGTCTGGGCGTCGCCGCCGAGGTAGCGGAGCAGGTCGTTCTCGTCGATGTCCGCCTTGTTGCCGAAGCTGATGAACTTCGAGAAGCCGATGTTCTGGCTGCCGGCGTAGTCGAGGATGGAGGTGCACAGGGCCCCGGACTGCGACATGAAGGCGATGTTGCCGGGTTGGGCCATGGAGCGGGCAAAGGTGGCGTTCATCGATACCGTCGGGTCGGTGTTGATCAGCCCCAGGCAGTTGGGGCCGAGCAGGGCGATCCCGGCGTCGCGGGCCTGGTGCCGGATCCGGTCTTCCAGGGCCTTGCCCTCGGTCCCGGTCTCCTTGAACCCGGCCGAGATGACCACGACGCTCTGCACCTCCTTGCGGGCGCACTCGTCGAGGACGCCGGGGACCGAGGCCGCGGGGACGATGAGGATCGCCATCTCCACCCGGTCGTCGATCCCGATGACGCTGGGGTAGGTCTTCACCCCCATGATGCTTCGGTGTCGCGGATTCACCGGGTACAGGGTTCCGGTGTACCCGTTGAGCAGCAGGTTGCGAAAGACCGCCTGGCCGACGCTGCCGTTGCGCGCGCTGGCCCCGACCACGGCGATCGAGGCCGGCTCGAACAAGGACTTGAGCTGGCGCGAGGCCCGGGCCCGGGCCCGCGTGGCTTCCAGGGTTTTTACCTTGAACACGGGGGTCAGGAGCTGAGGATCGGACGGCGTTTGAGTCATGGGATCTTTCCGGGAAGAAGAGCTGATGGCGAGTATGGGACTAGATCGCGGCGCACCCATGGTCAAGCATGTTCTTGACAACCGGATGGGTCGCATTTGTCGCTACATAGTGTACTTGATTTGGGTCGCAATATCTGTGCCATTTTCCGGTTGCGGGATCCGGCTGGAAGGATCGCTGATTCCGCGGCTCTGCGTTGCCGTGCCGCCGGCGTCGAGCCAGTGACACCAAGGTCCCGTGGTTGGGACAGCAGCGTCCCGTACCGCGCCGCGTCGATCCCGGGGATCGGTTGACCCCGGGCATCGCCGGCGGTACAATCTCTGCCAAGATCTCCTCGAGGTCCAGGATTTTTCAGTGCCGTGTCGGCTCGCACTCTGAAGGAGAAACCGCGATGATCTCGGCAATGACCATGCGCCGCGCGTTGTTCTGGTCCGTAGTGGTGGCGGCGGGGCTGGGGGCGTCACCGGTGAACATCGCGCCGGACGCGGTGACCAGCGCCACCTTGGGGTACAATCCCCACGAAGGCGAGCTGGCCTCCCTCACCGACGGTCTGCATCCCGGGAACAGTCAGGACGCCAAGGCGTTCGTCTGGCCCACCAAGGGGAACTTGGTCTTCCAGTTCGAGGAGGTTCATCCGGTGGCCGCGGTGCGGCTCTACATCGGCGGTGACGCTGGCTGGTACATGGCCCTCGCTTACCAGGGTGCCAGGCTGGGGCCCTCGGGGCAGACCGAGACCGCCGACGCCGAGCTGGTCGCCGATGCCTACGACTTCGAAGAGCAGACCAACACCTGGGTCGAGCTGGCCTTCCCGTCCGGAACCGAAGCCGACTACATCGAGGTGGGGACCCAGTCCGGGGCCGTGATCTACGAGGTCGAGATCCTGAGCGACGACGGCACCACGGCCGTGGCCGGCACCTCGTGGGGCCGACTCAAGGCATCTCGGCCATGAGGCCCGGCTGAGTCCAGGACTGGGTCGTTCCCGGCTGCGCCCGCCTTCGAGCGCGTTGCCCTCATTTCGTCGGACACCCCATTGCGGTGGCCTGCCCCCTGGGTAGGTTACAGAGATAATCCCGCAATCCCTTGACCGGAGAGCCGGCGTTCCGGTCGACTCCCCGGTCCGCAAGGATGTCCGCATGTCCCACGAAGAGGTCGGCGGGCGCGGCCGACCGGACTGGTCCTGTTGCGCGCTGCACCGCGTCACCCGGTTCCTGCGCGGCACCCTCGACTACGAGGAGGTGGTCGAGGAGGCTCTGACCACCGCCCTGGAGGTGACCGGCAGCCGGGCCGGCCTGCTGCTGCTGGCCGAGGGCGGCGGCAACCTGCGGGTGGCGGCGGTGCGCTACCTCGACGAAGGGGCCACGAAGCAGGCGATGGCTTACTGCCGCGAGGCCATGGCTCCCGGCAGGGGCGTCCCGACCACCGGCCTGATCGGCGTCGAGGCTGACGCTGACCGGGTCCTCGGCCGGGATCAGAACAACGCCCGCCTCTGCCTGCTGCTGGAGGCCTGGAGCCGCACGGTCGGCGTCCTCTACCTGGAGCAGCCGGATCATGCCTGCCTCTTCCCGGAGACTTTCTCGCCCTTCTTCACGGCCCTGGCCGACCAGTTGGCCTGCGCTTTGGAAAACGCCAGCCGGTACGGCGCCCTGCGGCGGGAGAACGAGCAGTTGCGCCAGGTCGTGGAAGGGCACGGCCGCTTTGCCGCCATCCTCGGCGAGAGCGCGCCGATGCGACGGCTCAAGGCCCTGCTCGAGAAGGTTATCCCCAGCCCGGCGTCGGTCCTCATCCTCGGGGAGAGCGGCACGGGGAAGGAGCTGGTGGCCCGGGCCCTGCACTACGAGGGGCCGCGGCGCGAGCGCAACTTCGTCGCCGAGAACTGCGCCGCGCTCCCCGAGTCCCTGCTGGAGGGGGAGTTGTTCGGGTTCAGCCGCGGGGCTTTCACCGGGGCGGTCCACGACAAGCCCGGGCTGCTGGAGGTGGCCGACGGCGGAACCCTGTTCCTCGACGAGATCGCCGACACCTCACCGGCGGTGCAGGCCAAGCTCCTGAGGGTGCTGGAGAGCGGCGAGTACCGCCGGCTCGGGGAGACCGAGGTCAAGCGGTCGAACGTCCGGGTGGTGGCCGCGACCAGTCGAGACCTGGCCAGGGAGGTGGAGGCGGGGCGGTTCCGTCCTGAGTTATATTACCGACTCGGCGGTCTCGCGGTGCAGGTGCCGTCGCTGCGCGAGCGGCCCGACGACATCCCGTTGCTGGTGCGACACTTCCTGGCCGAGTACGGCCGGCGGACCGACCGCGGACCGATCGCCATCGAGCCTGAGGTGATCGCGGTCCTGCAGCAATACACCTGGCCCGGGAACGTCCGGCAGTTGCGCAACGAGGTCGAGCGGATGGCGGCGCTGGCCGACGACGGACAAGCGATCTCGGTTGCCCTGCTGTCGCCGGAGGTTCAGCCGGCCCATCCGGTGGCGGCCACCCGGCTCGAGGGGGAGTCCCTGCCCGAGGCGCTGGAGCGGATCAAGCGGACCCTGATCGAGGAGGCCCTGACCGGGTGTACGGGGAACCGCAGCCGGGCCGCGGTCCGGCTGGGGGTGTCCCGGCCGAATCTCCAGAAGATGATGCGACGTCTGGACATCCACTGAGGCTGGTCCGGTAGGATCGTTCGAGGAGACTTCCATGGGCAACAGACGGCTGCCCGAGAGTGTGTACAACTGGGTCACGGTCTGCGGCGCCGCCCTGGCCGCGGGCTCCTTCGTCGTCATCGTCTTTCTGTTGCTGATCGACCTCTTCGCCCGGCAGACCTCGGTCTACCTCGGTCTGGTGACCTTCATCATCCTCCCGGTCTTCCTGGTGATTGGGCTGATCCTCATCCCGGTGGGCATGCTGCTGGACCAGCGCCGGCAGCGGCGGGGCTTGGCTTCCACCTTCCCGCAGGGCATCCACCTGGACCTGGCCGACCCGGCCAATCGCAATGCCTTCATGATCTTCATCGGTGGCTCCACCATCTTCCTGGCCGCCACCGCCTTCGGCACCTATAGCGCCTACAAGAGCACCGAGTCGGTGGAGTTCTGCGGGGCGCTGTGCCACTCGGTCATGCAGCCGGAATACACCGCGTACCAGGGATCACCTCACGCCCGCGTCGCCTGCGTCGAGTGCCACATCGGCGAGGGGGCCGGCTGGTACGTCAAGTCCAAGCTGTCCGGTGCCTATCAGGTCTACGCCGTGACCGCGGGGATCTACCCTCGACCGATCCCGACGCCGGTGGCCAACCTGCGGCCGGCTCGCGAGACCTGCGAGCGCTGTCACTGGCCCGAGAAGTTCTTCGGGGGACGACAGGCGGTCATTCCGCACTTCCTCCCCGACGAGGCGAATACCCCGTACCCGATCACCCTGCTCCTCAAGATCGGGGGGGCGAGCGAGCAGACCGGCCGGGTCGAGGGGATCCACTGGCACGTGGCCCGCAGCAACCGCATCGACTACGCGGCCAGCGATCCCCGGCGCGAACAGATCGCCTGGGTCCGTCTGACGCGGGGGGACGGCACGGTGAAGGAGTACCGCGATCCCGGTGCCACCGAGCCCCTGCCGGCGACGGCCGAGCGGCGGACCATGGACTGCATCGACTGCCACAACCGCCCGAGCCACCACTACCGGTCGCCCAATCAGACCGTGAATCAGGCCCTGGCAGCGGGGCTGATCGACCAGGCGCTTCCCTTCGTCAAGCAACGGGCGATCATGGCGCTCGACGCCCAGTACCCCGACTCGGTGACGGCGCTGCAGGGGATCGAGCGTGGTCTGCGCGAGTTCTACCAGGCCGAATACCCCGAGGTCGCCGTCCAGCAGGCACCGGCCATCGGCGCGGCGGTGGCCTCGGTGCAGGAGATCTATCGTCGCAACTTCTTCCCCGAGATGAAGGTCACCTGGCGCCAGTACCCCGACCACATCGGCCACTCGGAGTTCGTCGGCTGTTTCCGCTGTCACGGCAGTGCCTTGGAGACCGCGCAGGGCGAGCGCATCTCCGGCGACTGCAGCCTGTGCCACGTCATCCTGTCCCAGGGGACCACCGCGGTCGCGGGCTCGATCGCTCCCCAGGGTCTGACCTTCGTGCATC
>JBAZUN010000152.1:0-813 GCA_041661365.1 Candidatus Latescibacterota bacterium
CCGGTACAGGGCCATGGCCGACGCCGCGGTCTGCGGGAAGTCGTCGCGCACCTGGTTGTATTCGGCCAGGGCCCGCTCCCGATCGCCGGCGGCCTGGTAGAGCTGGCCGATGAGGATGCGGGTCTGTCCCTCGAAGGCGCGAAACCGGCTCTCCTGCAGCAGGCCGTTATAAGTACGCAGGGCTCCCTCGGCATCACCGGCCGCCTGCAGCACCTGACCGGTGTTCAGCCGGGCCCGGTACTCGACCTCGAGAGGCGCACCGTCGGCGGCCGCCGCCGCAAAGGCCTGGAGCGTCTCGGCCTGCCGCGACGAATCGGCCAGGGCTTGCAGGGCCTCACCGAGCCGCAACCAGACCCCGAACCGCCCCGGAGCCTGGGGGAAGGCCTGGAGCACGGCCTGGAATCCCTGGACCGCCACCACGTGGTCGAGACGGGCGAAGGCCAACTCGCCGAGGCGCAGGCCGGACTGGAACGCCAGCTCGCCGCGACCTGTCTGGAAAAGCTCCCGGTAGATCGGGGTCGCCTGATCGAGGCTCCCCTGCCCCTCCTCGCACTGGGCCCGCCAGAACCGGGCCCGATCGCGCATCTCCCCGTCCGGCAGTCCGGCCTCGAGCTCGGCGAACTGCTGACCCGCGCCGAGGTAATTCCCCTGCCAGTAGAACGACCGACCGAGGATGAGCTTGGCGTCGTCGACGAGATCGCTCTCCGGGTGCCGCTCAACGACCTTGGAGGCCTTGCGGGCGGCCTTGTCGTAGAGCTGCTCGACCTGGGGGGTGAGGCGCGACTGGGCCGGCCGCTCGCCACCGCTCTGGGT
>JBAZUN010000152.1:823-12254 GCA_041661365.1 Candidatus Latescibacterota bacterium
CTCCGCCTGCTTCCGCCGGGCCGCCTCGGCCTGCCGGAAGGAACGCTGAGCGTTGTAGTAGGTATTGAAGTAGACGCACCCCGAGCCGAGCAGCAATCCCAGGACCAGCACCAGGTGGACGACCGGACCCCGGGCCCGGCGGGTCCGGCGCCGGTCATTGCTCACGATGGTAGTCCTGGAGGGCGCGGACCGAGATCCCGGCCCGACCGAGGGCCTCGATCCCCTCCACGGCGGCCCAGGCCCCGGCCATGGTGGTGGTGTAGGGGACGTTGTTCATCACCGCGGCCCGGCGGACGACGAAGTCGTCGTACTGGGAGGGCTCGTCCTGCGGGGTGTTGATGACCATGCTGATCCGGCGTGAGCGGATGGCGTCCTCGACGTGGGGTCGCCCTTCGTGCACCTTGCGGATCGATTCGGCCTCGACCCCGTGGGCGAGGAGGAAATCGCGGGTCCCGCCGGTGGCCAGCAGCTCGAGACCGGCGGCGCGCAGCCGGCGGGCGATCGGCAACAGCTCCTCCTTGTCCCCGTCGTTGACGCTGACGAAGACCCGCCCCTCGCGGGGGAGCATGGAGCCGGCGCCGATCTGGGCCTTGAGGAAGGCGGTCCCGAAGTCCTCGCCGATCCCCATCACCTCGCCGGTGGACTTCATCTCCGGTCCGAGGAGGCTGTCCGCGCCGGGGAACTTGATGAAGGGGAGGACGGCCTCCTTGACCGAGACGTGGCGCGGCACGATCTCCTCGGTGAACCCCTGCTGGCGCAGGGTACGGCCCACCATGACCCGCGCCGCGATCTTGGCCAGGGGCCGGCCGATCGCCTTGCTGACGAAGGGGACCGTGCGGGAGGCCCGCGGGTTCACCTCGAGCACGTAGACCGTGCCCTGGTGGATGGCGTACTGCACGTTCATCAGACCGACGACGGAGAGGGCGCGGGCCATCGCTTCGGTGTGCCGGTGGAGCTGCTCCAGGTGCTCGGGCAGGATGGCGTACGGCGGCAGCACGCAGGCGCTGTCTCCCGAGTGCACCCCGGCGTGCTCGATGTGCTGCATGATCCCCCCGATGACCACCTCGGTACCGTCGGCGACCGCGTCCACGTCGAACTCCTGCGCCCCCTGGAGGTACCGGTCGATGAGCACCGGGTGCTCGGGCGACACCGCAATGGCCTCGTCGATGTACCGCTCGAGGCTGGCGTCGTCGTACACGACCGCCATCGCCCGCCCGCCGAGGACGTAGGAGGGCCGGACGAGGAGGGGGAACCCGATCCGCTGGGCCACCCCCTTGGCCTCGTCGAGGCCGCGGGCCATGCCGTTCTCCGGCTGGTTGATGCCCAGCTCGCGCAGCAGGTTCCCGAACCGCTCGCGGTCCTCGGCCAGATCGATGCTGGCCGGCGAGGTGCCGATGATCGGCACGCCGGCCTCCTCCAGCCGCACGGCCAGGTTCAGCGGGGTCTGGCCGCCGAACTGGACGATGACCCCCTCGGGACGCTCCCGCTCGACGATGTTCAGCACGTCCTCGATGGTCAGCGGCTCGAAGTAGAGCTTGTCCGCGGTGTCGTAGTCGGTGCTGACCGTCTCGGGATTGCTGTTGACCATGATGGTCTCGAACCCGTCCTCGCGCAGCGCGAAGCAGGCGTGGACGCAGCAGTAGTCGAACTCGATCCCCTGCCCGATGCGGTTGGGGCCGCCCCCCAGGATGACGATCTTGCGGCGGTCCGAGGCGGTCGCCTCGTTCTCGCGCTCGTAGGTCGAGTAGTGGTACGGGGTGTAGGCCTCGAACTCGGCGGCGCAGGTGTCGACCGTCTTGAACACCGGCCGGATCCCCAGGGTCAGCCGCCGCTGCCGGGCCGCCTGCTCGCTGCACCCGCGCAGGTGCGCCAGTTGGCGGTCGCTGTACCCGCACTCCTTGGCCTGGCGCAGCAGGGCCGCGTCGGCGAAGACGTCCTCCCGCCGCAGACGCTCCTCGAGGTCGGCCAGTTGCCGGAGGTTGTCGATGAACCAGGGGTCGATCCCGGTGAGCCGGGCCAACTGCGCGTCGGTGTACCCCTTGGTCATGGCGAGTCTGAGGTAGAGCAGGCGCCGCGAATTCGGGACGCTCAGCCGGTCGCGGATCTCCTTCTCCGTGACCTTCTGCGGATCCAGGTCCTTGCCGTCGGCGCCCCACCCGCCGTGGCCGGTCTCCAGCCCCCGGAGCCCCTTCTGCAGGGACTCCTTGAAGGTCCGGCCGATGGCCATGGTCTCGCCCACCGAGCGCATCTGGGTGTCCAGCACGTCGGGGGTGTTGCGGAACTTCTCGAAGGTGAAGCGCGGGATCTTGGTGACGACGTAGTCGATGGTCGGCTCGAAGGAGGCCGGCGTCACCCGGGTGATGTCGTTGGGGATCTCGTCCAGGGAGTACCCCACGGCCAGCTTGGCGGCGATCTTGGCGATGGGAAAACCGGTGGCCTTCGAGGCCAGGGCCGAGGAGCGGGAGACGCGGGGGTTCATCTCGATGACCAGCATGCGCCCGTCGCGGGGGTTCACCGCGAACTGGATGTTGGAGCCGCCGGTGTCGACGCCGATGGTCCGGATCACCCGGATGGCGGCGTCGCGCATGGTCTGGTATTCCTTGTCGGTCAGGGTCTGGGCCGGGGCCACGGTGATGCTGTCCCCGGTGTGCACCCCCATCGGATCGAAGTTCTCGATCGAGCAGATGATCACGACGTTGTCGCGGTGGTCGCGCATCACCTCGAGCTCGAACTCCTTCCAGCCCAGCACCGACTCCTCGACCAGCACCTCGTGGACGGGGCTCAGGTCGAGACCGTGCGCCAGGCGCTCCTCGAACTCCTCGACGTTGTAGGCCACGCCGCCGCCGGTGCCGCCGAGGGTGAAGGAGGGACGGAGGACGATCGGGTACCCGAGCTCGGCCGGACAGCGCAGCCCCTCGTCCAGCGAGCGGACGAAGAAGCCACGCGGCATCTCCAGGCCGGCCCGGTCCATCGCCGCCTTGAACAGCTCCCGGCTCTCCGCGGTCTTGATCGCCGGCAGCCGGGCCCCGATCAGCTCGACGCCGTACCGGTCGAGCACCCCGGTCTCGGCCAGCTCGACGGCGGTGTTCAGGGCGGTCTGCCCCCCCAGGGTCGGCAGCAGGGCCTGCGGCCGTTCGGCGGCGATGATCCGCTCGCAGACGTCGGCGGTGATCGGCTCGACGTAGGTCCGGTCCGCCGTCTCCGGATCGGTCATGATGGTGGCCGGGTTGCTGTTGACCAGGACGATCTGGTACCCCTCCTCGCGAAGGGCCTTGCAGGCCTGGGTGCCCGAGTAGTCGAACTCGCACGCCTGGCCGATGACGATCGGCCCTGAGCCGATCAGCATGATCTTCTTGAGGTCGGTCCGCTTGGGCATCTCTGGTTGGGTCAGGGTGAGGGAGGACGAAGAGCGCTGCTGATCGCGGGAAGAGCCGATGTGGGCAAGGAGGCGGGCGGCGCGGGACGCGGGCGACCCGCCGGCCGGCTCACCGCCTGGCGAGCCCCAGGTAGATCAGACCGATGATGAGCACCACGGTGGCGGCGTACCCGAGCCGCATCAGGATCAGGCCGAGCCGCTCCCAGTCGCGCCGGCGGCGCAGGCGCAGCCGGGGTCGCCGCGGTTCGCGGGCGTTGGCCCGAAAACGCTGCTCGTCGATGAGCCGCACCAACTGCGGATCGTATTCGCCGATGGTCTTGAGGATCATCCGCTTGCGGTGGGCGACCCGACCGGCGAAGGCCTGGTGCGGGACGCGAACGGCGCCGTCGTCCTCGGGTCCGGCCGCGGCCGCGGCCTCGGGGCCCCTGGCGCGGTCGGCGATCAGCAGGCAGGTCTTCTCGCGGGCGAGATCCTCGACCATGCCACTGACCGCGGCCCGGTCCTTGACGTGGGCGTGCAGCACGGCGTAACAGGTGTCGAGGAAGCGGGTGAAATCGCGCTCGATCTCCTCGGCGGACAGGCTGAGGAGATACGATTCCTCGATCATCTCCTCGATGGCTTCCTTGACGTTGGACATGGTCCGCCGGTCCGGAGAGGGAGGGGCTGGCCGCCTGGCGCCGCGTTGGCGGGTACATTACAGCACGGCCCGGGTCATGTCAAGAATGCACCACCCCCTGACCGGACCCTCTATCCACCGCCCCCGAACGGCCGGCCGCGGCCCGCGGTCCAGGTGTCCAGGATGGCCTGGGGCAACAGCCGCCGCAGGTCCCCGGCCACCATCCCCCACTCGCCCAGACGGTCGCGGGCCAGGTCCCCGGCCCGGCCGTGCAGGAATACCCCCAGACAGGCCGCCAGATCCGGCGCCACGCCCTGGGCGATCAGTCCCGCGATCGCCCCGGTGAGCACGTCCCCGGCGCCGGCGGTGGCCATCCCCGCGTTCCCCGTGGGATTGACCAACCGGCGACCGTCCGGCCAGGCCACCACCGTGGGCGCGCCCTTGAGCACGAGGACGACCCCGTGCTCAAGGGCGAAGCGGCCGGCAAGCCCGAGGGGGTCCTCGGCGATCGCCCCGGGCGCGGCTCCAGTAAGCCGGGCGAATTCCCCCGGATGGGGGGTGAGCACGCTGGGAGCGCGGCGTTCCTTCAGGACCGCGGTGTTCCCCGCCAGGGCGAAGAGGCCGTCCGCGTCCAGAACCAGGGGGGCCGCGACCCGCGGTAACAGGCGGCGCACCAGCTCTCCGGTCTGGCGATTGCGCCCGAGACCCGGTCCCAGGGCCAGGCAGTCGGCGCCGGAGGCCAGGGCCAGCACCTCGCCCAGCCCCCGCAGCGCCAGGCATCGCCGTTGCCGGACCTCGGGAAGCGGTCGGGTCATCACCTCGGTGACCTTGGCCGCGACCAGGTCGTGCAGGCTCGCCGGCACCCCCAGGGTCACCCGGCCGGCCCCGGTGGCCAGCGCGGCCTCGGCGGCGAGCACCGCGGCCCCGGTCATCCCCAGGGACCCGGCCACCACCGCGACGCTGCCGCAGGTGCCTTTATGGGCGTCCCCGGGCCGCACCGGGATCAGCCCGGCCATCCGGTCCTCGGTGAGCAGGAGGGCCGGCGCCTCGACCGCGGCCACGGCCTCGGGAGAGAACCCGATCTCCACGAGCCGCAGGTCGCCGCACCGGGCCCGCCCCGGATAGAAGAGGTGACCGACCTTGGGCAGACCGAAGGTCACGGTGACCACCGCCTGGACGCAGGCCCCGTGGACGCGGCCGGTGCCTGACTCCAGCCCCGAGGGCAGGTCGACGGCGATCACCGGAACCCCCGACCGGTTCAGCGTCTCGATGACCCGGGCCGCCTCGGCGCGGGGGGAACCGGACAAGCCGGTGCCCAGCAGGGCATCGACGGCCAGATCGGCATCGGCCAGGGCCGCGGTCAGGGCCGCGAGATCTTTCTCGGCCGCAGCCGATTCGACCGCCACCCCCTCTTCCCCTTCGAGCCGGCGGAGATGAAGCCCCGCGTCCCCCTCCGGCGCGGGACGGGCCGCGGCCAGGAAGACCCGGGTCTGAACGCCGGCCCGGTGCAGCAGGCGGCCGACCACGAAGCCGTCGCCGCCGTTGTTGCCGCCGCCGCAGACGACCACCGCCTGCATCCCGGCCGGGTCGGGCCAGCGCTCGGCGATGACGTTGAACACCTCCTGGCCGGCCCGCTCCATCAGCACCGCCCCCGGGGTTCCCCCGGCGATGGTGCGGCGATCGACCTCGGCCATGCCGGCACCGGTCACCAGCTTGACGAAATCCACCTCTTCTCCTCTCAGACTCTCGTTAGTCAGGCTCTCTCTGAGGAGCGCCACGGCTGGAGCAGATCGTCCAGCCCTCGATGGGAGTCCTCGGGCCGCGGCGGTCCTCCGGGCCAGCCCAGGGCCCCGGCGCTGCTGATCGCCACCAGCAGGAACAGCAGGGACAGCAGACCGCAGAGGAGGCCGATACCAGAGGCCAGACCGAGCCCGATGGTCGCCGCCGTGGCCGCGAGCAGCCCCGCGGAAAGGAGCGGACGGCGCGCTGCCAGACGGGCGGCCACCAGCACCGTGGCGCCCACGGTCCCGTCGAGCAGGACCAGCGCGGGAAGGAGGTGCACCGCGATCAGCGAGACGATCAACAGGGCCCAGACCGCCATCCCGCCGAGGACCAGGCCGACCCAACCGCCAAAGCGACTGTAGAAAGCGACGTTCACGACGAGCACCACGGTCACGCCGAGACCGATCAACCCCAGGGCCTGGGCCCGCCCGCCGAACCGCCGGGCCGCTCTCAGCACCGAGGGCCAGGCCGCCTCCTGGCCGCGCGCCCATCGCAGGCCGAAGACGACCAGCGCGACCGAAGGGGGTGACAGGAGGATCATCTCGGTCGCCAGGAACAGCCCGACCAGGAACCAGGCCCCACCCAGGGCCGCGCCGACCAACGCCAGGGCCAGGCCCGCTGCCAGCCAGGGCAGACCGAGCAGGCTCCACAGGAGATTGGCCATCACCAATCCCCCCAGGTGGTCGTAGGCGACCCAGACGAACCGCTTCAGGACACCGGTCACGGACAGGTCATCCCCGACGCGATGAACTCCGCGTAGATCCGGGCGGTCTGGAGCAGGTCGCGCACCCGGATCCGCTCGTCCTGACCGTGGGCGAACTCCCCCTTGACGCCGTACCCCAGCCCGGGGAGTCCGGCTTCCTCGACGAAGTAGTGGAGATCGGTGAACCCGGTAGTGACCTTGTGCCCGACCGGCCGTCGGCGGACCGACTGCACGGCGCGGGAAAAAGCCCGCACCACCTCGGCCTGGGGATCGACGACGCAGGGAGCGATCCGCAGCAGCGGCCGGACGCGGTGCCGGGCCCCGGTCCTGGCCGCGGTCATCTCCAGGGCACGGCGCAGCTCGGTCTCGACCGGCCCGAGCCGCTCACTGGGAACCAGACGGCGGTCGATGCTGAAGGAGGCCCGGGCCGGCACGGTGTTCACCTTCTCCCCCGGGCCGCCGCCGAAGACCCCGCCCAGGGTTACGGTGGGGGATCGCCTCGTCCCGCTCGGGTCGCGGTATTGCCGCCGTGGCGTCGCCAGCCGTTTCCGGTACCCACCAAGGCCGGTGACCAGCGCGGCCATCTGCTCGAAGGCGTTCACCCCGTCCTCGGGACGCGAGGCGTGCGCCGCCTTGCCGAGGATCTCCACCTCGAGCCAGAGCACCCCGTTGTGGCCGCAGGCGACCTGGGTATTGGCGGCCCCCTCGCAGACGACGACGCAGTCCGCCTCGATCAGGGACTCCCGCACCAGGTACCCCGCGCCCAGCTCCCCGCCGGTCTCCTCGTCGGCGGTGAAGGAGCATTCGACGTTGACCGCGGGACGCAGGCCGGCCTCCCGCAGACCGGCCAGGGCCGCCAGCAGGGCGACGATGGAGCCCTTCATGTCGCCGGACCCCCGGCCGTAGAGCGAGCCGCCGGAGACCTCGGGACAGAAGGGATCGCCGAAGCGCCAGGAGCCCGAGGCCGGCACCACGTCGTAGTGACCGTTGAAGTGCACCGTGCGCGGCGCGCCGATGTCCCAGCGGGCCACCAGGTTCAGGCGCGGGTAATCGGCGCTGCCGACGACCTCGGCCACCCGGGAGTCCGGGACCCGGTGCACCTTGGTGGTCAGGCCGAGGCCGCGGCAGCGCTCGTCGAGCAGGGCTACCAGCTCGGCGTAGCGGCATCCCGGCGGATTCACCGTGGGGATGCGGACGAGGTCGGCCAGCAGCTCGATCGCGGCCGGCGCACCGGATTCGAGCGCGCGGGTCAGGGCGGCGTTCACAGCGGACCTCCCGTGGATGGTGGTGGTCCCTGGTGTCGCGCGGCGCGGCCTTCCCGGATCTCGGTCGAGTTGAGGTCGAGGCGGAAGACCTCCTCGGGGATCGGGACGAGCAGGGAGCGGTACGCCTCGGGCACGGCCACCGCCTCCAGCGTGCGGAAGGTACCGCCGGATACCCGGCCGGCGACGAGGAAGCGGGCGTCGCACGCGACCAGCTCGTCCAGGGCGCGCGTGCAGCCGGCCCGCCCTCCTTGGTAATACCGCGGATCGACCAGCCTGACCGCGGTGTCGTACCCGATCGCGAAGGTGCACCGGTCGAACAACCGCGCCTTCTCGGTAAAGGTCGGTACCCTGGTGATGAGGATCGACCGCCCCTCGGTCTCCTGACCAAGCCGCGCCTCCAGCTCGGTGCGGGAGAGATCGGGCTTGTCGACGTTGGCCACGGACAGCTCGAAGGCCGCGGCGCGACCGGTCCGCTCCTCGGCCGCCCGGGCCAGCAGCAGATGGCCCCGGTGCAGCGGGTTGAAGGAACCCGAAAGGAGGACGCGGTCGACGCGGTCCACCTCGCAGCAGCGCCGTCCTGCAGGGAGGACCTCCACGACCTGGAGGTACCCCTGCAGCAGCAGGGCCAGGGGATCGGCGACCGGCAGCAGTTGCCGCGAGATCGCGGCCCAGGGAGGCGGGGACCAGGCAGGCGGTTCGAGACCACACGCCTCGGCCAGCACGGTCAGGCCGAGGCGGGTCAGGACCGCTTCCTGGTCGAGCCGGTCGGCCACGCCGCGCGCGAAGCGGACTTCCGCCACGTGGAAACCGTCGGCACCGCGGGCTCCCACCCAGGCCCGATCCTCGCCCCGGCGCCGGCGGTTGGTGGCCAGGGCCGCGGTGCACCCGAGCCCCACGGCCGGATCAAGGCTGCCGCTGAGGTGGTGCGCCCGCGCAAAGGCCCGACCGGCCAGCTCCAGCGCGGTGGTAAGGTCGACCGGGTGGGGACCGGGAGCCCCCAGGTACTCCCGCAGGGCCGCGGGATGATAGGGGATCTGGGCCTCGACCACGGCCCGCGAGGCACCGGGATGATTGACCAGGCCGGCGATCATCTCGCTCCCGCCCCCGGTGGCCGCCACCCCGAGGCGGGCGCCGCGGGCCAGGATCTGCTCGACGAGCTGCCACAGGGTCGGGTCCACGCTCGGTGCTCCTCTTCCCCGAGAAAGAAGCTCGTTCACTGGCCTGGCCGCGGTCGAATGGTATCTCTCCTCCATCGCTCTGTCAACCAAGGTACGCCCGGTTGACACCCGACGGCGGAGGCGGCAGTTTGTCGGTTACCGTCGGACCGGTGCGACCGGCCCACCCGCGGTTGCGATCCCCGGCGGCAGGAGCCAGTACACCGTGCAGATCACCAAGGCCGTGGTCCCCGTGGCCGGACTGGGCACCCGTCTCCTGCCCACCACCAAGGCCATCCCCAAGGAGATGCTCCCGGTAGGCCGGTACCCGATCATCCAGCACGTCGTCGAGGAGCTGATCGCCGCCGGGATCCGGCACATCCTCTTCGTCTCCAACCGGGCCAAGGCCGCGATCGAGAACCACTTCGACGACTACTCGGAGCTGATGCTGCACCTGGAGCTGGGCCGGCACGAGATGCAGGAGGTCAGCCGCTTCGACTATCGTGGCCGGGGGGTCGACTTCTACTACACCAGGCAACAGGTGCCGGTCGGGCAGACCAAGCCCCTGGGCACCGGCGACGCGGTGGCGGCGGCGGAGAGCTTCGCCGACGGCGAGCATTTCGTCGTGGCGTACGGGGACAGCATCATCGGCTCGCCCGAGGCCGAACCCCTGCTGGCACGGATGGTCGCGTCGCACGCGGCCCACGACTCGGCCTGCACCATCGCCGTGTACGAGGTGCCACAGGAGCAGGTGCACCAGTACGGCATCGTGGTGCCCGCCCCCGGCGAGCCGGTCGACGACTGCCGCATCACCGACCTGCTCGAGAAACCAGCGCCCAGCCAGACCCCCAGCCGCCTGGCCTCCAGCGCCCGGTACATCTTCGGCCCCCAGGTCTTCTCCGAGATCCGCGCGGTGACCCCCTCGCCCACCGGGGAGATCTTCCTCACCGACGCCATCCTGCGGCTGATCCAGGGGGGAAGCATGGTCCGGGCGATCAAGCTGCGGCAGACCGAGCAGCGGTACGACATCGGCAACCACCGGGCCTACTTCCGCACCTTCATCGACTACGCGCTGGCCGATCCGGAGCTGGGTCCTGACGTCGCCGCGTACCTCAGGGCGCGGCTGCGCTGACCCCCGGGGCCGGTCGGAGATCCCCTTTCCGCCTCCACGCCGGCCGGCGCGGAGGATCTGCTTGACAGTGCGGATCGGCTTCGTATGTTCCGCACCGTCCGAGCGGACGGCATCGTGCCGCGGGGTCGACGCCGGGTCGGTCGGCGCGGTCTCACCGACGCCCGCGGTCGGACGATCCGCCCCTGGAGCGACACCCGCCATCCCTGTCCAAGGAGGAGGCCATGGCCTACGTCATCGCCGCGCCGTGCATCGAGGTGAAGGATACGGCGTGCGTCGAGGTCTGCCCCGTCGACTGCATCCACCCGAGCGACGGCAAGGGCGAACCGATGCTCTACATCGATCCCGACGAGTGCATCGACTGCGGGGCCTGCGAGCCCGAGTGCCCGGTGGAAGCGATCCACGCCGAGGAGGACCTACCCGAGGAGTCGCACCCCTTCCTCGAGATCAACGCCAAGTACTTTTCCCTGAAGGGCGACCCGGCGGCCTGGGCCCAGTACAAGGAGACCAAGGCCAACCTGATGCGCAAGGTCGAGTAGCCGCCCAGGTCTGACTCCATACTCATTTCCCTACAGGAGAGCTTCCGGTGTCCCGTCCGGTCTGTCTGGTCAGTGGCTCGAGCAGCGGCATCGGTGCCGCGGTCGTCGGGGAATTCGCGGCCCACGGATACGACGTGGTCCTCAACTACCACTCCGGCGCCGACCGGGCCCACGCCATCGCCCAACGGCTCCAGGCCGAACACGGGGTGACCGCGGTGGTCATCGGCGCCGACCTGTCGCAGCCGGAGGGGCCCTTTTCCCTGGTCGACCAGGCCTGGGAGCGGTTCGGCCGGCTCGACGTGGCCGTCAGCAACAGCGGGGTCTCCAGCTACGTGCGCGACGAGGCCGGCCGGCTCGTCCGGTACCGGTTCCAGGATACCCCGGTGGACCACCTCGAACGGGAGATGCGGCAGGCCCTGGGACTCAACCTCATGGGGGCGTACCGTCTCGGACAGCGGGCCCTGGCGCGGATGATCGAACAGGCCGAGGCAGAGACCGCGGCCGGACAGGGGCCGGCCCACCGCAGCCTGCTGTTCATCACCTCGATCTCCGACCTGGCTCCAGAGACCACCCGCATCCCGTACGGCGTCAGCAAGGCCGGCCTGAACCACGCGGTGCTGGGGGCCGCGCTCGAGGGAGGCCCCCACAACGTCACGGTGAACGCGCTCCGACCGGGGGTCGTGGACACGCCGCTCACGGCCAGGCCTTCCGGCGTCACCGACCCCGACACCGGGACCGAGCTGACCGTGGCGCAGGTCTACGCCTTGATGGCCATCGGCGGGGCTCAGCCGATCCCTCGGATCGGCCGGCCGGAGGATATCGCCGCCGCGGCCTACGCCTTCTGCCCCCCGCCGTACATGACCCGGC
>JBAZUN010000153.1:0-12225 GCA_041661365.1 Candidatus Latescibacterota bacterium
CGGCGAGGCCGAGGTCACCCAGGCCTACCAGGGGTACCAGGCGCAGTTCGTCACCCCGGCTCGGGCAGAGCTGACCGAGATCCTGGTGCCCACCGAGGCCGAGGGGCGGGATCTCGCCGCCAAGATCCGCTCCGGCGCCGACATGGCCGACCTGTCCCGCCGGTACAGCCGACGTGCCAGGCCCAAGAACGGTCCCGAGACGCTGATGCTGCCCGAGGGTGAGATGGAGTACGGTAAGGTGTTTCACGACCAGGTTCTGCGGGCCGAGGCAGGGAAGGTCGTCGGGCCGGTAGCGGTCGAGGGCGGATACTCGATCTTCCGCGTCGAACGGCGCATTCCCGCCGGGATGATACCGCTGGACCAGGCCAGGGACGTATTGATCTGGCGGGTGAAGAAGCACAAGGCGCAGGAGGCCTTCAACGCGTTCCTCCGCGACCTGCGGGAGCGGTCCGCCTCCCAGGTTAAGTGGAACGACAAGGCCATCGAAGCCCTGGCTGCCACCGGAGCCTGGTGAGATCGGTGTCGGCCGTGCAGCGGGTCGCCGGTACCCCCGTGCGCGGGGTCGCGTTCCTGCTGCTGTACTTCCTGTACGTCTGGCAGGTTCTGGACTCTAGTCTCCTTGGGCAGGCTCAGGAACCGGTTTTCTACCAGGGGGCGGATCTCTTCCGGGAGCAGGTGGGGCGTCCCGGCGGGGCCGCGGGTTACCTCGCCGCTTTTCTGTGGCAGGGGGTCCACTTCCCCTGGCTCGGAGCCCTGTTACTCGCGGCGTTGGCCGCTGCTACCTGCCTGCTGACCCGCGCCTTTCTCCAGGCGATGGGGTGGGAGCGACCGGATCCGGTCTGGTACGCACCCGGTCTGGCCCAGTTGGCCGTATACAGCGGCTATCGCGCTCCGATCAACTCCGATGTCGCCCTGTTGCTGGCCCTGCTGGCCCTCTTGGGGTACCTGCGCGTGACATCGCGGCTCGGCCCCGGGATCCGTCTGCTCGTCTTCCTCGCGCTGTCGGCCGTCCTCTACCCCATCGTCGGTGGTCCGTTCCTGCTCTTCGCCGTCCTCTGCGCCGTCTTCGAGGCCGGGCGGCGAGGGAGATGGCTGCTGGGCGGGGCTTTCCTCCTGGTCGGCGCGGCCTACCCGTATCTCACCGCTACCTTCCTTTCCGCGACCATGCTGGCCTACGCCTACGGCTATCAGCTCTTCTGGCCCGGTCGGGCAGTGCCGTGGCCGTTGGGGACAGGATATTGCCTGTTCTTCGTGCTGGCGGCCGGATGGGCGGTCCGATCCCCCTCTGCGGCCCCGCGCCCGGCTTCGACAAGGTTCCTCGCCCGCCTGGGGGACCGCTTCCTCGCAGGCCGGGGGGGACGGTGGGCCTTGCAGTCCCTGCTCCTCGCGGTAGTCGCCGGTGGCACTGCCTGGGCTTCCTTTGATGGAAATCAGAGAGCCCTGCTCAGGATCGAGGCCCACGCCGGACGGCGGGAGTGGCGGGAGATCCTCGACGAGGTCAACGCCCTCCACGCCTACAACCGGTCCGCGGTGCTGGCCATCCAGCGGGCGCTGTACCACGGCGGTCAACTAGGCGAGCGGCTCTTTGCCTACCCGCTTATCCCGGGCGGTCCGGTCTTCGTGCCGACGCCGGAGGTGACGGCCGACCTCGACGCCCTGGCCGATCTGCTCCTCGACCTGGGGCAGGTGAGCATCGCCGAGCACCTGTTGTCCGAGGTCCACGAGATCCTCGGTGACCGTCCCTCGGTCCTCTGGCGGCTGGCCTCGATCAACGTCCTCAAGGGGCGCCCCGAGGCCGCCGACGTCTTCCTCGGCCTCCTCGAGCGGAGTCCGCTGCACCGGTCCCGCGCCCGGGCGCGGCGCCAGGCCCTGGCGGCCGATCCCCTGCTTTCGAACGACCCCGAGATCGGCCGCGTCCGATCCCAGATGGTGACGACCGAGTGGGCCGGCTACTTCGACGCCGAGGCCTTGCTTCAACAGCTCCTCGCGGGGAATCCCGCGAACCGCATGGCCTTCGAGTACCTCATGGCGGAGTACCTCCTGACCGGCCAGTTGGATCGACTGGCCGCCCAGCTCGAGCGGCTGGGCGATTCCGGGATGGCGGCCCTTCCCCGGACCTACGAGGAGGCGGCCCTGCTCTACTACGTCGACCTGCGCAAGGCGCTCGGTCGGTCACCGGGGACGTCGTTCCTGGGTGGGCGTCAACTCCGTCCGGCGACCCTGCGGCGGTTCGCGGAGTTCGGCCGTCTTTTCTCGCGCGCGCGCACCGACCGGGCCGCGGCCCAGGAGCTGGAGGCCAGGTTCGGCGATACCTACTGGTATTACTACTTCTTCCGCGGGCCGGGGCAGGCACAGTGGACCGGTGGGGCCGCCACGGCCGTGGCCCCGTGAGGTCGTGACCATGGCGCCAATGATCCGCAGGCTCGCGCTGGTTGCTGCTCTGGTCACCCTGTGCCGGGTCGGACAGGCGATGGCCGGAACCGAGCCCGATGGTGGGGTGCCGGCCGGCGATCCGCGTCCTCCGGCGATCGACCCCGACTATGCCGGCGTGACCCTGCCGCCCAACATCGCGCCCCTCAACTTCCGCGTGCTCGAACCCGGGACCGGGTACCGCGTGACCCTATCCTCCACCCGAGGTAGCGCGGTGGAGGTCGAGACCGGCTCCCCGGAGATCGTCATCCCCCTCGCTCCCTGGCAGGAGCTGCTGCGGCAGAACCGGGGCGAGCCGCTCCGCGTCGAGGTTGAGGTGCTGGACCCCGCCGGACAGTGGCGCCGGTTCGCTCCCCTGCAGAGTACCATCGCCGTCGAGGAGATCGACCGGTACCTGGTCTACCGGCTTCTCCGGCCGCTCTACAACAAATACCTCAACCTGGGGATCTACCAGCGCGATCTGGCATCCTATGAGCAGACCGCCGTGCTTGAGAACCGGGACGCTGACCAGGCCTGTCTCAACTGCCACACCTTCGCGCAGAACCGTCCCTACCCCATGGTCCTCCACACCCGAGGCGCGCACGGGCTCACCATGCTCCTGGCGCGCGGCGGTGAGGTCTCCACCGTCGACACCCGGACCTCGTTCAACGCCTCCCCGGCGGCCTACACCAGTTGGCATCCCAGCGAGAGGCTGGTGGCCTTCTCGGTGAACAAATTGTCGCTGTTCTTCCATACCGCGGGGGAGACCCGCGACGTCTTCGACGGCGCCTCGGACCTGGCGATCTACTGGCTGGACGGGAACGAGCTGACGACGACGGCCGAGATCTCACGACCCGACTCCCTGGAGACCTGGCCGAGCTGGTCCCCCGACGGCCGCACCCTCTACTTCTGCCGTGCCCCGAGGTTGCCGGTCGAGCGCTTCCGCGAGGTGCGGTACGACCTGGTGCGGATCCCCTTCGACGTGGAAACCCGCGCCTGGGGCCAACTGGAGACGGTCCTGACCGCCGGCCAGACCGGGTTGAGCATCAACCAGCCCAGGGTCTCTCCCGACGGTCGGTTCCTGCTCTGCACCATGGCGGCCTACGGTAATTTCCCGGTGTTCCTGCCCAGCAGCGATCTGTATCTCCTCGACCTGCAGACGGGGCAGTACCGTCGCCTGGAGATCAACAGCGACCGCACCGATTCCTGGCACTCCTGGTCGAGCAACGGTCGCTGGATCGTCTTCAGCAGCAAGCGACGCGACGGTCTATTCACGCGGCCTTACCTGAGCTACTTCGATCGAGATGGCGAGGCCCACAAGCCCCTGCTGCTGCCGCAGCAAGACCCGCGGTTCTACGATTCCTTCGTGCGGAACTACAACCTTCCGGAATTGATCACCGGGCCGGTCGAAGTGGAATCACGTCAGTTGGCCAGGGCGGTCTACGCGCCGGCCAGAGTCCTTAAGGCCAACCTCGATCCGAGACTGGCAGCCCCGGCAGACGCCGATACCGGCTCCGTGCGGGAACCCTACTCGGCTCCGGCAAGGCCCTAGCCCAGGCGGGCCGATGGCAGAGGGCTTCCGGCACCGGTGGCTGCACCGAGTCCTGGCGGTTGGATTGGGCTTCGGCCTCCTCGCCGTCGTGGAGCTGCTGGCCCGCTTGGTCCCCGGCCTGGAGCTCCCGCCCCTGGTCGTGACCTTGACCGAACGTCCGGGCCAGGTCCTGCGGAGCATCAACCCCCTCTATGCCGGCCGCTTCTTCTTCGACCGGTACCAGGGCCGTCTGATCGCCAGCGGGCGGATGGCCTCCCGGCCGTTCGTCGAGCCGCGCTCGCCCCAGGTCTTCCGGGTTCTCGCCGTCGGCGAATCCACTGTCCAGGGGTATCCCCATCCCCGCCGGCTGGCGGCGGCCTCCTTCCTGGAGGCGATGCTCCAGGATCTCCTTCCCCATCGCCGGGTCGAGGTGATCAATCTGGGGATAACCTCGATCGCCAGCTTTGCCGTGGGCCGCGTCCTGGAGGAGGCCATGGTCCTCGATCCCGATCTGGTGGTGGTCTACACCGGGCACAACGAGTTTTACGGGATCTACGGGGCCGCCTCCGGCACCCTGCTCCACCGCGCGCACTACGCCGCGATGCAGTGGCGCTTGACCCGTGCCCTGCAATGGGTGCTGGATCGCTTCCGGAGCCAGGAGGTGACCTCTGCCGCCCTGCTGGAGGTGATGGCCCAGAGGGGTGAGATTCCTCCCGGCAGTCCCTGCCGGGTTGCGGCGGCCAAGGGGTTGGGGGCCAACCTGAGGCAGATGGTGCATCGGTGTCAGGGACGCCGGGTCCCGATCATCCTCTGCACCCTGGTGGCCAACGAGGCCGGCTTCGCCCCGGCGGCGGCGACCGAGCCTCCCCTCGAGGGGGAAGCCTTGGCGCAGTGGCACGCCGGCGTGGAGCGGGCGGCAGCCCTGTTGGGTTCGGACGAGCCCACCAGGGAAGATGCCGGCGCGGCCTTGGCCTCGCTGGACGGTCTGGCCGCTTCCGGAATCGCTAATTCCTGGTATTGGCACCTGCGCGGTCGGGCCCTGGCCCGTATGGGCGAGGGTCCGGAAGCCGCGGCCGCGTTCCGCCGGGCGCTCGACCTGGACGCCATGCCGTGGCGTGCCCCCAGCGCCCACAACCAGGTCATCCGCGAGGTGGCGGCCCGGACCAGCACCGTCCTGGCCGACGTGGAGGCCGCCTTTCGGGCCGCGGCTCCGGCCGACGGGATCGGTTGGGATCTCATGGTCGACCATCTGCACCCCTCGGTCCGTGGGCAGCAGCTCCTGGCCCGGGCCGTCGTCGCCGCCCTCCCCCAGGCGCTCCCCGGCGTCGAACTGGACCTGGGCCGGCTGCGCTCGGAGGCGGCGTACGAAGAGCTGCTGGGCAACCTGCCCGTCGAAGAGGTGCGGGTCTACCGGACCATGGCCAAGCTCCTTGCCGAGCCACCGATGAACCGGTACAATGCCGCCGGCGCCCGGCTCTTCGCCCGCCTGGCCGGCGTGGGGTGGGAACGGTTGTCAGAGCCCGAGCGGCGGGGCGCGGCGGCCTGGGGCCAACATCCCGACGAGGTACCCCTGGTGCTGGAGGTCGCGGATCGCCTTTACGCCGCTCAGGACCTGGCGGCAGCGTCCCGTCACTACCAGGCGTCGCTTCGCGAAGCCCCGTACACCCCCCGCGGGGATATGTGGGCCACGGTGCAGTGGGCCCGGTCCCAAGAGTTGTTGGGGCGTTCCCCCGCGCCTGAAGACCAGCTCGAGCTGCGCGAAGCCCTGGCCCGGCTGGAGTTCGTCGCGCAGACCCCTGGTCTCGACGCGGCCTTCGTATCCTTCGTCCGGGGAGCCCTGCACCGTTTCCTCGGGGAGCATCCCGCGGCCCTGGGGCAGTTGGCGCAGGCCTACGGGGATCCGGGGTTCCGTCGGCGGTTCCTGTCCACGGTTTTCCCGCTGCTGGCCGACGAGCTGATCCGGGCCGGACGTCTGGAGGAGGCGCGCCGGTACGCGGCGGTCGCGACCGCCGAAAACGCCGGGAATCCCTATTTCGGCCAGTTGGTGGAGGTGCTGGCCTCGGGAGAACGTCCGGCAGGGGGATGGTGATTCTGCCCGGCCCGTGGCGGGGGTGGTTTTGCTATTGATGTCGGTCGCCGATTTGCGTAACATTGGGTGGTTGAATCCTTGACTTTTCCACAGGTGAGGGGAGTTATGACACAGAGCCGCTGCAGTCGAACAGGAATCGCCCCGGCGCGCTTCCCCAATGGCCTCGCCATCGGCTGGCTCCTCGGCCTGCTCCTGGCTACGGGCGGCTTGCAGCAGGCAGGAGCCGTGGTCTGGCGGGTCGGTGATCAGTCCCAGCCCTGGCAGCCCTTCCCGGTGAGCCAGATCATGTCCGAAGGGCCGGAATACCGGAAGGACTACACCTGGGGTGGCGGGTTTGCCGTGGAGGTGGTCGTCGACGACGACGGCGACGGCCTGATCGACGAGGACCCGGTCGAGGTGATCGATAACGACGGCGATGGCCAGCACAACGAGGATCCCGAGGACGGTCTGGACAACGACCACGACGGCCTGGTCGATGAGGACCCCGTGGAGCCCCAGGTCGACAACGACGGGGACGGCCTGGTCAACGAGGATGGCCTTCGCACCGGCGGCCCGATCTACGATCCTGACATACGCCAGAGTTACACCTTGGTCCCCTTCTTCCGCTATGCCACCGCCGCCGAGGCGGCCGCCAACCCCACCAAGGCAGGTTGGGGTTGGGGCGACGACGACCACGACAACCGGTGGAACGAGGATCCGACGGACGGCCTCGACAACGACACCGACGGCTTGATCGACGAGGACGGAGCCACCCCCTCGGTCTCGCTTCCGAGTTCCTGGTCGCTCCCGGTCGTGGCCTACGACACCACCGACCTGAGCCTGGAGCAGCGCCGGGCCCTCGGCTTCACCTGGGATACCGCCGCGCGCACCTACGTGGCCACCGCACCGGGCGGGGGGATCGTCACCGCTCGGATCGAGAGCCGGACCTTCACGCCCAGGGACTACATCCGCTCGATCCGCCTCGACCCGATGCGCAACATAGTGCGGCTCCTCGACGATCGCTTCCTCAGCGGCCTGCTGGGCATCCGTGACCCGATGGACAGCACGGGGTATGGCAGCACCCTGGTCGGCTCCGCCCATTCCGGCGATGGGGGGCACGGCCAGATCGCCGACGGGAACATCTTCACGGCCAAGGGCACCTCCAGCGCCACCGCCTCCTCCGGTTTCCGCGCCGAGCTCAAGGCCCTGTTCTACGTGGACATGCTGCGCCTGCGGCCGCGGCCCGACTTCCCGGACCGGACGCCGCCCACCTTCCAGATCACCTATGCCGGCGATAAGCCGACCCATTTCCAGGAGCTCTACACCCTGGGCGAGCTGCAGAAGCGCCTGGTCGTTACCGAGTACATCATCCCCTACCAGACCGACCAGTTGCGGCCACCGGTCAAGGAGTACCGCTTCGACGGGGGGAAGCTCGGAGATCCCAAGAAGGTCCGCGTCCTCGACTTCCGGTCCGGCACGCCGGAAGGATATACCTGGGAGCTGGCGGAGTTCGAGGCCTACGGTCACGGCTCCGCCCAGGACGCCGCCTATATCACCGAGATCATCGACGTCGGCACCACCCGACCCCAGTTCCGCCGGTACTACGACTCCCAGGACCCGACGCGGCCGATTGCCTTCGAGACGGTCCAGACCCTCGACCTCAACAAGAACAGCAAGATCGACCCGGAAGAGCTGGCCAGCACCAAGCTGAGGCCGCAATTCGACCCGGATGCCGCCGGCACCCCGGTCACCTGGGGGCGCTTGCGCTGGAGCGGACAGCAGGAAGGGAACGACGGTGACGTGCTGGTGCGGGTGCGGGCCGGCACCTCCCCCGATACCTACGTCTACCAGCGCAAGGTTGGGCGCGGGGTCCTCTCTCCCTATATCGACCGGTCGCGGGTGGCCGACTGGCCCGCCGCCGGCTCGCGGGTCGACGCCTACAGCTACGCCTCCCTCTCCGGACTCGACCAGCCGAATGCCGGCACCCTGCCCTACAACTACCTCGGGGACGCCGACGGGAGCAAGGGGGGCTGGACCGTCTGGTCGGCACCGATGAACTGGAACGACGGGCTGGTAGACCAGAACGGCAACGGAGGCGTGCTGCTGCCGCTGCCGCCGCTGACGCGGTACATCCAGCTCTGGTTCGAGTTCAAGTGCACCGAGACCAGCGGCGTCAGCATCGACTGGGTGGAGTTCGACTACTCCCTGCCGGTGGTCAGTCGCGGCGTGGTGGCCGAGATCTACCCGGACAGCACCGGGGAGTTGGGACGCCTCAGTCCCTTCCGCTACGTGATGAAACCCGACATCGCGAACTCGGACATCGGCTTCAACCGGATCGACCTCATCGTCCCCTCTACCGATGCCCAGATCGACACCCTCCTGGTCGACGATCTCTCGTGGACCAGGCTGATCCCCCGGCCTCCGGCCGGTTCCTCCTCGGCCGACAGTGCGGCCTACGTCGGTCGGTTGCTGCGCAGCCAGGCGTGGCTGGACACGGTCCGGGTAACGGCCGACCGCATCTATGCCAGTGCCAGCTATGTGGACTCGGCCACCGGCCAAGCCAGGCTGTCGGTCAAGACCCGCACCTTCAAGGCGGTCGACTTCCCCCAGGGGCAGGACAAGGATATCCAGATCGTCATGCAGGCTCCGGTATACCGGTTGCTCACCGAGTTCAGCAGCTACGTGTGGAACGATGTAGCTGCGGGGTACCTGCAGCAGCCGACCTCCCCGGGGAATGCCGCGGATCATTTGCCCTCTGACGACGTCAAGGTGACCGTGGCACAGGTGGGGAAGTCGGTGGCGCTCCGCACCGTCTCGCCGAATCCCTTCACCCCCAACGGCGACGGCATCAATGACCAGACCCGTTTCGAGTTTGATCTGTTCCTTCTGACCGCCGCTGTCAACGTCGAGGTCATTGTCTTCGACCTTACGGGCCGGCCACTGCGGCACCTGGTGTCGCTCGCGTCCGGAGCCGGGGTGCGCGATCTGAGTTGGGATGGGTACGACGACGACGGGAACCTGGTACCCCCGGGCATCTATCTCTACCGGCTCTCGGCGGAAAGCGATACCCAGGAGAGCAAGGCCACCATGGGAACGGTCGCCGTGGCCTACTGAGCCACGACGACGCGATAGCGCGACCGCCGGAGCCCGTTCAGGGCGCGGGAACCAGGATCTGTAGCCGGTCCTCGAGCTCCCGCGCCCTCTCCTTTTGCCCGGTGGCCCGATAGGCCTGGGCAAGGCCGCGGTAGACCGGTGCCGGGTTGGTCGTCCGGTGCAGGGCGCGCCCCAGCAGCTCGATGGCCTGCCGGAACCGTCCCTCCTTCAGGGAGAGGAACCCCAGGTTGGTCAAGGCCTCTGGATTCCCTGGGTCGCGCTGCAGTGCCCGGTCGAAACAGGCGCGGGCCTGCTGCGGCTGGCCGCCCAGCAGGAGCATGGCCCCGGCCGCATTGGCCGCCTCCGGCCGGCTGGGGTCCAGAACCTCGGCCCGGCGGAACTGCTCCAGGGCGCGGTCGAGCTGGCCCGTCCCCTGGAAGGCCTGGCCCAACTCGTACTGGATCCAATAGCTGCCTGACTGCCATTGGCTGGCCGCCAGCAGGTAGGGAAGGGCTTCGGCGGGTTGTCCCTGTCGAAGCAGCAGCCGGCCGTAGTGATACCCGGCGGGCTGCAGGCTCGGGTTCCGGCGAAGGACCTGCTGGAGTTCCGCGCGCGCCTCGCGCGGTTGCCCGGAGCCGGCCAGGGCTTGGGCGAGCACGCTCCGGGTGTCCAGGTTCATCGGCTGCGACCGCAAGGCCTCTCTGGCGTGGAGGATGGCCTGGTCGTACCGCTGCTGCTCCAGGTAGGCCACGGCCAGGTTGTGGTGGGCCGAAGGGTAGTCGCTCTCCAGTTGCAGGGCGCGCGACAGGAATTCGATGGCCCGGGGGTAATCGGCCTTCCGCAGATGGACCTCCCCCAGGTCGTGGTAGAGCTGGGCATCGTCCTCGGGCCGGGCGGCCGATCCCTGGTTGAGCCCCACGAGGAGGACCAGGAGCACGGCCACGGCCGTTGCCGGGTATCTATACGATCGGTCCCGAACCCGCTGGACCAGCGCGGACAAGGCCCAGGCGGCGAAGATGAGCAGCACCGGCACCACCGGCGCCCGGTACCGCGCCGTGACGAAGAACAGCACCACCGAGGCCGTATACCCCAGGGCGTAGAGCCGCAATATGGACGCTCGTGGCGTTCCCATCCCCCGGGTCAGCCCCAGTCCCAGCAGGCTCAGCGGCCCGACCAGGCCGAAGGGGAAGGACACCACGCGGTCCCAGAGCAGAAGGCTGAGCAGGCGTGAGTGTTCCCGAGCATAGTACATGCTCTGGTTGCGCTTGATCTCCGGTCCGCTCCAGAACAGCCAGGTTTTCTTCAACAGCAACGCGGCGTATTCCCCGGGAGCGGAGCCGATGAAAGCAAACGCTTTGCGATAGAAGTACCCCGAGCACTGCGAGGGCGTGGTGCAGCCGGCCTGCAGCGGTTCGCCCACCAGGTTCTCCCAGTGATGTCCCGGGTGTATGGCTACCGTGCTGTCGTATTGGGCGTTGTTCCCCAGGTAGAAGTTGACCCCGCCGTTCGAGGAGATGGCGACCAGATCGCCTCCAACCAGGTAGTTACGCACCGTGACCGCGCCGATGATCAGAGCCAGTGGCAATCCCAGCAGTAGCGCCCGGTTCAACAGGGTTCTGCCCCGGAGTGCCCCCGGTTTCGCGCGCCGGACACCTGCCTGCCAGAGCGCGTAGAGTACCAAGAACAAGAGGACGTTGGGCCGCGTGATGGCCGCCAGGCCTGCGACTGCACCTGAGGCGATCCACTGGCCGGGCCGGTCGTCCTCGGTCGCCATGGTCAGGAGCACCAGGAGGAGCAGGTTGAGGAGGATCTCCAGCGGCACGGCCAGCAGTTCACCGTCGTAGTAGATCAGGGGGCCATAGGCCGCCATCAGCAGGGCGGCGGCGCGACCCACTCGACGATCTGCCGCCCTTCGGGCAAGCAGATACACCAGCACGCAGGAAGCGGTCCCCATGACCGCCTGGACCAGGCGGATGGCGAGGAACAGGAACTGCTCAGGAGTAAGGGCGCAGAGGAGCGCCAGGAAGTAGGGGTAGAGGGGGGGCTGCCAGAACGGTTCAGCACCGCCGATCCAGTTCCCCTGGGCGATCTGGCGTGCCTGATCCAGGAAGGCCTGCGCATCCACCACCGGCGCGCTGAAGAAGGGGTTGGCCTGGCTTTCGAGGACATAGATTACCCGCAGGACCAGGGCGCCCAGGCTTAGCCACAGCAGGAACCGGTGATCCTCACGCACAAGGCGAAGCACGGCGGCGTCCTTGCAGTTGCGGGGGCAGGCAGGTCCGGGACGACAGGCGTAGAAGAACCTCCGGGAATACCGCTCTGATCAAGGTCCGCTCATAGATTTCTAGCACGGAGTCAAGATTGTTGTTGACAGGGTGTCGGTTTACCGCTAAGATCTCACGATATTCACCCAGGGGGGGGGGACCGTGGGCTTGTTGCAGGCGCATGGAATGAGGCCCTCCAGCTTCCCACCTCGGGCGGACGCTGTTTGCATAAGCCCTTTATATGACAGTTTTTTACGTGACCACACCGACCGTTATTCGGGCGTCATATTCAGCTTGACACACCGAAAAGCTTTGGTTATGGTACAGCGTCAATACCCGTGAAATATAGAGGTATTAGCAGAACGCGGTGTTGGGGCAGGAGGGTGGTGAGATTTCTGGCGGGGTGGGTGGTTCCTGTCTTGGCGGCGATCGTCGTTGCCGCCACCACCGGGGTTCAAGGGGCAGAGTTCGTCCACGCGCCGGTCGGCGCTGTCTATCGGGCCTTCCAGTTTCCCGATGATCGGGTTCCCGTGGTGGATGGGGACTTGGACGACTGGGAGGTAGTGGGGCCGGAATACACCATCACGACCGAGGACCTACACGATCTCGTTCTCGGTTCGGCAGAAGCTGATCCGGCGGATTTTGCCGCCTGGGCCAAGGTTGGATGGCACCAGGCATCCAACCGCCTGTACGTGGCGGCTCGGGTGTGGGACGATATCCACCAGGTCGACCGTCCGGCCGGGAGTGCGGCGCTGCGGATCTTCCAAGATGACGCCCTTGAGGTCTTCCTCGACGCCGACCACTCGGGTGGCCAATACGCGAATTTCGCCGAGTTGAGTCCGGCGGAGCAGCTCCTGCGA
>JBAZUN010000154.1:0-11128 GCA_041661365.1 Candidatus Latescibacterota bacterium
TCTACCGAGAAATTATAGAGGATACACTCACGAACAATATAGCGGGAAGGCCGGGGCTCAGTCAAGCGGTTTCTGGCCGAAGCGCGCCTGCAGGGCCGCGGCCAGAGGCACCCCGCAGACCACCCCGGCCGCGGCCTGGACCGCATTCCCCGGCAGGTTCGCCAGGGCCGGAGCCGGGCTGTAGAGGAGGTATTCGACGCCGAAGTAGCCGAACACCATCCAGGTGACGCCCAGGGAGGAGATCGCGGTTCCGAGGACAAGCCCCAGCGGACGGCGCAGGTCCGGCCGCAGCCGCCAGGCCAGCCAGCCGATCAGGATTCCCTCCAGACCCTTGATGACCAGGGTGAACGGGGCCCAGTGGGTGTACCCGCCGGTGAGGTCGGCCAGGGCCGAGCCGATCCCCCCAGCCAGCCCTCCCATCCGTCCCCCGAGCAGGAGGGCTCCGGCCACGATCACCGCGTCCCCCACGTTGATGTACCCCTCGGTGGCCGGAGTCGGTACCTGGATCACCCGGGTGACCACGGCGACCAGGGCGATGAGCAGGGCCCCGCGAACCAGCTCCCGCGTCGGCACGACCGGTTACCTCGCCCCGGAGCCGCTGAGCTTACGGAGCTGCCGCCGCCGGCCCCAGCGGTTCTTCCTCACCCGGCGCTGTCGACCGACCGGCGGGTAGAGCCGGCCGTCGAGGATCAGGTCGTCGAGGACCTGGTTGAGCCGGTCCGGGTGGTTGGTGATGATCCCCTGCACCCCGAGGAGGACCATGTCCCGCATGACGATTTCCTCGTCGACGGTCCAGGTCCACAGGGAGACGGCCCGCTTGCGGACCTCCTCGATCAGGGCCGGGGTCAGGGTGGCGTGCCAGATCGCCAGGGCATTGGCCCCGACCTCGAGGACCTGGGTCACCAGCCGGCGGGCCCGCAGCCGCGAGGGTGCGGTCGGCAGCCGGCCGACCAGCAGGGCCGCCGGAATCCCGGGCTGCAGGACCTTGACCCGGCGCACGATCTCGGGGGTGAACGACTGCACCACCACCTGTTCCCGCGCGCCCAGGTCGTCGATGACCTGCAGGGTCCGCTCGGCGATCCCGTCGGCCTTGATCTCGATCAGGACCAGGACGCGGCGGCGGCACAGCTCCAGCACCTCGGCGAGGGTGGGAACCCGCTGGCCGCGGTACTCCTCGCCACGCCACGAGCCGGCGTCGGCTTGACGGACCTGGTCCAGGGTCAACTCGCGCACCGGACCGGTGGCGTCGGTGGTCCGGTCCAGCTCGGCGTCGTGGAGCACGACCAGGTGTCCGTCCCGGGTGGCGCGCACGTCGAGCTCCACGGCGTCGACCCCGGTCTCGATGGCCCGCTCAAAGGCGGCCAGGGTGTTCTCCGGCGCCAGGCCCTCTCCGGAGGCGCCGCGATGGGCAATCCGCACGGGTGGAATCATCTTCCTCCGTCAGGCCCGGTCAGACCGGGACCGCGCCGCCCCTCGGACGGCCGGGATCGGTATCCTGCGGTGCCAGGTCCTTGAGGACCAGTTGCACGGCGTTCCCGCCGGCGTAGGTGTCGATCTCCAGGTTGAAGGCCGCGGTGACGAGCTGGCCGCGTCCGAGCATCCGGGACACCTCACCCCGCCCCCACCACACGGCGCTGCACCGGGCCTCGCCCAGCCACAGCTCGGCCTTCAGGTGGGCATTGTCCCGACCGACCGTGCGAACCGCCCCCACCCGGCAGTCCCGCACCGCGAAGACCGGCACCTCGTTCCCGTTGCCGAACGGCTCGAGCCGGGCCAGCGAGGTCAGGGTGGCGGCCGAGACGTCCCGCGGCCGCAGCACCAAGTCGACCGCAAGCCGGGGATGGAGGTCGTCGTCGGTCAACCGGGCGTTGGCGTGGGCCACCAGGTCCAGGCGGAAGGCCTCGAACGATTGCTCGGGGAGGGTGAACCCGGCCGCGGCCGGATGCCCGCCGTAGGCCAGCAGGTGACGGGCGCAGGCTCCCACGCCGGCGCTGATGTCGTATCCGGGGATACTGCGCGCCGATCCGGTGTAGGTTCCGTCGCCGCGCCAGGCGCTGCACACGGCCACCGGCCGGTTGTACCGCTCGGCCAGCTTCCCGGCCAGGAGGCCGACCACCCCCAGGTGCCAGTTCTCCCCCAGCAGGACCAGCAGCCGGTCGCGCTCCAGGTCCTCGGCCCGGGCAAGAACCTCGGCCTCGGCCATGGCAACGCGCTGCAGCTCCTGGCGCCGGACGTTCAGGCGATTCAACTCATCGGCCAGGGCCGCGGCCTGAGCCTCGTCCCTGGTCCGCAGCAGTTGCACCGCCAGATCGGCGCTGCCCAGCCGTCCGGCCCCGTTCAAGCGCGGCCCGAGGTGGAAGGCCAGGGCCGTGGTGGTCACCGAACGGTCGGTGTACCCGGCGATCGCCTTGAGCTGGCGGAGCCCGGGTCGCTCGGCCCGCTCCAGCATCCGGAGGCCGCCCTGGATCAGCACCCGGTTCTCGCCGAGGACCGGCATCACGTCGGCCACCGTGCCCAGCGCCACCAGGTCGAGCACGCGGTTGAGGTGGGTCCGCCGCTCCGCTTCCCCGAGCAGCTCCCGGGCGAGGGCCTGCACTACCTTGAAGGCCACGCCGACCCCGGCCAGGCCCTTGTATGGGTAGGGGCAGTCCCGGCGGTTGGGGTCGATGACCGCGACCGCCGCGGGGAGACGGTCGAGCTGGTGATGGTGGTCGGTGACGACCACGTCGAGACCGTGACCGGTGGCCAGGTCAAGGGCCTCGAAGGCCGAGATCCCGTTGTCCACCGTGACCACGAGCTGGGCCCCCATCTCGAGCGCCCGGGTCACCCCGGCCGGCTTCAGCCCGTACCCCTCGGTGTTCCGGTCCGGGAGGAGGTAGCCGCACCGTGCCCCCATCCGCTCCAGGGACTCCAGCATGAGAACCGTGCTGGTAACCCCGTCGACGTCGTAGTCGCCGAAGACGACGATCTGCTCGCCTCGCCGCACGGCCTGGACCAGGCGAGCCACGCCGACATCCATGTCGGCCATGAGCTCCGGGGGATGCAGGGCCTCGACACCGATCTCCAGGTCCTCGGGCCGCAGACCCCGCACGGTCAGCAGGGCCTCCAGGGGCGAGGTGTACTCCGCGTCGTGCCGGATCTCCCAGAGCGGGTAGAGACGCATCGTCGGCCGGCGTGTTGGTGAGGGAACGGGGCGGTAGGGACGGGCGGCCGAATATAGGCGGGCGCCGCGGTGACCGTCAAGGGTCCGGCCTGCTTGCCGCGGCCCGGGGGTTGGTTAGATTCTCCCCCTTGCCAGGGACGTTCTCCTCCCTCGACGTTCCGGTCCCCCGCCCGCCTTCGGAGCCGTTGCATGGCCGCTCCACGCTGCCTCCCCTTCCTGCTCCTGCTGGTATTCGCCGGACCACCGGCGGCGCGGGCCGGCGTCAACGCCGGGGTCGAGCTTGGTCTGGCCGTGGCCAGCCCTCCCTGCGGCCTGGAAGCCGGGGACCTGCTGGACTTCTTCGTGGCCGCCCGCGGTATGAGCCAGGTCCGCCAGGTGAAGATGGTGCTCTCCTGGCAGCCCGAGGACGCGGTGGCCTCCGTAACCGGCACCACCGACCAGCAGGGGTTCATCATCCCCGGACCACCGCTGGTCGACGGGAACCGGGCCGAGTTCGGGATGGCGACCTTCGGGACCGGGATCGAGGGCGAGGGGATCCTGGCCCGGTTCGGGCTGACCCTGGCCGAGGGGATCACCGCCGACAATCCGGCCGAGATCCGGCTGGAGACGGTGTCGCTGGGCCCCTCCTCCAGCGAGCGGGATACCCTGGCGGTCCCGGGCCTGATGGTGCTGGCCAATTACTGCGACGACAGCGACCAGCCGGTCTCGCGGGGGCTCTTCCTGCGGCCCCGCGCTGCCGCGGCGGGGTTCTCGAGCGAGGCCAGCGCCAGCCAGTACGACGAGAGCAGCGGCGAGCTGTTCCTCAACGCCCGCCTCCTCGACGACGGGACCTTCCGGACCGGCCAGCGGATCACCTGGACCCTGGACAACCGGGGCACCGGCCCGATCTGGGTGCTCACCGCCGAGGGGCCGCAGCCGATCGATCCCGGCGACACCCTCCTCGGCGGCTCGGAGACCGACGACCGCGGTGAGACCGTGCTCCTCTTCGACGCCGCTCCCGGGGCCCTGCTCGGGAACGGCGCGCTCGAGGTGACCGCCTGCGGCGAGGTCGCCGGCCAACCCTACTGCGACGCGGCCAGGCTGACCTGGACCGGCGTCCCGACCGCCGTGACCGAGGTCGAGACCGCCGTCCTGCCCGGGAAGCCGACCCTCGGACCGTGCTACCCCAACCCGTTCAACGCCACCACCGTCATCCCGGTGACCGTGCCGGCCCAGGGGACCGAGCTGGTGGTCGAGGTGCTGGATCTCCTCGCTCGACCGGTGGCCCGACTGCACGCCGGTCCGGCTCCGGCGGGCCTGCTGCACCTGTCGTGGGACGGCCGCGACGACCAGGGTCGGCTCTCCGCCAGCGGGGTCTACCTCTGTCGGGCGCACACGGCCACCTGGCAGGCGGTGCGCTCCATGACCCTGGCGCGCTGACCCGATGTCGCGCCCGTCTCCAAATCTAGCGGATCCGGCGCGCACCGCGGCCCTGCGCCTCCTCCAGGCCGCCGAGGACGAAACCCGTCCCCTGGACCCGCTCCTGGCCCAGCTCGACCAGGGGACCGGCCTGGGGACCGGTCTCGACCGCCGGGACGTCCGGCTGGCCCGCCAGCTCACCTTGGGCTGCCTCCGCTGGCGGCAGCGGCTCGACTGGATGGCCGGTCGCTTCTCCTCGCGGCCGGTGGACGAGCTGTCCCCCTGGGTCCGTCAGGCCCTGCGCCTGGGCCTCTACCAGTTGTTCTGGCTCGACCGGGTGCCGGCCCGGGCCGCGGTCCACACCTCGGTGGAGCTGGCCAAGCGGTTCGCCCACGCCGGCGCGGCCGGGCTGGTCAACGCGGTCCTGCGACGGGCTCAGCGGGAGTACGACCGGCTCGAATACCCGCCGCTCGAGCGCGACCCGGTGGCCCACCTGGCCTGCCGGCATTCCCATCCCGAGTGGCTGATCGCCCGCTGGCTGTCCCGCTGGGGCCTGGAACAGACCGAGGCGATCCTCCGGGCGAACAACGAGGAGGCCCCGCTCTGCGTCCGGTACAACCCAGCGCGCACGGTCGCGGTGGAGGCTGCCGTGATCTTGGCAGGCAGTACGCTGCAGGCGGCCGGACCGATCCCCGGCTCCTTTATCGCGACCGACGCCGAGACCTTCCTGCACTCCGAGGCCTGCACCGGCGGTCTTTTTCTGGTGCAGGATCTCAACGCCGTCATCCCGGCGGTCTTGCTGGCGCCGGAACGCGGGGAGCACGTCCTGGATCTGTGCGCCGCGCCGGGGGGGAAGACGGCCCAGCTCGCCGCGGCCCTGGGAAGCACGGGACTCCTGGTCGCGGCTGACCTCTCCCCGAGCCGACTCACCGGGCTGCGGCAGAACGCGGTCCGGCTCGGTCTGACCGGCCTGCGGCTCGTGGCCCAGGACGCCCGGCGGCCCGCCCTGCCGGCTCCGGGGCACCCGGGGTTCGACCGGGTGCTGGCCGACGTCCCCTGCAGCGCCACCGGGGTCCTGGGGCGCCATCCCGATGCCCGCTGGCACCGGCACCCGGAGCAGCTCCCCGATCTGGTGGCCCGCCAGGAGGCCATCCTGGCCAGCGCCTTCGCGGCCCTGCGGCCGGGAGGCGTGCTGGTCTACAGCACCTGCAGCCTGGAGGCCGAGGAGAACGCCGAGCTGGTCGAGCGCTTCCTGTCCGCAACCCCCGAGGCCCGGCTGGAACCGGCCTCCGAACGCTTCCCCGATCGGGCCTGGGCCGGGCGGTTCGTCCAGACCCTCCCGGGGCGGGAGCCGGGGGACGGCTGCTTCGCGGCCCGCCTCCGCCGGGAGACGCCATGAGGACGCGGCTGGCCCACCTCGGCCTGGTGGCCGGCGTGGCCCTGGGCAGCCTGCTGCTGTTCCTGGCCGTGCTCGACGAGTTCGTCATGCCCCGGCTGGTGGCCAACCCCCGGGTCCGGGTGCCGCAGTTGCGCGGGATGTCCGCGGTCCAGGCCCGGACCGGGCTGGAGCGCTGGGGGCTGTGGCTGACGGTGAAGGACAGCGTGTACCACGAGAGCCTGGCGGCCGGGACCATCGTCGAGCAGGATCCCCCGCCGGGGCAGCAGATCCGCAAGGGCCGGCGGATCTCGGTCAGCGTCAGCAAGGGGCGCCGGTACTACGCCGTGCCCGAGGTCCGGGGCAAAAGCCTGCGCGACGCCCAGCTCCAGCTCGAGTCCGGCCAGCTCGCCCTGGGCGAGGTCATCTACGTCTCGTCGGACCGGTACGCCGCCGGGGCCGTGGTCAGGGCCACCCCGTCGCCGGGAACCCGTCTGCCCCGCGGCACCCTCATCGACCTCGAGATCAGCAGTGGGCCGTCGTCGGTCCCCAAGCCGGTGCCCAACCTCGTCGGCCTGGCCATCGAGCAGGTCGAGGACACCCTGAGGAAATACGAGATGGTTCCGGGACAGATCGCCAATCAGTTGGACAACGAGCACCCGGCCGGCACGGTGCTGTCGCAGTCGCCGGCCGCCGGCGAGGGGATCCTGCCCCGGTCTCCGGTCGACCTGGTGGTCAGCGTGCGGCAGGACACCCCTCCGGCCGCGGAGCGCCCGGTCAGGGCCGGGGAGGACACCCCGTGAGCGGACCGGCGATCCGGATCGCGCCCTCCCTCCTGGCCGCCGACTTCGCGCGGCTGGCCGAGCAGATCGCCCTGGTCGAGGAGGCCGGCGCCGACCTGCTCCACCTCGACGTCATGGACGGCCACTTCGTCCCCAACCTCAGCTTCGGCCTGCCGGTGGTCGAGGCCGTGCGCCGGGTGACCCGGCTCCCCCTCGACACCCACCTGATGATCGCGGCCCCGGAGCGGTACCTGAGCGCCTTTCGCGACGCGGGATCGGATTCCCTGACCCTCCACCTGGAGGTCTGCCCCGATCCTCTGCCCCTCATCGACGCGGTGCACGCCCTGGGCCTGGCCTGCGGCCTGGTCATCAACCCGGCCACCCCGGCCGACCGGCTGTTCCCCTTCCTCGATCGGGTGGAGATGGTCCTGGTGATGTCGGTGGAGCCGGGGTTCGGCGGCCAGGTCTTCCAGCCCGCCGCAGTGGCCAAGATCCACGACCTGCGGACCGAGCTCGACCGCCGGGGGTTGGGAACGGCGATCCAGGTCGACGGGGGGATCAACCCCGAGACCGCGCGCACCTGCCGCCAGGCCGGGGCCACCGTGCTGGTGGCCGGCTCAGCCGTCTTCCGGTCCCCGGATCCAGGCGCGGCTCTGCGCGCCCTGAGGGGGTGATCCCAGCCGGAAGGCCGGCTATTGCCGTTCCCCGAGGGTCGGCCTATATTTTATGTTCTTTCGTGGTTTCCGGGTGCCGCGCTCCCCCTTCTGACACCGGTACGGGGCGATGTTCGAACGGCTGTCGGAGCGCTTCGACGAGGTCTTCCGCCGGCTCCGCGGTCAGGGCAAGATCACCGAGCGGAACATCGACGACGCCCTGCGCGAGATCCGGCGTTCCCTGCTGGAGGCGGACGTCCAGTTCGGGGTGGCCAAGGCCTTCATCCAGCGGGTGAAGGACGAGGCCCTCGGCCGGAACGTGCTGAAGAGCCTGACGCCCGGCCAGCAGATGATCAAGATCGTCCACGACGAGCTCGTGGCGCTGCTCGGGCGGGAGAGTCAGCCGCTGCGGCTGGCCGATCTGCCGCCGACGGTGATCATGCTGGTCGGCCTGCAGGGGTGCGGCAAGACCACGATCGGCGGGAAGCTGGCCCTGCAGTTCCGCGGCCACGGGCGGCCGGCCCTGCTGGTGGCGGCCGACGTGTACCGGCCGGCCGCGGTCGAGCAGTTGCAGACCCTGGGCGCGGCGATCCAGGTACCGGTCTACAGCCAACCGGCGGGGAGCGACCCGGTGGCCATCTGCCGCCAGGGGGTCGACGAGGGTCGGCGCACCAACCGCTCGGTGGTCATCCTGGACACCGCGGGACGGCTGAGCATCGACGAGGAGATGATGGACGAGCTGGTGCGGATCCGCGAGGCCACCAGCCCGCACGAGATCCTCTTCGTCGCCGACGGGATGCTGGGGCAGGACGCGGTGGAGACCGCCCGGAGGTTCCACGAGCGGCTGGCCTTCACCGGCGTGGTGCTGACCAAGATGGACGGGGACGCGCGCGGTGGCGCGGCCCTGTCGATCCGCGAGGTCACCGGGAAGCCGATCAAGTTCCTCGGCACCGGCGACAAGCCGCAGGACCTGGAGGCCTTTCACCCCGACCGGATGGCCTCCCGGATCCTGGGGATGGGGGACGTCCTCTCGCTCGTCGAGCGGGCCGAGCAGGCCATGGAGCGGGAGCAGGTTGACCGGCTCGAGGAGCGGCTGCGTCGCGAGGAGTTCACCTTCGACGACTTCATCGAGCAGCTCCAGGCGGTCAAGCGGATGGGGCCGCTCGACCAGTTGCTGGGGATGATCCCCGGGGCCAGCAAGGCGTTGCGCGGGGTCCAGATCGACGACGGCGCCTTCAAGCAGACCGAGGCGATCATCGGCTCGATGACCCGGCAGGAGCGGCGGCAGCCCCAGCTCCTCAACGGCAGCCGCCGGCGGCGCATCGCCCGGGGGAGCGGCACCACGGTCCAGGACGTGAACCGCCTGGTGAAGCAGTTCCAACTGATGCAGCGGATGATGAAGCAGATGAGCCGGACCCGCCCTGGAAGGGGGAAGGTCCGGATCCCGTTCGGCGGCTGACCCCCCGGCGGGAGACACCCTTCGAGAAGGAGCGAGGATTGGTCAAACTGCGGTTGACGAGGCTGGGTAAGAACAAGCAGCCCTTCTACCGGATCGTCGTGGCCGACGTGAAGACGGGCCAGCAGGGCTCGGCCCTGGACCTGGTCGGCACCTACGACCCCCTGCACGCCCGCGTGGCGATCGACGAGGAGGCGGCCCTGAACTGGCTGAACCGGGGCGCCCAGATGACCGGAACGGTCGAGGCCCTCTTCCGCAGCCAGGGGCTCCTGGCCCGCTGGAAGGGGATCGAGGGGAAGGTGCGGCCCGATGCCCTGAGCAAGGCCAAGCCGGCCCGTCGCCGCAAGCTGGCCGCTGCCGTGGCCGTGCCGGGCGGTGACCAGGGAGCCGCGGAAGCCGCTCCGGCGACCCAGGGGTAACACGCGCCCTTGTCTACCGGGCATGCCGGTCCCGCGAGCGGACCGGGGGCCGACCGCGTGGCGGTGGCCTACGTGCATCGGGCCAAGGGGGTGCGGGGCGAGGTGAAGGCCGAGCCGCTGACCCATGACCTGGGCCGGTTCGACCGGCTGACCGAGGTCGTGGTCCAGAAGTCGGGCCGGCCCGAGCGCGCCTTCCGTCTGGCCAGTTGGCGCGTCGAGCAGCCGGGAGTCCTGCTCAAGTTCGACGGGGTCGACACCCCTGAGGAGGCCCGGGAGCTGCTGGTCGGGGGATATGTCACCGTGGCTCCCGAGGAGGTGCCTCCCCTGCCGCCGGGCTCCTACTACGAGTTCGACCTGATCGGCTGTCAGGTCGAGGACGAGTACGGCAGCATCCTGGGCCGGGTTGCCGAGGTGCACCACCTGCCGACCACCGACGCCTACCTCGTGGTCGGCGAGCGGGGCGAGTTCCTGGTGCCGGCGATCGGCGACTTCGTCGTGATGGTGGACGTGGCCCGGAAGAAGCTCCTGGTGCGGGGAGTGGGCGAGCTGCTAGATGTCGCATCCGAGAAATAAGTTGTGTCACCGAGCGGGCCGAGGCGCCCGGTCAGCTAGGCGCGCGAACGCCCCGTATCGACAAGAAGATACAGGAAGTGAGTGCAACGACGCTGGCCGGGATGGATCGGCCCGTGAATGCCAAGATATTTCTCGGACGCGACTCTAAAGCCGGGATGAGGATCGACGTCGTCACCCTCTTCCCCGAGTTTTTCCCTGCGCCGCTGGACTGCAGCATCCTGGCCAGGGCCCGGCGTCAGGGGCTGCTCGAGGTCGCGGTGCACGACCTGCGGGACCACGCCGACGACCCGCACCGGTCGGTCGACGATACCCCGTACGGCGGCGGCGGCGGGATGGTGCTCAAGGCCGAGCCGCTCCGGCGGGCGTGGGAAGCCCTGGACTTGGCCCGGGGGCACAGCGTGTACCTGACCGCCGACGGCGAGCGGCTCGACCAGCGGTTGGCCGTCCGGCTGTCGCTCCGGCCGCACCTGGTCCTGCTGTGCGGTCACTACAAGGGGGTCGACGAGCGGTTCCGCCGGCAATGCATCGACCAGGAGATCTCGATCGGGGACTACGTCCTCACCGGCGGTGAGCCGGCGGCCCTGGTCCTGATCGACGCCGTCACCCGGCTGATCCCGGGGGTGCTGGGCAACTTCGCCTCGGCCCTGGAGGACTCGTTCCAGGAGGGACTCCTCGACTGCCCGTGGTACACCCGGCCGGTCGAGGCCCTCGGCGAACCGGTCCCCCAGGTACTGGTCAGCGGCGACCACCAGGAGGTGAGCCGCTGGCGCCGGCGCGAGGCCCTGAGGCGGACCTTCGAGCGGCGACCGGACCTGCTGCCGGGCTTGGACCTGGACGAAGAGGAACGGACCCTGGTGGCCCGGTGGTCGGCGACCGCGGGACCACCGCCGGATCGACGGGAATGACGGGAATAAGGAACAACCTAACGACGAAGAGGTCAGCGAGATGGACATGAGCGTCATGCGGGAACTCACCTCGGACCAGATCAAGACCAACCTTCCTCCGTTCGCCTCGGGAGACACCCTGCGCGTCCACGTGCGGGTGATCGAGGGCGAGAAGGAGCGGATCCAGATCTTCGAGGGGAACGTGATCCAGCGCCGGGGGGCCGGCATCCAGGAAACGGTCACGGTGCGCAAGATCAGCCAGGGCGTCGCCGTGGAGCGGATCTTCCCGGTCCACTCGCCGCGGATCGCCCGGATCGAGAACATCCGGCACGGCCGGGTTCGCCAGGCCCGCCTGTTCTACCTGCGGGGCCGCAAGGGGAAGGCGGCGCGGATCAGAGAGCGGCGGAAGGCGTCGTGAGTCCGTT